>NZ_AP043781.1:2510138-2823906 GCF_055388505.1 Bisbaumannia salifodinae
GAGAACAGCGCTTCCTGCATCCGCGCCCCGCCGGAGGCGGCGAAGCAGACCAGCGGGACGCCCTCTTCCAGGGCCCGGCTGGCGGCGCGCACGAACTTCTCGCCCACCACGGCGCCCATGGAACCGCCCATGAAGGTGAACTCGAAGGCCACCGCCACCACCGGCAGGCCATCCAGGCTGCCGCGCATGGCCACCAGGGCATCCTTCTCGCTGGTGCCCTTCTGGGCCGCGACCAGGCGATCCTTGTACTTCTTGGAGTCACGGAACTTGAGGCGATCCGTCGGCTCCAGGTCGGCGCTGATCTCCTCGCGGCCCTCCTTGTCGAGGAACCACTGCAGCCGCTTGCGGGCGGTCAGGCGCAGGTGGTGGTCACACTTGGGACAGACGTTGTGATGTTTCTCGAGCTCGGGGAGGTAGAGCACCGCCTCGCACTTGGGGCACTTGCGCCACAGGCCATCGGGAACGCTCGCACGGCGATCCTTGCGCTGAATGCGCCCCATGGACGGCACGATCTTGTCAAGCCAGCTCATAACAGAAGAGTTCCATCATAGGCGGCCCGGCAATCGCCGGGCCTGCAGTGAGTCAATACGAGTGCCGCGACGGCTCAGGCATCCAGGGCCTGGCGCATCTCGCCGAGCACCTTCTTCAATACCGGGGCGATGCCCTCCGGGGCCTCGCCCCCTTCGGCGATCCGGCTGACCAGGGCGCTGCCGACGATCACGCCGTCGGAGACGCCCCCCACCGCCGCCGCCGAGGCGCCATCGCGGATGCCGAAGCCGACGCACAGCGGCAGGTCGGTCAGGCGCCGCAGCGGCGCCAGGTGACTGGCCACGTCGCCGGCATCCACATTGGCCGAGCCGGTCACCCCCTTGAGGGAGACATAGTAGAGATAGCCCTCGCCATGGGCGCATATTGTAGCGGCCCGAGCCTCGGAGGTGGTAGGGGCCACCAGGAAGATCATCGCCAGGCCGCGAGCCTTGAGAATCGGCCCCAGCTCCTCGGCCTCCTCCGGCGGCATGTCGACGATCAGCACGCCGTCGACGCCGGCGCTCGCGGCCGCATCGGCGAAGGCCTCGTAGCCCAGCCGCTCGATGGGGTTGAGGTAACCCATCAGCACCACCGGAGTGGTGGCATCCTGGCGACGGAACTCGCCGACCATCTCGAACAGGTGGCTCAGCCGCACGCCCTTGGCCAGGGCGCGCTCGCAGGCCTTCTGGATCACCGGGCCATCGGCCATGGGGTCGGAGAAAGGCACCCCCAGCTCGATCACGTCGGCACCCGCCTCCACCAGGGCATGCATGAAGCCCACGGTGTGCTCGGGCCCCGGGTCCCCGGCGGTGAGGTAGGGAATCAGGGCCTTGCGGCCCTGCGCCTTGAGGTCGGCGAAACGTTGGTCGATACGATTCATCGGGGCGTCCTTAGATTACGATGCCGTCGAGCTTGGCAACGGTCATGATGTCCTTGTCACCGCGGCCGGAGAGGTTGACCACGATATGCTGGTCGGGGCGCATCGTCGGCGCCAGCACCTTGGCATGGGCCAGGGCATGGGCGGACTCCAGCGCGGGCATGATGCCCTCGACCCGGGTCAGCTCGCGGAACGCCTCGAGCACGGCGTCGTCGTTGGCGGTCACGTACTCGACCCGCCCCACGTCCTTCCACAGGGCGTGCTCGGGGCCGACGCCAGGGTAATCCAGGCCGGCGGAGATGGAGTGGGTATCGCTGACCTGCCCCGCCTCGTCGGACATCAGGTAGGTGCGGTTGCCATGCAGCACGCCGCGCGGCGCATTGGAGGCCAGCGGCGCGGCGTGGCGACCGGTCTCGACGCCGTCGCCGCCCGCCTCGACCCCGTACATCTTCACCTCGTCGTCCTCGACGAAGGGATAGAAGAGCCCCATGGCGTTGGAGCCGCCACCGACGCAGGCCACCAGGGCGTCCGGCAAACGGCCGATCTGCTCCAGGGACTGGCGGCGCGCCTCGCGGCCCACCACGGCATTGAAGTCGCGCACCAGCATCGGATAGGGGTGCGGGCCGGCCACGGTGCCGATGATATAGAAGGTGTTGTCGACGTTGGTGACCCAGTCGCGCAGCGCCTCGTTCATGGCGTCCTTGAGGGTGCGGGTACCGGACTCCACCGGGATCACCCTGGCGCCCAGCAGCTGCATGCGGTAGACGTTGAGCTTCTGGCGCTCGACGTCTTCGGCGCCCATATAGACCTCGCACTCCAGGCCCAGGCGCGCCGCCACCGTGGCGGTGGCCACGCCGTGCTGGCCGGCACCGGTCTCGGCGATGACCCGCGGCTTGCCGCTCTTCTTGGCCAGCAGGGCCTGGCCGATGGTGTTGTTCACCTTGTGGGCGCCGGTGTGGTTGAGGTCTTCCCGCTTCAGCCAGATCTGCGCGCCACCCAGTTCCCGTGACCATCGCTCGGCATGATAGAGCGGCGAGGGACGACCCACATAGTGGGCCAGGTCACGGTCGAATTCGGCCTGGAAGTCGGGATCGTCGCGAAGGCTCGCGTAGATGCTCTCCAACTCCTCCAGGGCGAAGCTCAACGTTTCCGATACGAACCGGCCGCCGTAGGGGCCGAAGTGGCCACGGGCATCGGGCAGTCGGGTCAGGTCGCTGAACTTGGTCACGAAAGACACCTCACAGGGTCGCTTGGGCTTGGATGGGATGGCTCAGGAATACCTGGCGCAGGAAGGCTGCGATCTTGGCGGGGTCCTTGACCCCGGGGGCGCTCTCCACCCCGCCGGAGACATCGACGGCGAAGGGGCGCACCGCGGCGATCGCCTGGCCGACATTGTCGGCGCTCAAGCCTCCCGCGAGAATAACAGGTTTTGCCAGGCTTGCGGGGATCCGCGACCAGTCGAAGGTCTCGCCGGTACCCCCCGGCACGCCGGGCTTGTAGGCGTCCAGCAGCAGGGCCCGGGCGCCGGCGTAGTCCGCCGCCGCGCCATGCAGATCGAGCCCCTCACGCATGCGCAGCGCCTTGATCCAGGGCCGCGGCAGGGCCGCGCAGAATTCGGGAGATTCCTTGCCGTGGAGCTGCAGCAGGTCCAGGTGCGCGGCGCAGCGGGCGATCAGCTCGGGCTCCTGGTCGACGAAGAGCCCCACCCGGGTGACGAAGGCCGGCACCCGGGCGCTCAAGGCGGCCAGGCGCTCGAGATCGATGCCGCGCTGGCTGCCCGGCCACATCACGAAGCCCAGGGCATCGGCGCCGGCGGCCACGGCGGCGTCGACGTCCGCCTCGCGGGTCAACCCGCAGATCTTGACCCGGGTACGTTGCAACATGGGGCTTACTCCTCGGCGGCGGTGAGGGAAGCGACCGGGCGGCCGCGACGGTACTCGACCATGGGGCAGTCGGGCAGGGGGCGCTCGCCGGTCCACTCGCCCAGGAAGGCCAGCAGGCTGGGGCCCAATGGCTCCCGGGGCAGCCCGTAGGCCTCGTCATAGAGGGAGTCGACGAAGTGCAGGCCACAGGCCGGGGCGGTCACGGCGCCCCGGGCGCGATCCTTCAGGGTCATCAGCTCGGCCAGGTAGGTCTCGGCCTGCTCGCCGCGCCCCACCGCCACCAGGGCGCCGGCGATATTGCGAATCATATGGTGCAGGAAGGCGTTGCCCTGGACGTCGATGACCACCAGGGGGCCATGGCGATGCACCTCGATAAAGTGCAGATGGCGCCAGGGGCTCTTCGACTGGCAGCCGGCGGCGCGGAAGCTGGAGAAGTCGTGCTCCCCCACCAGTACCTGGGCGGCGCGGTGCATGGCCTCGGCGTCCAGGGGGTCGCGACACCAGGTGACGTTGGCGCGCTCCAGCACCGGACGGCTGGGCTGGTTGAGGATCACGTAGCGGTAGCGCCGCGCCAGGGCCCTGAAGCGCGCATGGAAGTCGTCGGGCACCGGATGCACCCAGCGCACGGCGATATCCCGTGGCAGGTTGGCATTGACGCCGAACACCCAGGCCTTCTGGGAGCGCGGCGCCGGCGGGTCGAAATGCACCACCTGGCGGGTGGCATGCACGCCGCTGTCGGTGCGGCCGCTGCACAGCACCTTGACCGGGGCGGCGGCGACCCTCGACAGGGCCTCTTCCAGGGAGGCCTGCACCGAGGCGGCATGCTTGAGGCGCTGCCAGCCGCAGTAGGCGCTGCCATCGTATTCCACGCCCAGGGCCAGGCGTCCGGTCAGGGGGCGGGTCTCGTCTAGGGGCTCGAACAGGGGCATCGGCTCATCAGAGGTTGTGCTGGGCGATCAGGGCCCGCGCCTGCTCTCGTCGTTGGTCATCGCCGTCGGCCACGACGCGGGCCAGCAGCTCGGCGGCCCGCTCGCGCTCGCCCGTCTCGAGCAAGGCTTGGGCCTCGGCCAGGAGCCGCTGCGCTGCCGGGGCAGCGGCGGGAGCTTCATTATCCAGATCCGCGGCCGGGAAGGCCAGCTCCTCCACCTCCCAATCCGCGGGAATCGCCGCATCGGCCGGCGGCGCTGCCGCCTCGTCATCGCCGGTAAAGGCCACCTCGGGCTGCTGGGGCGTCTCGCCCTTGGGCTCGACGGGCTCGATCTGGGGCGGGCGATAGTCGATAATTCGCTCCCGTTCCGACGACTCGGCCCGGGGTGCCTCGGCCTCCGAGGCGCCGGGCTCGTCTCCCACATCCTGCGAGGGACCATAATCGATCATCCGCTCCACCGAGTCGGCCTGGGACGAATCGACACTCGGCTCACCGGGGCTTGGCCCCTGGGGCTCGGCGGGAGCCGAGGGCTCGCCATCGGCCTCCGCCTGGCAGCGGGTCTGCAGGCGAGCCAACTCGGCGGCCAGGGCGGGGTCACCGTGGGCCTTCAGCAGCTCGCCCTCGCGGCGCGCCGCCGCCCAGTCGCGCTGCTCCACCAGCACCGTCATCAGCTTCAGGCGCAGGTCATCGCGGCTGGGATCCCGAGCCAGGCTCGCCTCCAGTAATTCCCTGGCCTGGTCATAGCGGCCATAGGCGATAAAGATATCCGCCTCGCTGATCGCCTCCGCCTCGGGGAGGGCGCTACGCCCCGGCTGGGCCGGTCCGGGCACGGCCCAGGCCGGATGGGCCTCCGGCGCCGGGCTCGCCGCATAGAGCTCGGCGAAGCTCTGCCCCTCGTCCTCCTCGCGACGCCGGCGCAGCAGCGCCCAGAGCGCCAGCAGTAGCGCCAGGGCGGCACCGCCCAGGGCCAGAGTATGATCCCGGGCACCGGCCCAGATCGCTCCCCACCAGGGACGATTCTGAGCCGGGGCGCCCTCGGCAGGCGTCGCGCTATCGGGCGGCACGATCCCCCCGAGGCCGGCCCCATCGGCCCCACCATCATCGGCGACCAGGGCCGCCAACTGCTCGCGCAGGGCGGCCATCTCGTCGCGCAGGGCGGTGATTTCGCCACGCAGCTCATCACGCTCCTCGCGCAGCTCGGCCAACGCCGTCGCGGGGCGGGGCTCCTCGGCGAGCCCGGCCTCCTCCGCCGCGGACGACTGGGCCAGCAGCGGCTCGCCACTCTGCATTGGGGTGGGAGCGCGCTCCTCGACCACGTCTTCCCCTTCGGCCAGGCCATCCGCCGCGGCCAGGGCCGACGCCTTCGCTTCCTCGGCGACGGACTCCCCGAAGGCCGGCTCGATGGCGCCCTCCTCGTCGGCCTGACCCACCGCCTGCTCCGCCGCCAGCTCGGCATCGCTCAGCAGCACCAGCCGCGGGGCGGCCTGCTCGTCGCCGGCGCTTGGCGCCACGGCCTCGCCTTCCGCCTCTTGGGCGGCGGGCGCTGCCGGCGTCGACTCGGCGGAGGGCGCCGGAGTCTCGCCGCCTGACACCTCCGCGGCGGGTTCGGCCTCGGCTTGCACCTCGGCCTCACCATTCTCGGGAGGCAGCGCTTCCCGGGCGGCCTCGGCCCGGGGCGCCACCGCCGCAACCAGCGTCGGCATGGCTACCGGTGCCGGGGCGCCGCCGCCGCGATTGGCCCAGGCCTGGTGATGGGCCTGCACCAACTGGTCCGCCTCGGCCCGGGAGATCGCCACCAGGCCCTCGCGCCCCGGCACCCTCAGGGCAAAGCCGGCGCGCATCTGGTTGATATTGCCGTTGGGGAAGACCTCGGGGTTGGCCGCCACCAGGGCCAGCATCATCTGCTGCATGCTGACGTCGCTATCCGGGCGTAGCCGGCTGGCCACCGCCCAGAGGGTGTCCCCGGAGCGCACGAAGGCGGGATTACCCTGGGCCTGCGCCGCCGGAGAGGGGGCGGCTGGCGAGGAAACGGTCCGGGGTGTCGCGGCAGGCGCCGGAGTCGCGGGCGTGGCCGGCACCCGGGGCGCGGCGGGCTCCCCCAGGGGGCGGTAGTCCGGGGGATCCAGCAAGAGGGTGATCTGACGCAGTTGCTGGCCGCCTGGCCACTCCAGGTCGATCAGCAGGTCCAGGTAGGGTTCGTTGATCGGCTGGCGCGAGTCGAGTGCCAGCACCAGGCGGGCGCCGCGGCGCTCGACCCGGAAGCCGAGGTCGCGGAGCGGCTCACTGCGGGCCAGGCCGGCGCGGGCATAGGTCTGGGCATCGGCGAGGCGCGCCTGGAAGGCCGCCGGATCGAGCCCCTGGGTATCATAGAGGGGAATGGTGGCCTCCAGGGGCGCCCCCAGTGGAGAGTGCACCTCCAGCGCCCCCACCCCCAGGGCCAGCGCCTGGGGACTGGCCAGGGAGAGTCCGAGCAGCACGGCACCCTTGAGCTTGCGTTTCATGGCGGCCACCTATGGCTAAAGTGTCACTGTTTGTCAGTGTAACACTCAAGATACCGCTCTCCGCCCCGCCTTTCCCGGGGCGTTTCAACGGCCGCTGTACAAGGGAGCCATCATGCAAAACGCCTCCCTGGGGAGGCGTTTTGCGGCTTTCGCGTTTCCGGCGCTTATTGCTGTTCGCGGAGGATCTTGAGCATCCGCTTGAGGGGCTCGGCGGCGCCCCACAGCAGCTGGTCGCCGACGCTGAAGGCGGAGAGGTAGTCGCCGCCCATGGCCAGCTTGCGCAGGCGCCCCACCGGGACGCTGAGGGTGCCGGTGGCCGCCGCCGGGGTCAGGTCGGCGATGGTCGCCTCCTTGTCGTTGGGGATTACCTTGACCCAGTCGTTGTGCTTGGCGATGCGCTCCTCGATCTCGTCCAGGGGCACGTCCTGCTTCAGCTTGATGGTGAAGGCCTGGCTATGGGAGCGCATGGCACCGATACGCACGCAGAGGCCATCGATGGGGATGGGGTTGTTGTCGAGGCCGAGGATCTTGTTGGTCTCGACGCTGCCCTTCCACTCCTCCTTGCTCTGGCCGTTGTCACGCTTGACGTCGATCCACGGCAAGAGGCTGCCGGCCAGCGGCGCGGTGAAGTTCTCGGTGGGGAAGTCGCCGCCGCGCATGGCCGCGGTGACCTTGCGGTCGATATCCAGGATGGCGCTGGCCGGATCGGCGAGTTCGGAGGCCACGCTGTCGCGCAGGGCGCCCATCTGGTTGAGCAGCTCGCGCATATGCTTGGCGCCGGAGCCGGAGGCGGCCTGGTAGGTCATGGAGGTCATCCACTCGACCATACCGGCCTCGAAGAGCCCGCCCAGGCCCATCAGCATCAGCGACACGGTGCAGTTGCCGCCGACGAAGGTCTTGGCGCCCTTGGCCAGCTGAGTATCGATCACATGGCGGTTGACCGGATCCAGGACGATGGTCGCCTCGTCCGCCATGCGCAGGGTGCTGGCGGCGTCGATCCAGTAGCCCTTCCAGCCGGCCTGACGCAGGTCCTGATAGACCGCCTGGGTGTAATCGCCACCCTGACAGGTGATGACCACGTCCAGGGCCTTGAGGGCCTCCTGGTCGAAGGCGTCCTTGAGGGGGGGCACTTCCACGCCGACGTCCGGGCCCGGCTGACCGACCTGGGAGGTGGTGAAGAAGATGGGCTCGATGCCCTTGAAGTCTCCGTCTTCCACCATGCGCTGCATCAGCACGGAGCCCACCATGCCACGCCAACCGACAAAACCGACTTTCAACATGTGAATGTCCTCCTGAAAATATGTGTGCCTCCCCGCTCGAGGGGAGGTGGCGCCCGCGGGTGCCACGGGCGCGGGAATACCGAGGGCGCGTTTAGAGCGCCTCGAAGGCGGCCAGTACGGCGTCGCCCATCTCGGTGGTGGAAACCTGGCGGGTGCCCGGGTAGGCGATATCGGCGGTACGCAGGCCCTGATCCAGCACCTGGCCCACGGCGCTCTCGATGCGGCCGGCCAGGGCGGTCTCACCCAGAGAGTAGCGCAGCATCATGGCCACCGAGAGGATGGTGGCCAGCGGATTGGCGATATTCTGGCCGGCGATATCCGGGGCACTGCCGTGGCAGGGCTCGTACATGCCCTGGCCGCTCTCGTTGAGGGACGCCGAGGGCAGCATGCCGATGGAGCCGGTGAGCATGGCGGCGGCGTCCGAGAGGATATCGCCGAACATGTTGCCGGTGACGATGACGTCGAACTGCTTGGGGGCGCGCACCAGCTGCATGGCGGCGTTATCCACGTACATGTGGGAGAGTTCCACGTCCGGATACTCCGGCGCCAGGCGCTCCATGATCTCGCGCCACAGGATGGTCACCTCCAGCACGTTGGCCTTGTCGACGCTGCACAGTTTCTTGCCGCGCTTCTGGGCCATCTCGAAGGCCAGGCGACCGATACGCTCGATCTCCGACTCCGAGTAGACATAGGTGTTGAAGCCGACCCGCTCGCCGTCGCGCTCCTCGATGCCCCGGGGCTGGCCGAAGTAGATGCCGCCGGTCAGCTCGCGGACGATCAGGATGTCCAGGCCGGAGACCACCTCGGGCTTGAGGGTCGAGGCCTCGGCCAGCTGCGGGTAGAGCAGCGCCGGACGCAGGTTGCCGAACAGCCCCAGGTTCTTGCGCAGGCCCAGCAGCCCCTTCTCGGGACGCTTGGACAGGTCCTCCAGGGCATCCCACTTGGGGCCGCCCACGGCGCCCAGCAGGATGGCGTCGGCGGCCCTGGCCTTGTCGAGAGTCACCGCGGGCAGCGGCTCGCCATGGGCGTCATAGCCGGCGCCCCCCACCAGGCCCTCTTCCAGGGTCACGTCCAGGCCCTTGGCCTGGCAGGCCTCGAGGACCTTGACCGCCTCGCGGGTGATTTCCGGACCGATACCGTCGCCCGGCAGAACGAGAATCTTGCGGCTCATCAGCTGTGTCTTCCCTTGAATCGATGAATAGGCGGCTCAGCCGGCCTGGCGGAACAGCCAGGGGCGGGCGGCGCGATGCTTCTGCTCGAAGGCGTGGATGGCCTCCTCGTCCTGCAGAGTGATGCCGATATCGTCGAGCCCCTCGAGCAGACAGTGCTTGCGGAAGGCGTCCACCGCGAACTCGAGGATCTCGCCGCTCGGCGTGGTGATGCGCTGCTGCTCCAGGTCCACGTCGAGGCGATAGCCCTCGCTGGCCTCCACCTCGCGGAACAGCCGGTCGACGGCCTCCTCCGCCAGGGTGATCAGCAGGATGCCGTTCTTGAAGGCATTGTTATAGAAGATATCGGCGAAGCTCGGCGCGATCACCACCCGGAAGCCGAAGTCGGCCAGGGCCCAGGGGGCGTGCTCCCGGGAACTGCCGCAGCCGAAGTTGCGCCGCGCCAGCAACACGCTGGCGCCCTGGTAGCGCGCCTGGTTGAGCACGAAGTCGGGGTTGAGGGGGCGCGCCGAGCAGTCCTGGCCCGGCTGGCCCTCGTCCAGGTAACGCAGCTCGTCGAAGAGGTTGACGCCGAAGCCGCTGCGCTGGATCGACTTGAGGAACTGCTTGGGGATGATCAGATCGGTGTCCACGTTGGCCCGATCGAGGGGCGCCACCAGCCCCTGCTGACGTTCGAATTTCTGCATGACTCAGGCCTCCTGGGCGGCGCGGTTCGATTCGAGGGTGCGCACATCGACGAAGTGACCGGCGATGGCGGCGGCGGCGGCCATCGCCGGGCTCACCAGGTGGGTGCGCCCGCCGTAGCCCTGGCGACCCTCGAAGTTGCGGTTCGAGGTGGAGGCGCAGTGCTCGCCGGCGCCCAGCTTGTCGGCGTTCATGGCCAGGCACATGGAGCAGCCCGGCTCGCGCCACTCGAAGCCCGCCTCGACGAAGACCTTGTCGAGTCCCTCGGCCTCGGCCTGGCGCTTCACCAGGCCGGAGCCCGGCACCACCATGGCCAACTGGACGGAGTCGGCGACCTTCTTGCCCTTGGCCACCTTGGCCGCCTCGCGCAGGTCCTCGATGCGCGAGTTGGTGCAGGAGCCGATAAACACCTTGTCGAGGCGGATATCGGTGATCTTCTGCCTGGGCGCCAGGCCCATGTACTCCAGGGCGCGCTGGTAGCCGCTCTTCAGGGTGGCATCCGCCTGGGCCTCGGGGTCGGGCACCTCGCCGGAGACGCCGGTGACCATCTCGGGGCTGGTGCCCCAGGTCACCTGAGGCTCGATCTCGGCGGCATCCAGCTCGACCACCTTGTCGAAGCGCGCATCGGCGTCGGAGACCAGGCCGCGCCAGTCGGCCACGGCGGCCTCCCACTGGGCGGCGCTGGGCGCATAGGGGCGATCCTTGAGGTAGTCGATGGTGGTGTCATCGACAGCGATCAGGCCGACCCGGGCGCCCGCCTCGATGGCCATGTTGCAGACCGTCATGCGGCCTTCCATGGAGAGGCCGCGGATGGCGCTGCCGGCGAACTCGATGGCGTAGCCGGTGCCGCCGGCGGTGCCGATCTTGCCAATCACCGCCAGCACGATGTCCTTGGCGGTGACGCCGAGGCCCAGCTCGCCCTCGACCCGCACCAGCATGTTCTTCATCTTCTGGGCCAGCAGGCACTGGGTGGCCAGCACGTGCTCCACCTCGGAGGTGCCGATGCCGTGGGCCAGGGCCGCGAAGGCGCCATGGGTGGCGGTATGGGAGTCACCGCACACCACGGTCATGCCCGGCAGGGTGGCGCCCTGCTCCGGGCCCACCACATGGACGATGCCCTGGCGGGCGTCGTTGATCTTGAACTCCTCGATGCCGAAGGCTTCGCAGTTGTCGTCCAGGGTCTGCACCTGGATCAGCGACACTGGGTCCTGAATACCGGCATTGCCCCGGGCCCGCTCCACCACGGTGGTGGGCACGTTATGGTCCGGAGTGGCCAGGTTGGCGTCCAGGCGCCAGGGCCGGCGGCCCGCCAGGCGCAAGCCCTCGAAGGCCTGGGGCGAGGTCACCTCGTGGAGCAGGTGGCGATCGATATAGATCAGGGCGGTACCGTCGTCACGTTCCTTTACCAGGTGCTGTGACCACAGCTTGTCGTAGAGCGTCTGGCCTGCCATGGGGGTCTCCTCCAGGGGCGGGCTCGCTGCCCGCGCTTCTCTGATGCCTCGAGACTAGGGGGCGCCACCCATAAAATCAATTCATGTTCTTTATCCTTTGGATTCCAACATGGAATACAATGGGGATATAACATCCCCGAAGCTATCGCAGGTGGCACGCTTTCCGCATAGCGGTCCGGGGCTACCCTGGGGACAGGCCATCGCGGGGCGCTGTGAACCCCTCCCTGGGCGCTACTTTTGCCATCCCTGGCAAAAAACCCCCGCTCCGGCCTGTCCCCAGCGCCCCTCGCCATACCAGCCTCGGTAGCCCTGATAACACTCCTTGGAGCCTTGCAATGGACACCCAGAGCCTTCAGGCCTTTCTCGCCGTGGCCGACCACGGCTCCTTCTCCCTGGCCGGCGAGCACCTGCACCTGACCCAGCCGGCGGTGAGCAAGCGCATCGCCGGTCTCGAAGACCAGGTCGGCGCCCGCCTCTTCGACCGCATCGGCCGCCGGGTCAGCCTCACCGAGGCGGGCCGCCTGCTGCTGCCCCGGGCTCGCCAGATCCTGGTGATGGTGGACGACAGCCGCCGCGCCATCGGTAACCTCAGCGGCGACGTGGGCGGCAGCCTGACCATGGCCACCAGCCACCATATCGGCCTGCACCGCCTGCCGCCGATCCTCAAGGCCTATACCCAGGCCCACCCGGAGGTGCGCCTGGACATGCGCTTCCTCGACTCGGAGCAGGCCTATCAGGACGTGCTGGACGGCGAACTGGAACTCGCGGTGGTGACCCTGGCCCCCTCCCCCGCCCCCGATCTCACCGTGGTGCCGGTATGGGTCGACCAACTGCGCTTCGTCTGTGGCCGCGACCACCCCCTGGCCGGCCGGGAACAGTTGCCGCTCTCGGCCCTCTCCACCTTCGATGCGGTGCTGCCGGGGCACCTGACCTTTACCCGCGGCATCGTCGTCGACACCTTTGCCCGGGAGGGGCTCAAGGTGCAGGTGGCGCTCTCCACCAACTATCTGGAGACCCTCAAGATGATGGTGGCCATCGGCCTGGGCTGGAGCGTGCTGCCGGAGAGCCTGATCGACGACGAGATCGAGGTACTGCCCATCGACCACCGCCCCATCCAGCGCCCCCTGGGCTACCTGATGCACAAGAGCCGCACCCTCTCCAACGCCGCCCGCTCCATGCTGGCGATGCTGGAAGCGGCGCGCAGCCCCGAGGCCAGGCACTGGGGCTAGCTCAGCCTCTCGGCGGGTTGGGGATGGGCCCGCAGCAGCCAGGAGGCGGCGACCACGCCCGCCAGGCCGAACAGGGCGCCGGGCATGGCGCCCAGGGCCAGGCTCAGCAGGATCCCGCCCAGCAGGGCCGCGCCCCCGGCGAGGATCACCGGCGTGGCGCCGGCCTGGACCAGGCCGCGCTTGCGCCGCACCTCGAAGCTCACCACCGCCACCATCACCGGAGCCACCGTCAGGGCACACAGCAGCAGCCACCAGAGCCGCCCCAGCCAGAAACCGGCCTCCCCGGGCACCCCGGCATCGATGGGCAGTCCCAGACGTTCCCCCACCCAGGCCGCCGGCAACTCGGCGAGCTTGTGCCACAGATAGAGCGGCATGCCCAGGGCGCCGAGGAGGGTGACCAGGCGATCGATGGGACGCCGGGCCAGCAGGCGCCGCGCCGGCGACTCGAAGAGCAGCACCGCACCCACCTGGAGCCACATCACCCCCACCAGGGCCAGGGTCGGCGGCAGCAGGTTGCTGGGGGCGCCGACGCGACCATCGACCATGGCCAGGGGGTAGCCACTGGCCACGGCGGCGGCCAGCCACCCCAGGCCGAGCAGCAGCAGGCCGATCCCCACACCGGCCCCCGCAAAGCGCCCGCGCCGCCAGGCGATGCCCAACTGCTGGGGCAACAGCCACACCGCCGCCACATTGATCCAGCCGATACCGCCGGCGCTGGCGGTGACCCGCTCGCCCAGAGTCAGGAGCTGTCCGGGGGCGGTGATCCCGGCGCGCAGCAGGTCAACGCCGGCGGCGATCACCACCAGGGCCACCACCGCTTTGAGCCCCCAGCGGTTATCGACCCAGACGCCCAGCGGCAGCAGCGCCTGCACCCCCAGCAGCATCATCAGAAACCACAGGTGAATGGTCAGGGAGTGATTGAGCAGGCCCAGGAAGCGTCCGCCGGTCACGAGGGCCAGCAGCGACAGCGCCGCCAACACCGCCAGGTAGGTGACGGTGGGCCGCGCCAGCCCCAGGGCGCGCCCCGCCCACCAGTGGAGCTGTCGATCGCCCTGACTCAGCCGCCGCTGGGCCCCCTCGGCGCTGACCGCCGCCGACACGAAAACGAACAGCGGCACCACCTGCAACACCCAGGTCAGCGCCCCGGCGCCGGCCCAGACCACCAGCAGGTGGTCGGTGGCCACCATCAGCCCCTCCTCGAGGCGCGGTAGGGTCGCCAACCAGTGGCCGAAGACCACCACCAGCAAGGCGCCGGCGCGCAGGGCATCGGGATAGCGATCCCGCGGAGAGGCGGCGTCGCTGGGGGCTCGCGATGACGACGACATAACTCGCTCCTTCGAGGTCGGACAGGCGCCTGCCCAGCAGAGGCGGCGACAGACAGTAATCGAACAGCGTTTTAAAATACTTTCTCCCTTGCTCCCCGGCGAGTCAAGCCGGCGCTTGCCGCCTCAGAGGGACTTCCCTAGGATGCTAACCTTTGCGACGACCTTCCCGTCGTCCTGATGTTCTTGTGCAAGAGAGGCCCCGTGTCCCGACCGGTTCCCGCCCCCCAGGGCACCCCGCCCCGTCCCACGCCGCGCCGGGTCATCGCCGGCCTGCTGCTGCTGCTGGGCCTGATCGCCCAGATCCTCTACCTGACGCCTGTAGCACTGCCCGCCAGCTGGATCAGCTATCTGTTCTGGGCGGCGACGGCATTGCTGTGGCGGGATATTCCCCGGCGCACCCGCCTCCAGGCCGGCGCCCTGGCCCTGCTGGGGGGCGGCTTCCTGCTACTCAGCCAGCTACGCCACGGGGCGGCCATCGACTGGGCCCGCAGCCTGGAGGGCAATGTCTATGTGGTGGCCATGCTGGTGGGGGTGAGCTTCCTCGGCCTGCTCGGCACCCGACCGCCGGCAGCCCCCAGGCGGCTGGTCACCGGCCGGCGCGGTATCGCCCATACCTGGCTCAGCGTGCATCTGCTCGGCGCCATCCTCAACCTCTCCACGGTCTTTATGGTCGGGGATCGTCTGCGCGCCCGGGGCGAACTCACCACGCCGCAGCTGCTGACCCTCAACCGCGGCCTCTCCAGTGCCGCCCTCTGGTCGCCCTTCTTCGCCTCCATGGGGGTGGCGCTCACCGTGGCCCCCGGCATGAGCTACGGCTGGATCCTCGCCTTCGGGCTGCCCCTGGCGCTCTTCTCCGGCGCCTTGACCTGCCTGGAGCTGGGGCGGCGCTTCGACCTCTCCCGGACACCGGGCCACGCCCTCACCCCCACCAATCTGCTGATGCCCAGCGCCATGGCGGCGCTGGTGCTGCTCTTCCACTACGCCCTGACCCCGGGGCTCTCCATCGTCAGCCTGATCACCTTCCTGCTGCCGACGGTGGCCCTGGCCAGCAACCTGCCCAAGGGGCCACGCTGGACCGCCCGGCGCGTCCTGGATCATGCCCGCCAGCGGCTACCGGCGATGCGTGGCGAGATTTCGCTGTTCCTGTGTGCCGGCCTCTTCACCCAGGGGCTCTCCACCTGGGTGAGTGCCGCCAGCGGCGGTGACTGGGTGCTCTTCGCGCACTTCGGCGCCGGGGAGGCGGCGCTCAGCTACCTGGCCATCATCGCCAGCGCCATCGCCGGGCTGCACCCCATCATCGGGGTCTCGACCCTGGCCTCGCTGCTCGACCTGGAGGGCAGCCGCCTGACCCTGCTGGGCTTCGTGGCCCTGGCGGCCTGGGGGGTGGGAACCGCCGTGGGGCCCCTGTCGGGGATCAACCTCTCGCTGCAGGGGCGCTACGGCACCAGTGGTTACGCCACCATGCGCCATAACTTGACCTACGCCGCGGTGATGTCGCTATTGGTGGTGGCGGTGATCCTGGCGCTGGATCGGCTGCTCGCCCCCTGACCTGGCGCCATAACCGGGGCCATGCGGCGGTGATGTCGCTATTGGTGGTGGCAGTAATCGTGGTGCTGGATCGCCTGCTTTAGCCGCTCCCCCCTATGCCTCGGGGGCCCGGGAGAAGTAGCGGTGCCCGCACTGGTGACAGGGCTCCAGGCGGGTCACGCTCTCGAGGTCCACGGTGGCGCCGCAGTGCACGCAGGCCATGCGCCCGGGGGCGGCGATCTCGCCCTCGCAGTAGTCGGCCCGGGCCGCCTCGAGATCGTCGGTCAGTTGCTCGCGCTCGATCACCGAGCGGTCGGCGATGGAGAAGAGCGCATCGGTGACCTTGCGCGACAGCACCGAGAGGTCGATGCCCAGCCAGCTGGCCACGCCATGCCCCCCCGCCGCCAGGTAGCGGCGCATCTCGCGCAGGTCGCGCTCCACCCAGGCCCGCAGCAGGGAGAGTTCGTCCTTGGTGAACTCCTTGAGCTCCGCCTCGAACTCCACCGCCTCGTCCAGCTCCTGCTGCAGGGCCTCCCAGGAGAGCTCGTCGGCGCCATGCTGAAGACGCCCCAGCATGCGCTCATAGCCTTCCCGCAGCCGATGTTCCCGCTCTTTGTGCTCGCTCATGGTGCGCTCCTTGGTTCCACCGGCCTGGCCCCGGGCCAGGCCCTTACCTGACAGGACCTTACTAAGGTATGCTTGTGCCCCATTCGATGGTGCCAAGCCGCCGTTTCGCCAGTTGTAGCACAGTCTAGGCTGCGGCGGCGCCTGGAACTCGCCAACGCTTACGCCATCCCCCTCCACAAGGTGACAGACCGAACCGATGGACGCACAGTACAACCCCCATGAGATCGAACGCGATGCCCAGCAGTTCTGGGTGAAGAACGAGTGCTTCAAGGCCGTCGAAGACGCCAATCGCGAGAAGTTCTACTGCTTGTCGATGTTCCCCTACCCCAGCGGCAAGCTACACATGGGTCATGTGCGCAACTACACCATCGGCGACGTGGTCTCCCGCTACCAGCGCATGCAGGGCAAGAACGTCCTGCAGCCCATGGGCTGGGACGCCTTCGGCATGCCGGCGGAGAACGCCGCCATCAAGAACCAGGTGCCGCCGGCCAAGTGGACCTACGAGAACATCGACTACATGCGCAACCAGCTCCAGGCCCTGGGCTTCGCCTATGACTGGAGCCGCGAGTTCGCCACCTGCGACGCGGACTACTACCGCTGGGAGCAGTGGTTCTTCACCAAGCTGGTGGAGAAGGGGCTGGTCTACAAGAAGATGTCCACCGTCAACTGGGACCCGGTGGATCAGACCGTGCTGGCCAACGAGCAGGTAATCGAGGGGCGCGGCTGGCGCTCCGGCGCCCTGGTGGAGCGCAAGGAGATCCCGCTGTGGTTCCTCAAGATCACCGACTATGCCGAGGAGCTGCTGGCCGACCTGGACCAGGTGGAGTGGCCCGAGCAGGTCAAGACCATGCAGCGCAACTGGATCGGCAAGTCCCGCGGCGTCGAGCTGAGCTTTGAGATCAAACCCGCTGAGGGCTCCGACATCAAGGCCGCCGATGGCACCCCCGCCGAGCTGCTGTCGGTCTATACCACCCGCCCCGATACCCTGATGGGCGTCACCTATGTAGCGGTGGCCGCGGCTCATCCGCTGGCCCGTGCCGCCGCCGAAGGCAACGCCGAGCTTGCCGCCTTCTGCGAGGAGTGCGCCCGGGGCGGCACTTCCGAGGCGGAGCTGGCCACCAAGGAGAAGAAAGGCATGGCCACCGGCCAGGTGGCGGTGCACCCGCTGACCGGCCGCGAGGTCCCCGTCTACGTGGCCAACTTCGTGCTGATGGAGTTCGGCACCGGCGCGGTGATGGCGGTGCCCGGCCATGACCAGCGTGACTGGGAGTTCGCCACCAAGTACGGCCTGCCCATCGAGGCGGTGATCAGTGACGAAAACGGCCAGGCCCCGGATCTCTCCGAGGGCGCCTACGTCGAGTACGGCCGGCTGATCCACTCCGGCGAGTTCGACGGCCTCGACTTCGAGGCGGCCTTCGATGCCATCGCCGCCAAACTCGCCGAGAAGGGCGTCGGCGAGGTCAAGACCAACTTCCGCCTGCGTGACTGGGGCGTGGCCCGCCAGCGCTACTGGGGCGCGCCGATTCCGGTCAAGTACGGCCCCGAGGGCCAGACCGTGCCGCTCTCCGACGAGGAGCTGCCGGTGGCTCTGCCCCAGGAAGTCACCGTGGATGCCTCCGGCTCGCCGCTAAAGAAGATGCCGGAGTTCTCCGACCTGGGCGATGGCTGGGTCCGCGAGACCGACACCTTCGACACCTTTATGGAGTCCTCCTGGTACTACGCGCGCTTCTGCTGCGCCGACAACCCGGACGCCATGCTCGACGAGCGCGCCAACTACTGGCTGCCGGTGGACCTCTATATCGGCGGCATCGAGCACGCCATCCTGCACCTGCTCTACGCGCGCTTCTTCCACAAGCTGATGCGCGACTTCGGCCTGGTCGACTCCGACGAGCCCTTCCAGCGCCTGCTGACCCAGGGCATGGTGATCGCCGAGACCTTCTACCGGGAGGAAGCCAACGGCGCCAAGACTTGGTTCAACCCCGCCGACGTGGAGGTCAAGCGCGACGACAAGGGCCGCCCGGTGAGCGCGGTGCTGATCGATGACGGCCAACCGGTGCAGATGGGTGGCATCGAGAAGATGTCCAAGTCGAAGAACAACGGCGTCGATCCCCAGTCGATGATCGAGCGCTTCGGCGCCGATACCGTGCGCCTGTTCATGATGTTCGCCGCGCCGCCGGAGCAGTCCCTCGAGTGGTCCGACTCCGGCGTCGAGGGCGCCAACCGCTTCCTCAAGCGCCTGTGGCGCCTGGCCAGCGAGCACCTGGCCGCCGGCGAGCCGGCGCCGCTGGACACCGCCGCCCTCGATGATGCTCAGCGCGACCTGCGCCGCAAGACCCACGAGACCATCAAGAAGGCCAGCGACGACATCGGTCGCCGCACCACCTTCAATACCGCCATCGCCGCGGTGATGGAGCTCACCAACACCCTGGGCAAGTTCGACGACACCTCGCCCCAGGGCCTGGCCGTGGCCCGGGAAGCGGTGGAGGCCTGCGTGCTGTTGCTGGCTCCCATTACCCCGCATATCGGCCATGCCCTCTGGGCCGAGCTGGGCCACGAGGGGCCGGCCATCGACGCCGCCTGGCCGCGCCTCGACGAGTCCGCCCTGGCCCGCGACAGCATCGAGCTGGTGGTGCAGGTCAACGGCAAGCTGCGGGCGCGCATCCAGGTCGCCCCGGATGCCGACAAGCAGACCGTGGAGGCCGAGGCCCTGGGCGCCGAGAACGTCCAGCGTCACCTGGAGGGCAAGACGGTCCGCAAGGTGATCGTGGTACCCGGCAAGCTGGTCAATATCGTGGTGGGCTAGGCCCCACCCCTCCCATGGGCCAAGGAGAGCCAAGATGCAACGGCGTCACTTTCTGCGCCTGACCCTGGCCGGCATCGCCGGCCTCGGCCTGGGCGGCTGCGGTTTCCAACTGCGCGGCTTCGATGCCGCCAGCGGCCTCGAGTCCCTGCACCTGGCCGCCGCCAATGACGACCTGGCCCAGGCGGTGCGCGAGCGCCTGACCCGCGGCGGCACCCGCCTGGACGAGGCGGCGCCGCTGCGCCTCAACCTGGGCGCCGAGCGAATCCGCGAACGTCCCCTGGGGCTGGTGGAGAGCGGTAACCGCGAGATCGAGCTGATCCTCGAGGCGCCCTTCTCGGTGCAGCGGGTCGAGGACGGCGCCTACCTGCTGCCCCAGGAGACCCTCAGCGTCAGCCAACGGCTGCATATCAACGAGGCCAACCTGCTGGCCGCGGACGATCAGCGCCGCGAGGCCGAGGCCAACCTGCGCCGCGAGGCCGCCTCGCGGCTGCTCGATCGCCTGCGCCCCCTGAACGAGCGGTGAGATGCGAGCGATAGAATGAAGGTCTTTCCCGACAAGCTCCCCGAGGCGCTGGTCAAGGCGCTGCCGCCGGTGGTGATCGTGGCCGGCGAGGAGCCCCTGCTGCACCAGGAAGCCTGCGACGCCGTGCGCGCCGCCGCCCGCGCCCGGGGCGTGGAGGAGCGGGAGGTGCTGCATGTGGAGAATGGCTTCCAGTGGAGCCAACTGCTGGAGGCCAGCGCCAGCCTGTCGTTGTTCGCCTCCTCCAAGCTGATCGAGCTGCGCCTGGGCGGTGCCAAACTGGGCCAGGAGGGCTCCAAGGCGCTCAAGGCCTATGCCGAGGGGCTGGAGGGCAGCGACAATATCCTCCTGCTGAGCATGGGCAAGCTCGACTTCCGCGAGCAGAAGAGCGCCTGGTTCAAGGCTCTCGACAAGCTCGGCCTGTTCGTCCCGGTGTGGCCGGTGGATCACCAGCGCCTGGGCTTCTGGCTGCGCGACCGGGCCGCCCGCCATGGCCTGAGCCTGGACATGGAGGCGGCGCGGCTGCTCGGCGAGCGCACCGAGGGCAACCTGCTGGCCGCCGACCAGGAGCTGCAGAAGCTGGCCCTGCTGATGCCCCCCGGGGCCCGCCTCGACGCCGCGGCCATCGCAGGCGGCGTCGAGGAGAGCGCCCGCTACGATATCTTCACCCTGAGTGACGCCTGCCTGCGCGGCGAGCGCGAGCGCGCCTCGCGGATCCTCGCCGGGCTGCGCGGCGAGGGGGTGGAGGCGACCCTGGTGCTCTGGGTGCTGACCCGGGAGCTGCGCACCCTGCTCTCCCTCTACCAGCACCTCGACCAGGGGCAGAGCTTCGAACACGCCTGCAAGGCCCAGAAGCCGCCGATCTTCGACAAGCGTCGCCCCGCCTACCAGCAGGCCTTGAACCGCCTGCCCACCAAGCGCCTGCACAAGCTGCTGCTCTTCGCCCAGCGCCTCGACCTGGCCATCAAGGGCGCCAGCCCGGTGCCGCTGTGGGACGGCCTCCACGACCTGGCGCTGACCCTGGCCGGGGGCCGCGGCCCCTTGGCCGAGTCCCCCTATGCCTACAAGGTGGGCTGACCCCCAACTTTTCGTAAAAAACCTAGGCCCTGGCCTGATCCAGGCTGTCCTTGTAGATACGCCCGCCCTTGATGATCAGGCGCAGATGGGTCTTGGCCGGAGAGCGCGGCCCCCTGGCCGAGCCCCCTACGCCGACAAGGTGGGCTGACCCCCAACTTTTCGTAAAAAACCTAGGCCCTGGCCTGGTCCAGGCTGTCCTTGTAGATACGCCCGCCCTTGATGATCAGGCGCAGATGGGTCTTGGCCGGAGAGCGCGGCCCCCTGGCCGAGTCCCCTACGCCGACAAGGTGGGCTGACTCCCCGCTTTTCGAAAAAACCTAGGCCCTGGCCTGATCCAGGCTGTCCTTATAGATGCGCCCGCCCTTGATGATCAGGCGCAGATGGGGCTCCGGGTCGGCCAGGAAGTCGAGGCTCTGGCTCGGGTCGCCGTCCACCACCAGCAGGTCCGCCAGGGCCCCCTCCTCGAGCCGCCCCAGGCGGCCCGGGTAAGGGTTGCGCGGCCCGGAGAGTCCCAGCAGCTCGCCGTTGTTACCGGTGGCCATGGCCAGCACCGTCAGGGGGTCGTAGAAGCGGGTCAGCTTGGCCAACTGGCGCCCCTGGCTGGGCGTGTTCTGGGGACTGAAGAGGATATCGGTGCCCCAGGCGGTCTTGACCCCGAAGCGCTCGGCCAGGGCATAGGCCCGTTCGGTGCCCTCGGAGACCCGACGCTGACTCTCCCGGCGCGCCTCGTCCGGATAGACATTGGCGTCCTCGTCCATCAGGAAGGGCTGCAGGCTCCACCAGACCCCCTCCCCCGCCATCATCCGCACGCTCTCCTCGTCGGCGAGCTGACCATGCTCGATACAGCGCACCCCGGCGCGAATCGCCCGCTGAATGCCCCGCGGCGTATAGACATGGGTCATCACATAGGTGCCCCAGTCCTCGGCGGCCGCCACCGCCGCCCGCAGCTCTTCCTCCCGGTACTGGGTGCTGTCCAGCGGATCATAGGTGGAGGCGACCCCGCCCCCGGCCATCAGCTTGATCTGGGAGGCGCCCAGCATCAGCTGCTCCCGGGTGCGCCGCAGCACCTCGGCCTCCCCATCGGCGATAGTCGCCACCCCCTGGCGTTCGATCTCGTTGAGCGACGTGGTGCTTCCCCGGGGCACCTCGTGGCGCATGCGAAAGTCGCCATGCCCGGAGGTCTGGGAAATCATCGCCCCGGAGGGGAAGATCCGCGGCCCCGCCACCAGCCCCTCGTCGATGGCCCGCTTCAGGGCGAAGGCCGGCCCGCCCGCGTCGCGCACCGTGGTCACCCCCCGCAACAGGGTGCGCTCCGCCTCTCTGGCCGCCACCAGATGGATATAGCCCACGTCGGCGGTCATGGCGGCGGCCTGGGTGATCGCCGCCAGGGTGCTGTGCCAGTGGGCATCGATCAGCCCCGGCATCACCACCCGGCCACCGCAATCGATGCGTTCCCCCTCCATCTCGAGCCGGGTCCCCTCCTCCGCCGAGAGAATGGCGGCGATACGCCCCTCCTCGATACGCAGGGCCACGCCCTCCCGGGGCGGCGTGCCGCTGCCGTCGAAGAGGCGCAGTCCGGTCAACAGCAGCGGCCCCCGGGGTTGGCGGGAGGGTTCGGCCACCAGGCGCGGCGCCCTCAGGCCGGCGAAGAGCGCCAGCATGGCGGCAGACCCGCCCAGGAAGTGGCGACGGGAGAGATCCGCCATGATCCGCCGATGAAACTGCTGCAACAGCGGCGATCCACAGCAGCAGGGGCCATGACCGTGGAGGTGGTGATGACAAGCTGGGGCAACCATCGATAAGTTCCTTTTATCAGGCATGACTTATCCAGTGTAGGCCAGCCCGACTCGCCGGCAAATGCTGGAGATGCCCGATCCCCGCAAGCCAGGTAGACTAGCTGTATAGACATTCGCTTGTGGCGCAAGGACACCGACCCCATGGGTAGCTCCCCCCCGCTCTACCTGCAGATTCAGCAGCACCTGCTGGAGAAGATTCACGGCGGCGACTGGCCGGCCCACCACCAGATCCCCCCGGAGGAGCAGTTGGCCCGGGACTTCGGCGTCAGCCGCATGACCGCCAACAAGGCGATCCGCGACCTGGTGCAGAAGGGCTACCTGACCCGCCAGCCGGGACTCGGCACCTTCGTCACCGATCGCAAGGCGGAGTCGCCACTACTCGACGTGCACAATATCGCCGAGGAAGTGCGCGGCCGGGGCCACGCCTACCGCAACGAGGTGCTGACCCGGGAGGCCATCGAGGCGGACGACGAGGTGGCCCTGCGCCTGGGCATGCGCCTGGGCAGCCGGGTCTTCCATACCCTGCTGGTGCACTACGAGGACGAGATCCCCATCCAACTGGAAAATCGCTACGTCAATCCGCGCTGGGTCCCCGACTACCTGGCCAGCGACTTCAGCCACCAGACCCCCAACGAGGTGCTGGTGGCGGCCTGCCCCATCACCGATATCGAGCATATCGTCGAGGCGGTGCTGGTGGATGCCCAAACCGCCGACTGGCTGGCCATCGATACCGCCACCCCCTGTTTGAGCATGGTGCGCCGCACCTGGTCCGGCGAACAGCTGATCAGCTATGCGCGGCTGATTCATCCCGGCGACCGCTACAAGCTGCGCTCCACGGTCAGTAGCCGTCGCGATTAGGCGGGCGCTGGAAACGCAAACGCCTCCCGGGCAAGACCCGGGAGGCGTTTTTCGTTGCGCTGCCAGCGCGGGCGCTACACGCCAACCAGCGCCTGCACCAGGTAGCCGGTGGGGATCGCCAGGGTCAGGCTCAGCGCCACGCGGATAAACCAGATCACCAGCATGCGCCCCACCGAGAGCGGGATGCTGGTGGAGAGGATGCAGGGAATCGAGGCGGAGAAGAACAGCACCGCCGATACCGAGACCACCCCGGCGGCGAAGCGCGCCACGAACTCCGCCTCCGCCATCAACAGCGCCGGCAGGAACATCTCGGCCAGCCCCGAGGCGGCCGCCTGGGCCAGGGCCGGCGCATCGGCCAGTCCCCAGACCGCCACGAAGGGATAGAAGAGCCAGCCCAGCCAGGCGAACAGCGGGGTGTACTTGGCCACCAGCAGGCCGGCCAGGCCCACCGACATGATCGACGGCAGGATGCTGATGGCCATCACCAGCCCCTCCTTGAAGTTCAGCGCCACGCTGCGATGCAGGCTCGGGGCCTGCTCGGCCACCGCCAGGCCGGTCCACCAGGCGGTGGACAGGCGCTTGCCGGGCACGGACTCCGGCTCGCCATCGCGCTTGTCGTCGCTCATGCCGGCGAGCGGCGGCAGGCGCACGGTGATGGCGGTGACGACGAAGGTGATCAGCAGCGTCAGCCAGAAGTAGAGGTTCCAGACGCTCATCAGGTCCAAGGTGCGGGCGACGATGATCATAAAGGTGGCCGAGACGGTGGAGAAGCCGGTGGCGATGATCGCCGCCTCCCGGGCCGAGTACTGCCCCGCCTGATAGACCCGGTTGGTGATCAGCAGGCCGATGGAGTAGCTGCCCACGAAGGAGGCCACCGCATCGATGGCGCTGCGCCCCGGGGTGCGCCAGATGGGGCGCATCACCGGCTGCACCAGCACCCCGATCAGCTCCAGCAGGCCATAGCTGATCAGCAGCGCCAGGAAGATGGCGCCGATGGGCACGATCAGCCCCACCGGGATCACCAGCTTGTCGAACAAAAAGGGCAGCATGTCCGGCTCGTGCAGGAAGGCCGGCCCCCAGCCGGTCAGCGCCATCAGCGCCGCGGCCACCCCGGCGATCTTCAGCACGGTAAAGATGCGCTCGGTGAGGTTGCGCCGCCAGTAGCCCTTGATCAGCGGGTAGGCGGCCCCGGCCACGATCAGCGCCAGGGCATAGAAGCCGCTGGCCTCCCCGAGCAGGCCGCGGGCTCCGCCGACCATATGATCGAGGAGGATGGTGCTGCGCCCACCGAGCTCGATGGGCACGAAGAAGATCAGGATGCCCAGCAGGCTGGGCACGAAGAGCTTGAGGATGGTAGCGACGGAGCCTCGCCGCGCCGGAGATGCCTTGGAGGGAGAAGTGTCCACGGATGATGCCTCACTTGTGATTGTCGGCCGAGTTCTGGGTAGAGAGCCTCGGGGCAGGGAAAGGCGTCCTCGCCATGTATATACAATACAATAGACAAACCGGGACCGGCACGCCTACCGAAAGCCCTTAGACTTTGGTCTTAAGCGATCCCATGGCGGCGCCTTTGCCTTACGGTAGAAAATCTATATTCCATTGATAATAAAAAGATAAATGGCAAGAAAGGCGAAAATGGATCCGCGTCAGGCGCGGCCCCGCCACGGGGTGACTTGACGACCTTTTCGGGCTAGGCTAATTGTATATACATAACCCAGCCCAGTGAGGAGGCAGTTATGCCATCCCAAGCCAATCGCCGCCTGTGGCGCGATATCACCCTCTTCGATGGCCTGCGCACCCTGCCCACGCCCATGGGAGTGATCGTGGCCGGCGAGCGCATCGAG
Organism: Bisbaumannia salifodinae; assembly: GCF_055388505.1. The sequence goes on from NZ_AP043781.1 coordinate 2,535,046, forward strand.
CGGGTGGCGCCGATGAGCGAGCTCGACGCCGCGACCCTCGCCGGCTGCGAGCCGATGGCCAGCGGCGGCGTCATGACCCCCGGCCTGGTGGACTGCCACACCCACCTGGTCTTCGGCGGCTCCCGGGCCGATGAATTCGAGCAACGCCTGGAAGGCGTCAGCTACGAGGAGATCGCCCGGCGCGGCGGCGGCATCCTCAGCACCGTCACCGCCACCCGCGAGGCCAGCGAGGAGGCGCTCTTCGCCGCCGCCAAGCCGCGCCTTCAGGCGTTGATCGACGAGGGCGCCACCACGGTGGAGATCAAGTCCGGCTACGGCCTCAACGTGGCCGACGAGCTGAAGATGCTGCGGGTGGCGCGGCGCCTGGGCGAGGCCCTGCCGGTGCGGGTGGTGACCACCCTGCTCGGCGCCCACGCCCTGCCCCCGGAGTTCCAGGACGACGGCGACGGCTATATTCGCCTGGTCTGCGAGGAGATGATTCCCGCGGCCGTCGCCGAGGGGCTGGCGGATGCGGTGGATGTGTTCTGCGAGAGCATCGCCTTCTCGGTGGCCCAGTGCGAGCGAGTCTTCGCGGCCGCCGAGGCCCATGGCCTGCCGATCAAGGCCCATGCCGAGCAGCTCTCCAACCTGGGGGGCAGCGCCATGGCGGCGCGTCATGGGGCGCTCTCCGCCGACCATATCGAGTACCTGGACGAGGCCGGCGTGGCCGCCCTGAAGCAGGCCGGCAGCGTCGCCGTGCTGCTGCCCGGCGCCTTCCACACCCTGCGCGAGACCAAGCTGCCGCCCATCGAGGCGCTGCGTCGGGCCGGCGTGCCCATGGCCATCGCCACCGACGCCAACCCGGGCAGCTCGCCGATCTTCGCCCCGACCCTGATGCTCAACTTCGCCTGCACCCTGTTCCGCCTGACGCCCCAGGAGGCCCTGGCCGGCATGACCGCCCACGGCGCCCGCGCGCTCGGGCTCGCCGGACAAGGCCTGGGCCGCATCGAGGCCGGCGCCCCGGCGGACCTCTGCCTGTGGCGCGTCGAGACCCCGGCGGCCCTGGCCTATGCGGTGCAGCCCGGACGCCTGCAACAGCGGGTGTTTAACGGCGAGGTGACCCATGGCTGACCAAGCCGCCATTGCCTTCGCCCCGAGCCAGGCCCACTCACGTCGGGGGGCGCCGGGGGCAGGCGAAAGCGAAGCGTCATTATCAGGGACGAGAATGCCGAGCGCCCAGGGAGGGGGTCACAGCGTCTTCGCGTTGCCTGTCCCCGGGGTAGCCCCGTTCACCGAGGGAAGATGAGATGAACCCCACCTATCTCGATGCCATCGATATGTCCCCCTGGGCCGGCCGCGAGGATCCCGAGGCGGATAGCCTGCGCTGGCACCAGGTGGTCGAGCCGCTCTCCCAGGCCACCACCACGCCAGGCGTGGCCCTGGTGGGCTTCGCCTGCGACGCCGGCGTGGCCCGCAACCAGGGCCGCATCGGCGCCGCCAAGGGCCCCCGGGCCCTGCGCCAGGCCCTGGCCCCCCTGGCCTGGCACCGCCAGGGTCCCGCCGTGGATGCCGGCGATATCGTCTGCCACGGCGATGACGACATGGAAGCCGCCCAGGCGCGGCTGGCCGAGCGGGTCGCCGAGCTGCTCGCCAAGGACCATCTGCCCATCGTGCTGGGCGGCGGTCATGAGGTGGCCTTCGGCAGCTGGTCGGGCCTGGCCCGTCACCTGGCGGCTGGAGACGGCCCGGCACCCAGGGTCGGCATCATCAACTTCGATGCCCACTTCGACCTGCGCGACCCGGCCCAGGTGCGCTCCTCCGGCACCCCCTTCGCCCAGATCGCCGAGGCCTGCCAGGACCGCGGCTGGCCCTTCCGCTACGCCTGCCTGGGCGTGAGCCGGGCCGCCAATACCCGGGCGCTGTTTAGCCGGGCCCAGGAGCTTGGCGTGCTGGTTCGCGAGGATCACGAGATCACCCCGGCCCGCCTGGACAGCCTCGGCGATGAGCTCGCGGCCTTTACCGGTCAGTGCGACCTGGTCTATCTGACCCTCGATATCGACGTGCTGCCGGCCTGCGAGGCCCCCGGCGTCAGCGCCCCCGCCGCCCACGGCGTGCCGCTGGCCCTGCTCGAACCGCTGCTTACCCGGGTCCGCGACAGCGGCAAGCTGGCCCTGATCGACCTGGCCGAGCTCAACCCCGACTTCGACATCGACAGGCGCACCGCCCGGGCGGCGGCGCGACTGATTCACCATTTGACGCTTAACGGCTAAACCACAGGGCCCGCCAGACGTCACGACACCCCATCACCGAACGACGCAATAACGAGGCAACTCCATATGACCCAACGCGATCCCCGTCACGACCCGTCTCGCCGGATCGGCGCCCCCACCGGCACCGAGCTCAGCTGCAAGAGCTGGCTCACCGAGGCGCCGCTGCGCATGCTGATGAACAACCTCCACCCGGACGTCGCCGAGCGCCCCGAGGACCTGGTGGTCTACGGCGGCATCGGCCGCGCCGCCCGCGACTGGAACTGCTACGACACCATCGTCGAGACCCTCCAGCGCCTGGAGGAGACCCAGACCCTGCTGGTGCAGTCCGGCAAGCCGGTGGGGGTCTTCGAGACCCACAAGGACGCCCCGCGGGTGCTGATCGCCAACTCCAACCTGGTGCCGGCCTGGGCCAACTGGGAGCACTTCAACGAGCTGGATAAGAAAGGCCTGATGATGTACGGCCAGATGACCGCCGGCTCGTGGATCTATATCGGCTCCCAGGGCATCGTCCAGGGCACCTACGAGACCTTCGTCGAGGCCGGGCGCCAGCACTACGACGGCGACCTCACCGGCCGCTGGATCCTCACCGCGGGCCTCGGCGGCATGGGCGGCGCCCAGCCCCTGGCGGCCACCCTGGCCGGGGCCTGCTCGCTGAACATCGAGTGCCAGCAGTCGAGCCTCGACTTCCGCCTGCGCACCCGCTACCTGGACGAGCAGGCAGACAGCCTGGATGACGCCCTGGCGCGCCTCGAGCGCTACACCGCCGAGGGCAAGGCGATCTCCATCGGCCTCTGTGCCAACGCCGCCGATGTGCTGCCCGAGCTGGTCAAGCGCGGCGTGCGCCCGGATATGGTCACCGACCAGACCAGCGCCCACGACCCGCTGCACGGCTACCTGCCCCAGGGCTGGACCTGGGAGGAGTACGTGGCCCGCGGCAAGAGCCAGCCGGAAGCCACCGTCAAGGCCGCCAAGCAGTCCATGGCGGTGCATGTCCAGGCCATGCTCGACTTCCAGCAGCAGGGCGTGCCGACCTTCGACTACGGCAACAATATCCGCCAGATGGCGATGGAAGAGGGGGTCAGCAACGCCTTCGACTTCCCCGGCTTCGTGCCGGCCTATATCCGCCCGCTGTTCTGCCAGGGCATCGGTCCCTTCCGCTGGGCGGCACTCTCCGGCGACCCCGAGGACATCTACAAGACCGACCAGAAGGTCAAGGAGCTGATCCCCGACGACGAGCACCTGCACCGCTGGCTGGATATGGCCCGGGAGCGCATCAGCTTCCAGGGGCTGCCGGCACGCATCTGCTGGGTGGGCCTCAAGGATCGCGCCCGCCTCGGCCAGGCCTTCAACGAGATGGTCAAGAACGGCGAGCTCAAGGCGCCGGTGGTGATCGGCCGCGACCACCTGGATTCCGGCTCGGTGGCCAGCCCCAACCGCGAGACCGAGGCGATGCGGGACGGCTCCGATACCGTCTCCGACTGGCCGCTGCTCAACGCCCTGCTCAACACCGCGGGTGGCGCCACCTGGGTCTCGCTGCACCATGGCGGCGGCGTGGGCATGGGCTACTCCCAGCATGCCGGGGTGGTGATCGTCGCCGACGGCAGCGACGATGCCCATGCCCGCCTGGGCCGGGTGCTGCGCAACGACCCGGGTACCGGGGTGATGCGCCACGCCGACGCCGGCTACGAGATCGCCAAGCAGTGCGCCCGGGACAACGGCCTCGACCTGCCGATGCTGGATAAGTAACCCCTTGACTCGAATTCGGCGATGAGCTGATCCGGGGACAAGCCTCGGCGCGCATCGCCCTCGCCGCACCCTTTTCAGGAGAGCGTTATGACCCATCTCGAGATCCACCCCGGCAAGATGACCCTGGCCCAGGCCCGCCAGGCCTATGAGGCACCGCTGTCGGTCAGCCTGCCGGCCAGCGCCGATGCCGCCATCCAGCACAGCGTCGACTGCGTCAACCGCGTCGTCGCGGAGAATCGTACCGTCTACGGCATCAACACCGGCTTCGGCCTGCTGGCCCAGACCCGTATCGCCAACGAGGAGCTGGAGGACCTGCAGCGCTCCCTGGTGCTCTCCCACTCCACCGGCGTCGGAGAGCCCATGGAGGACGCCCTGGTGCGCCTGATCATGGTGCTCAAGGTCAATAGCCTGGCCCGCGGCTTCTCCGGCATCCGCCGCGAAGTGCTCGATGCCCTGGTGGCGCTGATCAACGCCGAGGTCTACCCGCATATCCCCCTCAAGGGCTCGGTGGGCGCCTCCGGCGACCTGGCACCGCTGGCCCATATGAGCGTGGTGCTGCTCGGCGAGGGCAAGGCCCGCCACCAGGGCGAGTGGCTGCCCGCCCGGGAGGCCCTGAAGGTGGCCGGCCTCGAGCCCCTGAGCCTGGCCCCCAAGGAGGGCCTGGCGCTGCTCAACGGCACCCAGGTCTCCACCGCCTACGCCCTGCGCGGCCTCTTCGAGGCGGAAGACCTGCATGCCGCCGCTACCGTCTGCGGCGCCCTCACCGTGGAGGCGACCCTCGGCTCCCGTTCGCCCTTCGATGCGCGGATTCATGAGGTACGTGGACAACAAGGCCAGATCGATGCCGCCGCCGCCTACCGCCACCTGCTGGGGGAGCATAGCGCCATCGGTGACTCCCACGCCCAGTGTGACCGAGTGCAGGACCCCTACTCCCTGCGCTGCCAGCCCCAGGTGATGGGCGCCGCCCTGACCCAGCTGCGCCAGGCCGCCGAGGTGCTGGGCGTCGAACTCAATGCGGTCTCCGACAATCCCCTGGTCTTCGCCGAGGACGACGACATCATCTCCGGCGGCAACTTCCATGCCGAGCCGGTGGCCATGGCGGCGGACAATATCGCCCTGGCCATCGCCGAGATCGGCTCGCTCACCGAGCGGCGCATCTCGCTGATGATGGACAAGCATATGTCCCAGCTGCCGCCCTTCCTGGTGGAGAAAGGCGGGGTCAACTCCGGCTTTATGATCGCCCAGGTCACCGCCGCAGCCCTGGCCAGCGAGAACAAGGCCCTGGCCCACCCGCATAGCGTCGATAGCCTGCCCACCTCCGCCAACCAGGAGGACCATGTCTCCATGGCCCCGGCCGCCGGCAAGCGCCTCTGGGAGATGGCCGCCAATGTGCGTGGCATCGTCGCCATCGAGTGGTTGGCCGCCTGCCAGGGGCTGGACCTGCGCACCGACGCCGATGGCCGGCGCCTGACCACCACCGAGTCCCTGGAAGGGGCCCGTGCCACCCTGCGCGAACGGGTCGGCCACTACGACAAGGATCGCTTCTTCGCCCCGGATATCGAGGCCGCCACCGAGCTGCTGGCCAGCCGCGTGCTCAGCTCGCTGCTGCCCCAGGAGCTGCTCCCCAGTCACTGAGGCGACACCAAGCCCCTGCCATAAGGCCTGGCGGGGGCTGTCATGAAATAACAATCACACCTATCATCCCAAATCCTAAGAATACCGATAAAACAAGGAAGACTGATGAATGCTATCGTTCTTGCCATCCTGGTGATGGTTGGCCTGAGTCTTGCCCGGGTATCAGTGGTCTTCGCCCTGATCGCCGCCGCCGTGGTGGGAGGACTCTACGCTGGACTTCCCGCCACAGAGATCGTGGCGGCTTTCAATGCCGGACTGGGGGGAGGCGCCCCGGTGGCTCTGGCCTATGCCACCCTCGGCGCCTTCGCCGTCATGCTCTCGCGTTCGGGCATCACCCAGCGCCTCTCCCGGCGGGTCATCGACAGCTTCGAGGCCGGGAAACACCACCACGCCCATGCCAGATGGGTCACCTGGGGACTGTTCGCCACCCTGATCCTGGCGGGTTTTGCCTCGGGTACCATTATCCCGGTGCATATCGCCTTTATTCCGATCCTGGTCCCGCCCCTGCTGCTGGTCATGAACCATCTCCAGTTGGATCGACGGGCCGTCGCCTGTGCCATCACCTTCAGCATTACGGTGATGTACATGACGACCCCCATTGGCTTCGGCACCATTTTCCTCAACGACATCCTGATGGGGAACATCAATGCTGCCGGCGCCGAGCTGGGACTGGAGGTCTCCCGCGACATGCCCCCCAAGGCCATGCTGCTACCCGCTGCTGGCATGTGTCTCGGCCTGCTGCTGGCGGTCTTCGTCAGCTATCGGCGCAAACGTGGCTATCAGGACCTCCCTATCGACGGTTTCCAGAAGGACGCGGCTCCCGAGGAGAGCGGGCTCAAGTCCTGGCAGCTTGCCACGATCATGCTCGCCCTGGTGCTGGCCCTGGTCGTTCAGCTGTGGAGCGGCTCAATGATCTTCGGCGGCCTCTGCGGTTTCGCCGTCCTCTCCTTTAGCGGCATCGTCAAATGGAGCGAGCAGGACAGTGTTTTCACCCAGGGCATGCGACTGATGGCCATGGTGGGCTTTATCATGATCGCCGCCGCGGGCTTCGCCGGCGTCATGCAAGCCACCGGCGAGATTCCCACCCTGGTGCAGGGTTCCGTGGAGCTGATCGGCGACAACCGCGCCATGGCCGCCCTGGTGATGCTGATGGTGGGCCTCTTTATCACCATGGGCATCGGCTCCTCCTTCTCGACGATTCCCATCATCGCCGCCATCTATGTCCCCATGTGTCTCAGCTTCGGCTTCTCGCCCCTGGCGACGGTGGCCCTGATTGGTACCGCCGCGGCCCTGGGCGACGCCGGCTCGCCGGCCTCGGACTCGACGCTTGGCCCCACTGCCGGCCTCAATGCCGACGGCCAGCATGACCATATCTGGGACACCGTGGTGCCCACCTTCCTGCATTTCAATATTCCGCTGATCGCCTTCGGCTGGTTGGCCGCTATGACACTCTAATCAGGGAGAGAGACGATGACCGACATGCAGCACATCACCCAACGGATTGATAATGCCACCATCGACGCCTTCCAGAATGACGGGGCCGTGGTGATTCGAGGCCTCTTCGATGCCGATCGGCTAGCCGACCTTGCCAATGGCATCGAGCATAACCTGCGGCATCCTAGCCCCAGAGCCAAGGTGGCGAGCCGAGCGGATGATCCTGGCTGGTTCTTCGAGGATTTTTGCAACTGGCAGGAGAACGACGCCTATCGCCGCTTTATCTTCGACTCCGGCGTGGGCGAGGTCGCGGCACGGCTGATGCGAAGCCGGACGGCACGCCTCTATCACGACCACCTGCTGGTGAAGGAGCCGGGAACCCAGCAGAAAACGCCCTGGCATCAGGATCAGCCTTACTACAACGTGGATGGCCATCAGAACGTCAGCATGTGGCTTCCCGTAGACCCCGTCTCGCGACAGGCTACGCTGGAGTTCGTTGCGGGATCTCACCTGGGGCCCTGGCTGATGCCACGAACCTTTATGGACAACGAGGCCAAGTGGTTCCCCGAGGGTACGCTAGACGACCTGCCGGATATCGAGGCGAATCGCGAACGGTACCGCATCCTCGGCTGGGCCCTGGAGCCCGGTGACGCCGTCTTTTTCAATATGCTGACCCTGCACGCCTCCGGGGGAGTCAGTGGCAAAGATCGCCGGCGCGCCTTCTCGGTGCGATTCCTGGGGGACGATATGACCCATGCCCCACGCCACTGGACGACGTCTCCTCCCTTTCCCGGACTCGATCAGGAACTTCCGGCCGGTGCCCCCATGGAGCATCCGCTATTCCCACTGCTCTACCCACGATAACTGACAGCTTCGCCGGCCGACCATCCGGATCGGTCGGCAGCTAGTCCGCTATGTATACGCCTTGAGCCCCCTGGTACCCGCCGGTATGCTGCCCAGCTGCCACTGAGCCGCCCGGCATGTCCCGTGTCCCCACGGCGGGTGCCGTGGGGGCGTCAGTGCATTCGTTCCCAACGATAAGAGCCCATCATGAATGCTATCGTTCTTGCCATCCTGGTGATGGTCGGCCTGAGCCTGGCTCGGGTCTCCGTGGTCTTCGCCCTGATCGTCGCCACCCTGGTGGGGGGCCTCTATGCGGGCATGCCCATCGGGGAGATCCTCGACGCCTTCAACGACGGCCTCGGCAACGGTGCCACCATCGCCCTCTCCTATGCGGTGCTGGGCGCCTTCGCCGTGGCCCTGTCACGCTCGGGGATCACCGAGCTGCTGGCCAACCGCGCCATCGCCGGGCTCAACCTGGACTCCCAGAGCGACAATCGCCGCCTGGTCACCTATACCCTGCTGGCGGCCCTGCTGGCGGCGGCGGTGAGCTCCCAGAACCTGATTCCGGTGCATATCGCCTTTATCCCGGTGCTGGTGCCGCCGCTGCTCAAGCTGATGAACCACCTGCGCCTCGACCGGCGCCTGGTGGCCTGCGTCATCACCTTCGGTATCACCGCGCCCTATATGCTGCTGCCGGTGGGCTTCGGGGCCATCTTCCTCAATGACATCCTGCTCACCAACCTCAACGAGAGCGGCGCCGAGCTGGGCCTGGAGGTCACCCGTCAGATGGTGCCCCTGGCCATGATCATCCCCATCGGCGGCATGGCGCTGGGGCTCGCGGTGGCGGCACTGTTCAGCTACCGCAAGGGACGCGACTACGAGGACCGCGACCTGGCCCACGGCGACGAGACCCCGGCCCAGGCGGCCCGTCACCTGGCCGGCTGGCAGAAGGCGGTGCTGGGCATCGCCCTGGTGGGCACGGTGGCGGTACAGCTCACCACCGGCTCCATGGTGCTGGGGGGCATCTTCGGCTTCGCCCTGCTGTCGCTGAGCGGCGTCTTCCACTGGCACGAACAGGACGGCATCTTCACCGAGGGCATGCGCATGATGGCCCTGGTGGGCTTTATCATGATCTCGGCGGCGGGCTTCGCCAGCGTGATGCAGGCCAGCGGCGAGGTGCAGGGCCTGGTCGAGGGCTCCACCGCCCTGATCGGTGACAACAAGGGGTTGGCGGCGCTGATCATGCTGCTGGTGGGGCTCTTTATCACCATGGGCATCGGCTCCTCCTTCTCGACCATCCCCATCATCGCCTCCCTCTATGTGCCCCTGGCGCTGACCTTCGGCTTCTCGCCGATGGCCACCATCGCCCTGGTCGGCACCGCCGCGGCCCTGGGCGATGCCGGCTCGCCGGCCTCCGACTCGACGCTGGGGCCCACCGCCGGCCTCAATGCCGACGGCCAGCATGACCATATCTGGGACAGCGTGGTGCCCACCTTCCTGCACTACAATATCCCGCTGATCGCCTTCGGCTGGGTCGCCGCCATGATCCTGTGATGATGACCACGCCGGGGCCTGCCCCGGCGTTATCGCCTCAGGCCACCCCGCAGCAGGCCTTGAACTTGCGCCCGCTGCCGCACGGGCAGGGATCGTTGCGCCCCGGCTTGAGGCGATTCATCGAGGTATTCCCATCCTGGTAGTACCAACGTCCCTCCTCGCGCAGGAAACGGGATGCTTCCTCGAGCACCGCCCAGCGACGGCCCTCCCGGAAGGTGGCGCGAAAGTGCACCCGGCCCTGCGCTCCCGCCGCCTCGCTCGCCATGATCTCCAGGCGCACCCAACGGGTCTGGTCGTCCGCCGCCAGGCTGGCGGGCCGTGTCGATGCATGCCAGCTGGCCAGCAGGTAATCGGTCAGGTTCAGGGCGAAGGCGCTATAGCGGGAGCGCATCAGCGCCTCCGGGGTCGGTGCCGGCCCCCCCCGATGGTAGGGGCCGCAGCAGTCGGCGTAGGCGGCCCCACTGCCACAGGGGCAGGCTCGCTTGTCCATCTCTTGGCTCTCCTCGGTCGTCGGCGCGCCAGTGTGCCATGCCCGCCGCGCCCTGTCCGCCCACCGGGAGCGGGTCGCCGGAGGCGGCTCAGCGGTGGCGTCGGCCCTCACCATAGACCACCACCCGGTCGCGGCCCCGCTCCTTGGCCAGGTACATGGCCTGGTCGGCATAGTGGGCCAGGGCCCGGCTCTCCTCGGCATGATCGGGGCACAGGGCCAGGCCGATACTGGCGGAGACGGTCAGGGTCAGGTGATCCACCGCGAAGGGCTCGCGCAGGGCGGTACAGAGCGCCTCCGCCACCCCGTGGGCATCGTCGCGACCACTGATCAGCGGCAGCAGCACCACGAACTCGTCGCCGCCGATGCGCCCGATGATATCCGAGGTCCGCAGCCGCGCCTCCATGCGCCGCGCCACGGCGATCAGCAGGCGATCGCCGACCCCGTGCCCATGGGTGTCGTTGACCGGCTTGAACTTGTCCAGGTCGATAAACATCAGCGCCAGTGGCTGACGCTGGCGCAGGGCCAGCGGGATGGCCTTGTCCAGGTGGGAGAAGAACAGCGCCCGGTTGGGCAGCCCGGTCAGGGGGTCGTGCTGGGCCATATGGCGGATCTTCTCCTCCATGGCCTTGCGTTCGGAGATGTCCCGGGCGATGCCCATCCAGGTGGCCAGGCTACCATCCTCGTCGAACATGGGGGAGGCATTGGAGGTGTGCCAGCGCCAGCCGCCATCGCCGTGACGCATGCGGTACTCGACCCCCTGCTGCTTGCTGCCGGAGTCGAACAGCCGCGTCAGGAAGGCCGCCACGGCGGGGCGATCCTCGGGATGCACGAAGTCGATCAGCGGCTGGCCCAGGGCCGCCTCGGCGTCCAGGCCCAGCATCTCCGTCCAGTTCGGCGAGACATACTCGAAGCGCCCCTCCCGGGTCAGGGTGTAGATGATGTCGTTGGCATTCTCCACCAGCAACTGGAAGCGCCGATCATTGGCCGCGTTACGCTCCTCGAGCCGCTTCTGGGCGGTGATGTCGTTGACATAGCCGGTCCACACCAGGCTGCCATCCGCCAGGCGCTGGGAGATGTCGTTGGCCTCCAGCCACAGTAGCCGGCCGTCCCGGTGATACATGCGGAACTCGCTATGCCAGGGGGCCAGGCGCTCGGCGCACTCCAGGCTCTCGCGGATCACTCGCTCTCGGTCGTCGGGATGAATCAGCCCGATCAGTGCCTCCGCATCGGCCTCCGCCTCGGTGACGCTGACCCCGAACATCTCGCTGACTCGCTTGCCCACATAGGGATAGGACCAGTGGCCGTCGGCGTCGCGGCGCAGCTGATAGATAAAGCCCGGCAGGGTATCGGCCACCGACACCAGGGTCTGGGTGAAGTCGCGCAGCTCGGTGATGTCCCGGGCGGTGCCCAGGATCAGACACACCTCGCCGTGGTCATCGAAGAGCGGGGTCAGGCGGGTCTGCCAGCAGCGCTGGCCGGCGGGGAGCGGGAAGTGCTGTTCGTAGAGCCGTGTCTGGCGCGCCAGCAGGCACAGCCGATACTGCTCCTCGATCAGCGACACCAGGGCCTCGGGCAACGCCTCGGCGGGGGTATGCCCCTCCATGGCCGAGCGTGGAATGCCGGTGCCCTTGACCAGGGCGTCATTGACCCGGAGATAGCGGAAGCGCTCGCCCCCCGCCTCCACGCCCACCAGGAACTGGGCATCCGCCGAGGCCTCGAAGAGGCGACGATAGATGGCCTCGTCTCCCTCCCGAAGCCCTGGCGGATAGCGATCCTCCGGCTCTCCCATTCGACTTCTCCCCGCGTCGAGCCGAGTCCCTGGCAACGTTTTATATCTAACTATCTAGCCATACTGACACAGGCCGGCGCCCGCCCGCTTCAACGTTGCGCAAAAAGCTGACCTGGCTCAATGCCAATGCACGGGATAGCGGCGATGGCGGGCCAGGTTGTTGACCAGGATGGCCACCACCAGCATCACCGCGCAGCCGACCCCCACCGGCATCAGCGGATACCACCAGCCCAGGGCCTGTACCTCGGGGCCACCCACCACGGCGATCAAGCCGGCGGCGGCGCCAGGCGGGTGTACGGTATGGGTCAACTGCATCACCAGGATGGCCAGGGAGACCGCCAGGGCCACGGCCAGCGCCGTGGTCCCCAGCGCCTGGGCACAGGCCACGCCGACGCAGGCCGACAGCATGCTGCCCAGCAGCACGTTGCGGGGCTGGGCGAAGGGACTCTGGGGGGCGGCATAGATCAGCACCGAGGTGGCACCGAAGGAGCCGAGGATCAGCAACTGATCGCTGAGCCAATGGGCGCTAAGCCAGCAGATGGCGCCCATGCCGGCGAAGGCACCGGCCCAGGACCAGAGGGCATCCTGCCAGTCGGCGCGGGCACGCCGCGCGGGTTCACCGCGCATCTTGCCGAAGTAACTCTTCATTGTCGTCCACTGAATGCACCAGAAAGAGGCAAGATTCTGACAAAACGCACTACCAAGGTGAAGGTTGGTTTGCTTATAACTCGATAACAAGTCCCCCCCTCTCTCCTTCCCTTCCGAGACGGACGCAGAAAAGGCATGAAAATCATAGGGCTCTGACCCTATACTGGAAGGGCATCGCGTGACGGCACCCGCCTGAGTGCCGTAAGGAATGAAGCCGGAAGCCCCATCCCAAGAGTAAGGAATCCTCTCATGATGAAAACAGTCGCACGCGCCCTCAGTCCGCTGCTGATCCTCTGCCTGGTCCTCGGCAGCCTGCCGGTCGCCGCCGCCCCCAGCCCGGCCAGCGGCCTGATTACCACCCAGGAGGCCCTGAGCCAGGACCAGGTCAGCGCCGATCGGGAACGCATCAACGAGATCCTCGCCCGCCAGGATGTCCAGGATCAACTGGTCGCCCAGGGCGTCGACCCCGCCGAGGTGGAAGCCCGCGTGGCCGCGCTCTCCGATGCCGAAGTGCGTCAGATGGCCGACCAACTGGAACAGCTGCCCGCCGGCGCCAGCGTGGTGGGCGCGCTGTTCGCGGTCTTCGTGATCCTGCTGGTCACCGATATCCTGGGCCTGACCAATGTCTTTCCCTTTACCCGCTAAGCGTCGGGGCCGCCGCCCCGCTCCCCGCTCACGCCTCAACGCCCGCCTCGCGGGCGTTGTGCTGTTGGTCCTCGGCGTCCTCGGCCTCGCCGGCTGCGCCAGCGCCCCGCGCCTGGCCAGCCCCGAGGCCATGGGCGTGCCGCCCCGGGTGCAGCTGGAGGGCATCCCCTTTCATGCCCAGCGGGACTATCAATGCGGGCCGGCGTCGCTCGCCATGGTGCTCAACGCCGGCGGCGTCGACGCCACGGTGGACGAGCTGATTCCCCAGGTCTTCCTGCCCGGGCGCGACGGCAGCGTGCAGCCGGAGATGCTGGCCACCCTGCGTCGCCAGGGGCGGGTCCCCTTCGTCCTGGATGGGCGCATCGAGTCGCTGCTCGAGGAGCTGGCCGCCGGCCACCCGGTGGTGGTGATGCAGAACCTGTCGCTGCCGGCCTGGCCGATGTGGCACTACGCGGTGGCCATCGGCTACGACCTGAACGCCGAAGAGATGATCGTGCATAGCGGCATGGAAGCGGCTCGCCGCGAATCCTTCAAGCGCTTCGATGCCACCTGGGCGCGCAGCGAACGCTGGGCGGTGGTGGCCCTGCCCCCGGGGGAGCTGCCCGCCAGCACCGGGCCAGTGCGTAGCCTGCAGGCCATCGCCGACTTCGAGCAGGCCAACGGCTCACTGGCCGCCCTGCCCGCCTGGGAGGCATTGACGCGGCGCTGGCCGGAGGCCGCCATGGGCTGGTTCGCCCTGGGCAATGCCCGCCATGGCGGCGACGACCCCAGGGGCGCCGCGGAGGCCTTCCGACGCGCCACCGAGGCGGCCCCGTCACTGGCGGTGGCCTGGCTCAACCTGGGCCTGACCCTGGCCGGGCTCGGGGCGCCGGAGCGGGCCCGGGACGCCCTCGAGCGCGCCGCCGCCCTGCCCGGCCCTTGGCAGAGCCACGCCGAGGAAGCCCTGGGCCGCCTATAGGGATTGCCCTCCCCCGACGGCGTCTTACCCCGCCGAGGCCCTGCGGCCTCGGCGGTGTCGTTTACGGCACCCGTCGCAGCGGGTCAGCCACCACTCGGCGCGACCCAGGCGGCGCTCGAGGAAACGCCGGGTGCGCCGCTGCCCCTCGCTCTCGTCATGGGCCCAGACCCTCAGGGTGGCCAGGAACAGGGCGGTCAGGCCGATCTCCTCCAGTTGGGCGCGGCGGCTGCCATAAGGGGCCTCGAGGCGAGCCGCCTCGCGCCACCACTGAACGGTCCGCGACAGGTCGAAGAGCATCGGCACCCAGGTATGCAGATGGGGCGGATGGGCCTTGGTGCGCAGCATCTGCACCGTCACCCGGCGATGCGGCGCCAGGGCATCGAACCAGGCCAGCAGGCAGTGGCCCAGGCGCTTCCGGGCCGACCAGGCGGCGAAGCCCAGGGGCTTGTCCGCCAGCATGGCGCGCCAACCACGAAGGAACCAGGCATCGGCCAAGTCGTTGGCGTCCCGGTAATGATCCAGCACCGCCGCCGCGGGCAAGCCCAGGTGGTCGGCCACCGCGATCAGCGACACCGCCTCCCAGCCGCGTGCCTCGGCCTGGTGCAGGGCCGCCTCGAGAATATCGTCGGCGTAGCGACGCCCGGCGTGGCGACGCCCGGCATGGTTGGCAGTGTCGTGAGGCGCGACGGGAGCGGTCTCGGTGACCGCCCCACCGATCGGAATCATGCTCATCCTGGCCTCCTCGCTACCCTCATCCTTAAAACATAGGCACAGCGGAGCGGGGCGACGAGGCCCGGGGGCGGACTCAGGCCTTCTTGACGAACTTCGAGGTGAGCTTCAGGGGGCCGATGCCCTCCACCTTGCAGTCGAGGTTATGGCCACCTTCGGAGTCGCCCTCGATCAGGCGAATGCCCTTGACCTTGGTGCCCACCTTGATCACCGAGGAGGACCCCTTGACCTTGAGGTCCTTGATCACGGTGACGGTATCCCCATCGGCGAGCCGATTGCCGTTGGCATCCAGGGCGACCAGCTCATCCTCGGCGCTCTCCGGCGCGGCGTCCTTGGCCCACTCGTGGCCGCACTCGGGACACACCAGTTGGATGCCATCCTCATAGGTGTATTCGGAGCCACAGGCGGGACAGTTGGGCAGTTCACTCATCACGGGGTCCTTGCGCTAACGGGAAAGCCGGCAAGCCTACACCGCCGGCCGCGGCGAGACCAGTGGGCGCCCGCACCCAGGCCTGGCATCGCGGCGTCCGGGCTGGTAGCGTGATGGAGTCTCTCGCTAAATAAAGGAGTACTCATATGGACTCGGCCGTCAATAACACCGTCAGCCAGGCACTGGTGATGCAGCAGGCCCAGGTGGCCCAGCAGGCACAGATGCAGATCTTCAAGGAGGCCCTGACCACCCAGCAGCAGCAGGTCACCGCCCTGATGGAGTCCGCCTCCGCCGAACCGCAGCTGGCCGACCAGGGCCATCTGGGTACCCAGATCAATACCTATGCCTGATCACACCGGGCGGAAGGACTAGATCCCGTACTCCCGCTCGACCCGGGCCACCCGCACCCGAAAGTGGCGATACCACTGGTGGTGGCCCAGGCGCTGAGCCTCCCGGTGTTCCAGATTGGCCTTCCAGGCGCGAATCGCCTCCGGGTCCCGCCAGTAGGAGACGGTGATCCCCACGCCCTCCCGGGCCGACTCCACCCCCAGGAAGCCCGGCTGCTCGGCGGCCAGCGCCAGCATGCGCTCGGCCATCTCGGCATAGCCGGCGTCCACCTCGCTGCGCAGCGAGGTAAAGATCACGGCGTAATAGGGCGGTTCCGGGGTCGTGGCGATCATGGCGGCTCCAGGCAGGGGATCGGGTGGCGTTGGCGAACGTAGCGGTTACCCTAGGGGCAATAGCATCCCGCGAGAGCGCCATCATGACCCAGCCACGTATCGTCCTGGAAGTCTTCAGCGACTTCGTCTGCCCCTTCTGCTACCTGGAGCTCCCGGAGCTGGAGGCCCTCGAGGCCCGCTTCGGCGAGGCACTCGGCATTCGCTGGCGGGCCTTCGAGCTACGCCCCGAGCCCCACCCGCCCCTCGACCCCGACGCCGACTACCTGCATGACGTCTGGCAGCGTTCGGTGCTGCCCATGGCCGGCGAACGCGGGATGACCTTGCACCTGCCGAGCATCCAGCCACGTTCGCGACTGGCCCACGAGGCCCATGCCTGGGCCGAGGCACGCTCCCCGGAGCACGCGGATCGGCTGCGCCTGGCGCTGTTTCGTGGCTTCTTCGAGGCCAGCCTCGACCTGGGTGATATCGATGCCCTGATGAATCAGGCCGAGGCCCTGGGCCTGGATGGCCACGACCTGGCCCGGGCCCTGAACGAGGGGCGCTTCCGCCAGGCGGTGCGCGACGACCTCCATCAGGCCCATACGCTGGGCATCTCCGGGGTGCCCGGCCTGCGCTTTATGCTGGATGGCGAACACGCCGGGGTGCTGGAGGGGGCCCAGCCCCGTCGTCAGCTGCTGCTGGCGGTGGAGCGCCTCTTCGACCTGATGGGATAACCCGCCCATGACGAGATCCGACGGCGAGGTCCTGGTCTTCGGCGGTACCGGCTTCCTGGGGCGTCACCTGGTGCGTGAACTGGTGGAAGCGGGGCATCCAGTACGCCTGGCGGCGCGTCATCCGCGGCGGCCCGACTGGGCGGAGCCCCAGGACCCCATCACCCTCTGCGCGGCGGATGTTCGTGACGAGGCGGCGGTGGCCGAGGCGCTGGCCGGCGCCTCGGCGGTGATCAATGCGGTCAGCGGCTACGTGGAGCGGCGCGGTGCCAGCTTCGAGACGATCCATGTGGAGGGCGCCGCCCGGCTGGCCCGGCTGGCCCGGGAGGCGGGCATCACCCGCCTGGTGCAGCTCTCCGGCATCGGCGCCCGCCGCGACTCGCCGTCGGCCTATGTGCGTGCCCGCGCCCGGGGCGAGGCGGCGGTACTGGAGCACCAGCCCAAGGCGATCATCCTGCGTCCCAGCGTGATGTTCGGCCCCGATGACGCCTTCCTCAACGGGCTGGCACGGCTGACCCGGCTGCCGCTGATTCCGCTGTTCGGCGCCGGCGAGACCCGCCTGCAGCCGGTGCATGTGGTGGACGTGGCCCGCGCCGTGGCGATCCTGGTGGCCGCGGCCGAACCGCCGCGGCGGCTCTTCGAGCTGGGCGGCCCGGACGTGCTCGACTACCGGGAGATCCTCGCGCGCATCCAGGCCCACCTGGGGCGAGAACGCCCCCTGCTGCCCCTGCCCTTCTGGGCCTGGCGGACCCTGGCCGGGCTGCTCTCGCCATTGCCCAATCCGCCCCTGACCCGCGATCAGGTGCTATTGATGGCCGAGGACAACCTCGTCGGCGAGGGCGTGGGCACCTTCGCCGACCTGGGCATCGTTCCGCGCACCCTGCGCGATAGCCTGCCGCTGTGTCTTCCCTGACTGCGGCCCTATGCAACCAGCGCGATAGCCTGCCGCTGTGCCTGAGCGAGATCGCCTAGAAGGCCGGCACGGCGCCGCCACAGCCCTCGAACCGCTCGCCATCCAGGGTCACGCTCACCGTCGTCTCGAAGGGCGCCCCGGCCATGCTGTCGTGGCAGGTCTCGGGAAGGATCTCGACCCGCAGTTCATGGGCCTCGGTCTGGGCATGGTAGGCCCGGCCGCCCTGCTCCAGCGACTCGGCCTCCGGCAGCGGCGTGCGCATATCGAAGCCGCTGAAGGGGTCGGCGAAGCGCAGGCCGTCGGCATCGATGGCCAGGTTCCAGAACGGCTCGTTGCCATAGGCACGGAAGCCGTCGTCCCGCTCCAGCTCGAAGAACACGCCCTCCCAGGGCGCCAGCAACCGATCATTACCCAGCCACAGCAGGGTACCGCCCAGGCTCGGCCAGGGCTCGCCATCGCAGCCGAGGCGGTGCCGGATGATCTCCTCGCGACCGGCCAAGGGGGGCAGCGACTCGCCATCGAGTCGGTAGTCGGCCAACAGCTCGGCGACCGGGCGCGACTCGGCGTCGTGGCTCACGCCCTCGCAGAAACTCTCCCCCAGGGCCATCCGGGCCGCATTGATACGCAACCGTGCCCCCAGCCAGGCCTCGGCCTGCTCCTCGCTCAGGGCGCTGATGCCCGGCGCCCGGTGTCCCACCACCCGCCACTCGCCCACCAGGGCGGCGTAGTCGCTGGCTTGCTCCTCTGACAGGGGCTCTTCGGTCTCGCCGCCGCAACCGGCCAGCCCCAGGGCCAACAGGGAAAGTCCCAGCACACGGGGATCCATCATCATCGTCTCGCTCCTTGCCGATAAGGGGTGCCCCACCTCATGCGGGGCGGCCTATAGAGCCTTATCTCGCGACCGGGGTTCCTCGCTAACCGAAGAAACAGGCATGGGCATCCTCGCCCACCAGGTCGAGGAAGGCCTCCAGGCTCTTCACCTCGGCCTGGGGCTCGTAGGCGTGCCACTTGAGGTCGGCGCGCATCCAGTAGACCTTCCACAGGCCGCGGCTCTTCACATAGGTGGCCTTGGCCGCCGGGGTCTCCATGCGTATCGAAGGGTCGTCATAGCGGGGGCGAATCGAGAAGATCTCCACACTCTGCCCGCTGACCCGCCCGCCGAGATCCAGCTGAGAGCGGATATGCGGCGGCGGACGATGTTTCTCCAGGAACCCCTGGATGACTTTCTCGGCCCGCTTGATCTCGAATTCGCTGAGTGACATGGGTAACTCGCCTAATTCCTGCTTCTTGTCTCGGATGGGACGGCATTATCGCGGTTCGAGGCCCTCCAGGGCCAGCCCGAGCGCTTCCGCTTCCAGGGGCCGGCCCCAGCCGTCGCCATGCACCAGTTCGGTCAGGGGCAGGCGCTGTCGCCAGCCCTCGGCGGCCAGCTCCGGTTCGTCGAGAAACTCGCTGACATAGCCCAGGCAGAGGTAGGCCACCGGCTCGACGCCCTCGGGCAGGCCCAGCAGGTCGGCCAGCTCGACCGGGTCGAGGATACTCACCCAGCCCACCCCCACCCCCTCGGCGCGGGCCGCCAGCCACAGGTTCTGCACCGCCAGGCAGGTGCTGAAGCGGTCCATCTCCGGTATGGAGTTGCGCCCCAGCACATGGGGGCCGCCGCGGCGGCGGTCGCAGGTGACGCAGAGGTTGACGGGGCTATCGAGGATGCCCTCCAGCTTGAGGCGGCGGTAGCGTTCGGCCCGCTCGCCCCGGTAGTTCTCGGCGGCCCGGGCGTTCTCCCGGGCGTAGCTCGCCTGGATGCGTGAACGCAGCTCGCGGCTCTCGATCACCAGGAAGTCCCAGGGCTGCATGAACCCCACCGAGGGCGCATGGTGGGCGGCCTGCAGCAGCCGCGCCAGCACCTCGGCGGGGATCGGCTCGGGCAGAAACTGCGAGCGCACGTCGCGGCGCTCGAAGATGGCGCGGTAGAGGCCGTGGCGTTCGGCCGCGGAAAACGCCGCGCGGGGGGAGTCCTTGCTCATCGTCGCTCCTTGGTTGGAGGGGCCTACCATATCAGCCAGGCGACGCCGAACAGCAGCGCCGGCACCACGCTGCCCAGCATCCAGCCGCCCATGCGGGCGCCGCCGATGACGGCGACCAGCCCGCTCTTGAACAGGGTATTGGCCAGGGCGGCCAGGACGATACCACGACTGGCCAGCTCCCAGGACTGTTCATCGGCGGCCAGGCGGGCGAAGGAGAGGGTCACCGGATCCACATCGGTCATCCCCGAGATCAGCGCCAGCCCATAGAGGCCGCTATCGCCGAGCCAGTGGCGGGCCGCGGCCACGGCCAGGAAGATCACCGCCAGGAGGGCGCCGAAGCGCACCGCCGGCCATAGCTCGAAGGGGTTGCTCACCGGCGGCGACGGCGCCGGCTGGCCCGCCTCGTCACGGCGCTGAGCCCACCACCAGAGTCCCGCCGCCAGACCGAAGCCCAGTCCCATCATGCCCAGCAGGGGCACGGCCAGGGTCGGCAGGATTCCCGGAGCGATCAGGCTCGCCACCGCCAGGGCACGGGGAAACATCATCGAGGAGGCGGCGAGAATGGCGCACACCAGGGTCGGCGCCAGCTCGGGCTGTCGGCGGCCAAGACGCGCGAAGGCCAGCGCCAGCGGCGTGGAAGCCATCAGCCCCGCCACCAGACCGGTCAGCAGGATGCCGTAACGGCTGCCCAGCAGGCGCACCAGCACATAGCCGGCGAACTGGATGGCCGCCACCAGCACCACCATCCACCAGATCAAATAGGGATTGAGGGCGGCGAAGGGACCGAAGCCGCGATCCGGCAGCAGCGGCAGCACCGCCACCGAGATCAGCAACAGCATCAGGGTGCCGCGCAGCTCGGCGGCGCTGATGCGGGTCAGCAGGTCATGCAGGTAGGCCTTGAGCTGCAGCAGCAGGGCCGCCACCACGGCGCCGGCCGCCGCCTGGGCGGGATAGCCCGCCGCCGCCGCGGCCCCCAGCACGAAGGTCAGCAGGCCGGCGACCTCGGTGGTGCAGCCGGCATCGCGCTGCTCGAGACGCGAGCGCCAGTAGACCACCGTCAGCAGCAGGATCAACCCCAGGCCGATGGCGGCGGGCAGTACCGCTCCCCAGGCCTCGCCCAGCAGGCCACTGACACCGCCGCCGAGGCCGATCAGGGCGAAGGTACGCAGGCCCATGGCGCGACTCGACTCCGGCAGGCCGCTCTGCTTCCAGCCCCGCTCCAGGCCGATCAAAAGCCCCGAGAAGAGCGCCACCCCCACGCCGAGAAACGCCTCCATGACACCGGCTCAGGGCGCGTTGCGCTGGGACGGATCGCGGCGGAAGGCCGGGGCCAGGGCCTCCGGATCCTGCTCGGCGCGCTGCCGCCGGACCGCCTCGGCCCACCACTGCAGCTGCGCCAGGGTGCGCCCGAAATAGCCGGCCCAGCGCGGCGCATCCACCTCGGGGAGGAAGTCGCCGGCCTCGTCCAGCACCTCCTGGGCCCGGGACAGATGGATCATCGCCGACACCGGCAGGCAGCCCAGCTCGGCGAGGAAGGTGCGCATATTGACCGCCGCCCGGGCGCCGCCCCACTGCCCCGCCGAGTAGGTGACGATGGCGCTGGGCTTGTAGGAGAAGCGCGAGCTGCCGAAATGGTTGAGCAGGTCGGCCAGAGCCGGGCTCATGGCGTGGTTGTATTCGGGGCTGACCATCACATAGCCATCGGCGCCACGGATGGTCTCGGCCAGGCGCTCCAGGGGCTCGGGGGCCCGCCCCTCGGCATAGGCGAAGTGGGGCTTGAAGACGGCCGGGAACTCACCATTCCCGGAGGCCAACGCCAGGGGATCGATCAGTTCGGCCTCGATATCCGCGGCCGCCAGGCGCGCCACACAGGCCTTGGCCACCCGCTCGCCCAGGCGCCTGGGCCGGGGCGGCGTGCTGTCGCGAACGGAACCGAGAAAGACCAGAATCTTCAATGACATCGGCAGGCTTCCCAGATCAAGGCTTGGAGGCCTCACTCTAGCAGAGACGGGCCGGCAGGCGGCCTACTTGCGGCGCTTGTCGCGCACATAGATGGCCTTGCCATCGCCGCGCTGGGCCACCTCGAAGA
This sequence comes from Bisbaumannia salifodinae, assembly GCF_055388505.1. The sequence goes on from NZ_AP043781.1 coordinate 2,556,612, forward strand.
GCTCGGTGGCGCTGACCAGCTCGCCGAGCTTCTTGTAGCCGTAGTTGCGGGCGTCGAAGTCGGGAAACTGCTTGACGATAGTGCTGCCCACCGCCCCCAGGGAGGCCCAGCCATTGTCGTCGGAGGAGGCCTCCACCGCCTTGCGCAGCAGGCTGACCAGCCGGTTATCGGACTTCAGCTCCTTGGCGGAGCGGCGGCGACTCTCCTCGCCCTCCTCGTCGTCGCTGCGCAGCACCTCCACGTAGATGAACTTGTCGCAGGCGGCCACGAAGGGCATGGGGGTCTTCTTCTCGCCGAAGCCGAAGACGGTGAGCCCCGACTCGCGGATACGCGCCGCCAAACGGGTAAAGTCGCTGTCGCTGGAGACCAGGCAGAAGCCCGAGAAGCGCTCGGTATAGAGCAGGTCCATGGCATCGATGATCAGGGCGCTGTCGGTGGCGTTCTTGCCGCGGGTATAGCCGAACTGCTGCACCGGCTGGATGGAGTAGTGCAGCAGGGTCTCCTTCCAGCCTTTGAGCTCAGGGCCAGTCCAGTCGCCGTAGGCCCGCTTGACGCTGGCGGTACCGTACTTGGCGATCTCCGAGAGCAGCCCCTCGACGATGCTGGGCTGGGCGTTGTCGGCGTCGATCAATACCGCCAGGTTCTTCTCCATGATGCCTCCTCGGCGACGATTAGCGGATCAGCGGCTCGAGCGCCTCGGCCAACAGGGGCGCGAGGTGAAGCGCATTGCTGGGATGGGCGATGGCATCGCTGCTCCAGAGTTCACCGATGCCGGCGGCCTCGATCACCGCCAGGGCCTCGCCGGCGAACAGCGCATGGGTCACCGCCACGTCCACCGAGGCCACACCGGCCCCGCGCAGCGCCTCGGCGGCCCGGGCCAGGGTATGGCCGGAGCTGGCCACGTCATCCATCAGCACCACGGCGCGCCCGGCCAGCGCCAGCTCGGGCAGCGCGATGGTCACCTGCCTATCGCCGTGGCGCTGCTTGCGGCAGACTCCATGGTCGAGACCGCTGGCCGCCGCGGCCCGGGCCACCCACTGTTCGGCCTCCTCGTCGGGCCCCAGCAGCAGGGCCCCGGGGCGCCGCGCGGCGGCGAGCTCGCCCAGCGCCGGCGCCGCCGACAGGGCGATGGCATCCACCAGCGGCACCGCCTGGTCGAGCCGTGCGATACGATGCAGGTGCGGGTCCACGGTGATCAGGGCATCGACCAGCTCGGCGAGGAAGGCCCCCACCAGGGTCTGGCTGACCACCTCGCCGGGATGGAAGGCGATATCCTGGCGCATATAGGCGAGATAGGGCGCCACCAGGATAAGCCGCCGGGTGCCCTGGCGCCGCGCATGGCGGGCCACCAGCAGCAGCTCCACCAGCTTGTCGTTGGGGCGGTCGAGGCTGCGGTAGAGCACCAGGGTCTCGGGGCAGGCGGCGGCGAAGGGCAGCCGCAGGCGCAGCTCCTCATCGGGGAAGCGGTGGGCCGCGATGGCTAGTGCCGGCAGGCCCAGGGCCTCGGCCAGGCGCCGCGCCGGCACCGCCTCGTCGTCGAAATAGAGCAGGGTCGCGGTCGGGGCCGGGGTCAGAGTCGCGCTCATAGTCCCTCCACATTGAGCGGGACGATGGCCGTGGCCTCGCCCAGGGTAAAGCCGTTGTCGCAGTCACAGCACTGGTGGGCGGCGTTGCGCTCGTTACGGTAAGACGCATAGACCCGATAGAGGGGCTGGCCCGCCGTCACCGCGTCGCCGATGCGCGCCAGCAGGTCGACCCCGGCGCCCTTGGCCTTGGGGGCCCCGGCGAGCCGGGCGACGCGTGCCAGGCGCCGGTTATCGATGGCGGTGACCACGCCATCATGGGGCGCCGTCACCTCGAAGCCGAGCGGCGCCAGGGGCAGGGCCTCGGGGTCGAAGGGCGTCTCCCCCTGGGCGCGGATAATGGCGCGCATCTTCTCCAGGGCGCGCCCCGACTCGAGGATATCCCGGGCGATGCCATAGCCATCGCCGCCGCGCACGTCCGGGTCGAATTCCAGCATGCGACCGGCCAGGTATAGCGACTTCTGGCGCAGGTCCCGGGGGGCCTCGGGGTGCTGCATCAGCACCCGCATCACGTCCCGGGCCTCCAGCACCGGGCCGATGCCGCGCCCGATGGGCTGGCGCCCGTCGGTGATCACCACCTCCAGGGTCAGGCCCAGGCGCCCGGCCACGAACTCGAAGAGCTTGCGCAGCCGCCGCGCCTCGGGCATGGAGCGCACCTTGGCCTGGGGCCCCACGGGGATGTCCAGCAGCAGATGGGTGGAGCCGGCGGAAACCTTCTTGGAGAGGATCGAGGCCACCATCTGCCCCGGCGAGTCCAGCGACAGGGGGCGCTCCACGGTGATCAGCACATCGTCCGCCGGCGACAGGTCGCTGCTGCCGCCCCAGGCCAGGCAGCCGCGATGGGTGCGTACCAGCTCGTTGAGCTCGGCGAAGGGCAGGTCGACCCGCGCCAGCACCTCCATGGTATCGGCGGTCCCGGAGGGCGAGGTGATGGCCCGGGAGGAGGTCTTGGGGCAGAGGGTGCCGTGGGCGGCGACGATGGGCACCACCAGCATGGAGGTGCGATTGCCGGGAATGCCGCCGATGCAGTGCTTGTCGACCACCGGATGCTCGTGCCAGTCGAGGCGCCGCCCCACCCGGGCCATGGCATCGCTGAGGTAGAAGACCTCCTCACGATCCATCTCGCCCAGGTCGCAGGCCACCACGAAGGCGGTCAGCTCGATCTTGGAGTAGCGCCGCTCGGCCACGTCCTGGACGATGGCGCGGAAATCCCTGCGGGTCAGCCGCTCGCCGTTGATCTTGCGGTGCAGGGCGGGAATCGAGCCCGGCGGTTCCGCCTGGGAGACACACACCGGCTGCCCTTCCGGCATGCCCAGGCTGGCGAAAGCCTCCTCGGAGAGGCCCAACTGGTCGTGGCCGACGATGGCCTCGTCATCCACCACATTGAGGCTGGCCAGGATACGCCGTCCGTTGGCGCCCACCTCCACCTTGGCCAGGGCCTGGAAGCCCTCGGCCCGGTAGAGGTCGCACTCCCGGTGCAGGTAGGCCACGTTCTCGCGGTAGGTATCGATGCCCACCCGCTTGAGGGACAGGGGCGCGAGCCCCTCGTCATTGCCCTGGGACCTGCTGTGCGGCTTGGCCATGCTCGCTCCTTCGCGGCTCCTTCCTGAGCCTAGCCGAAGCCGCGGGCCTCGACCTGCCGGCCGACAACGCCGGCGCCAACGCTGAGTGGCGCAAGCCGAGCGGTAAACGTTTCGGGACTGGAGCGAGACGCCGGCCCGGCCTAAGCTGGGAAACCGGCCACTGCGTGCAAGGAAGAAACTCGATATGACCTACGATATTCGACTCAAGCGCATCTACGCCGAGGCCGAGCCCGAGGATGGGGCCCGCATCCTGGTGGATCGCCTGTGGCCCCGGGGCAAGCGCCGCGAGAGCCTGCGCCTCACCGACTGGTACCGGGACGCCTCCCCCTCCCCCGGCCTGCGTCGGGCCTGGCACCAGGAGGAGATCAGCCGCGCGGTGTTCGTGCGCCGCTACCGCTGGGAGCTGAATGACGCCGCCGAGGCGCTGGTGCCGCTGCTGCGCCACGCCCGTCGCGGGCGCCTGACCCTGCTCTCCGCCGCCCGCGACCTGGAGGCCTCCCACCTGCCGGTGCTGCGCGAGGCGCTGCTCGAGGCCCTGGCCGCCGAAGACGCCAGCGACCGGGACGACCCCGCCTCGCCGCCCTGCTATGCCGGCGATAATGGCGGATGACAGCGTGGTCCGGGGATGGCAGCCTTGGCCTCCCCCCGAGACGCAGAGGATGGTGAGATGTGGCACCAGCAGGAGATTCGACTGCCCGCCGTGGCGCGGGGCTTTCATCTGATTACCGAGCGAGTGGAGGCGGCGCTGCCCGAGCTGGCCCGCTGCCGGGTGGGGCTATTGCACCTGCAGCTGCAACATACCTCGGCGTCGCTGACCCTCAACGAGAACGCCGACCCGGACGTGTGCCACGACATGGACGCCTTCCTGCGCCGCCTGGTGCCAGGCGACCTGCCCTACTTCAAGCACGTATTGGAGGGCCCCGACGATATGCCGGCGCATGTGATCGCGAGCCTGCTGGGCACCCAACTGACCCTGGCGGTGCGCGACGGCCGCCTGGCCCTGGGCACCTGGCAGGGCCTGTGGCTCGGCGAGCACCGCGACCACGGCGGGCCCCGGCGGCTGATCGCCACCCTGCAGGGCCAGGCCTGATTCAGGGCAGGCGCCCCTCCCGGGCCAGGCGCCGCCGCACCCAGCGGTCGTAGCCGAAGCGCAGCACGGACTTGAGCCCCGGCAGGCCGATCAGCCAGGCTAGGGGCCTGAGGCGAGGCACCCGGCGCATCAGCAGGATATAGGCGTCGATGCCCTCGCGGATGGCGCCGCCCTCCTCCTCCACATGCAGCGACAGCAGCGCCGCCCGCGGGTCGATGCCCTTGGCGCGCAGCATCTGCTGGTGCTCGGTGACGTCGCACCAGCTCACGTCCCGGCCGGTCTCCCCGGCCCAGCGCTCGTAGCGGGCCCGGTCCCGGCGACAACCGGGACAGACGCCGTCGTAGTAGACCCTCAAGGGGGGCAATGCGCTCATGGTGGCCTCTCTGCCAACTTAGCGACTACTACGGCAGACCTCCCAGAGCCGCGCCAGTTCGTCGGTGCCGCCAAGTAAAGGAATGGACGCCTCGCTGCCATCAGCCTTTCCCGAGGCGCAGCAGGGACATCCAGGGCGCCGCGGTCGACGCCGGTCTGGCCGCCGGAAATGATCTTCTTCAATGCCATGGTATAGCCCCGCCTTATTCCTTCGCCTCGACCAGGGCCGACGGCTCCAGCAGCGCCTTGATCTGGCCGCGCAGCCAGCGGCGAAGACGATCCTCGTGGGTGCGCTGGTGCCAGGTCTGGATCACCGCCACGCCGTCCAGTTCCAGCGGGCAGGGGTGAATCGAAAGCCCCGGGAAGCGCGCCACCGCCTGGGTGGCCACGCTCTCCAGGCAGGTCAGCAGCAGGTCGCTCTGGGCCACCAGCAGCGGCGGCACGGTAAAGCTCGACAGCCCCGCCACCACCCGCCGCCGGCGTCCCAGGGCGCGCAGCTGCTTGTCCACATGACCGTCCAGGTCGCCGGTCAGGGTGGTGACCAGGTGATCGCTGGCCAGGTAGCCCTCCAGGGTCAGGCGCTCGCCGATCTCGGGGTGGTCCCGGGCGGCCAGCACCACGAAGCCCTCCCGGTGGATGCGCTGCTGATGATAGCTGCGCGGCAGGTCGCCGTAGAAGCCGGCGATGGCGATATCGCACTCGCCGGTCTCCAGCTCCGCCCGCGGCAGCCGGCCCCGGGTGTTATGGGTGACCAATTGCAACTGCGGCGCCTCGCGGCGTACCACCGGCAGCAGCCGCGGCAACAGCAGTTGCTCGATATAGTCGGTGGTGTAGAGGTGCACCCGGTCGGCCCGGGCCAGGTAGTCACTGCCCTCGCAGAAGTCGAAGAAGCCCTCGATGCCCGCCACCAGTTGCTGCACCCGGGGCGCCAGCTCGTGGGCCCGGGGCGTCGGCGTCAGGCCGCGGGGCGCACGCACGAAGAGCTCGTCGCCGAAGGCGTGGCGCAGCTTGGCCAGCTTGTGGCTCAGGGCCGGCTGGCTGAGCGCCATGCGTCCGGCCGCCGCCGAGACGCTGCGCTCCTGATAGAGCACATGGAAGAGCAGCAGCAGGTTGAGGTCCTTGCCCGCGATATTCATCGAGTGAATATCTCCTATCGAGAATCATCAATTCTCGAATACTAGCCGCCCGGCTAGGATGGTGACCATCGTGATTCCCCGCACTGGCCAAGGAGATTGCCATGAGCGCACGCATTCTGATGGTGCTGACTTCCCACGACCGCCTCGGCGATACCGGCGAGCCCACCGGCTTCTGGCTGGAAGAGCTGGCGGCGCCCTACTACGCCTGCCTGGACGCTGGCGCCGAGGTGGTGCTGGCCTCGCCCAAGGGCGGCCAGCCGCCGCTGGACCCCAAGAGCGACGCCGAGGAGAGCCAGACCGAGGCGACCCGCCGCTTCCAGCAGGACGAGACGGCCAAGCAGCAGTTGGCCAGCACCCATCGCCTCGCCGAGGTCAACGCCGACGACTTCGACGCCGTCTTCTACCCCGGCGGGCATGGCCCGCTCTGGGACCTGGTGGACGATGCCGACTCCATCCGCCTGATCGAGGCCTTCTGGGCCCAGCAGAAACCGGTGGCCGCGGTGTGCCACGCCCCCATCGTGCTGATCCACGCCCGCGACGCCGATGGCCGGCCGATCATCCAGGGCCGCCAGGTCACCGGCTTCACCAATGGTGAGGAAGCCGCCGTGGGACTCACCGAGGTGGTGCCCCACCTGGTCGAAGACGCCCTGATCGCCGGCGGCGGCCGCTACTCCAAGGCCGACGACTTCGTCCCCTACACCCGCCGCGACGGCCAGCTGATCACCGGCCAGAACCCGCCCTCCTCCGAGCCGGTGGCCAAGCTACTGCTGGAAGCGCTGGGCAAGTAACCCGGCCGGCCCGACAGAAAACGCCCGCCTGCCAATGGCAGCACGGGCGTTTTACTTTTCATCGGATAGGCGAAGGAGCCAACCGATGGCCGTGGGAATTTGGCCTTGCCGAGAGAACCCTTACCCGGCATGTAAAAGGTTAGCTGAGCTCGGCAGTGCTCCACTCAGCTATTGTGGGAGCTTGGCTTTGCCGAGCGATTTTCAGCTGTCTTTGAGAGTTTATCCAAGTTAACCCACCCCAGCATCGATGCATACTTGCTCGGATCATTAAGCTCTATTTTCCTGCCCCGAAAGCCGTCGAACAACGCCCGGTGACGACTCAGCCCATAGTTATCATCGCGAGTCTCGTAGGTGCGAACCCAGGTGAGCAGGGCCTCCAGGTTGGCATCCTGTGCCTTGCGGGTCGCGAACTTCTCCGGCTCCCAGGGCCGCGACCGACAGTGCGCCACACAGGTCTCGACGCCGGGATTGAGGAAGATCAGCTCCTCACACGCCGGCAGGATCGGCTCGATGATATCCGCGTAGCACCCCTCGATAATCCAGTGGGCATGGGCATCGATAAAGCGCCGCACCTCCGCCACGCTCTCCGCCAGCGGCCGCCGTTCCATCCCCTCTCGAAACGCCACCTGGTCCAGCGACAAGCGAGCCGCCGGCTGCCTGTCGAGCAGCCGCTTGGAGAGGGTGCTTTTTCCTGACCCGGCGTTACCGAGGAGGATGATTTTCATGGAATGGTTTCTCCATCAGCCCTTCAGGTGAGGCCGCTTTCGGCCAAGAGCGGTCAATCGTCTATAGTTAATATAATGCCAGAACTAATCATCTCTTAGCGCGCCAGGGCAAGACGTTCTGCTTGATTGACCTATTAAGTACAGCAAAGACTGAACGGTCTTGCAGGACCGGCAGCATGAAGCGAACCGCGTTTAAGCTCCGTCCGCTCGCACGTGACGGGAGGACAGTCGTTAGTCTGAGCTCAGATTGTATTGTCGCCACGAACTGACGTCATTGCGTCAATCCGCACGCTGGCCTAGTCAGCCAAGGCGAGAGCGGGAATAAAGCTTATAGCATCTATCAACTTAGCTTTCTAGTAACCGTGCAGTGGCACACATCACCGTCGATGCTATCAATGCGAACAACAACTGTTCGATCCTCGGCCGGGTCTTCGGTAAACAGGAGCCAAGTATTGGAGTCGAGCGCCCGGACATACTCCCTTCCCACCTCAGGCTCCTTCACCTGATCCGTGCCGATCTTTGTGGACATACCGACCTCGAGCCGTCTTATATCTTGCATGGACTTCTCCTATATCAATGAAAGCGGAATTACCACCTGCCAAGGCGCCGGGCGCCCGCTCTGGTGAACAAGCGGCTTCATTCATATCATCAGGGTAGGCTAACGTTCTCCGTTCGGCCGAGGCTGTGTGAAAACGTGGCTCCCGCTATACTCTCCTCGTGACTGCTCGTGGAGGTGCCGATGAAGCGTTTCGTTTCAGGTGAATCCCGGTCTCAAGCCACGTTGTTCCCTGAGCTTCTGGATGATTTCGTCTCAGAGGACAACCCGGTCCGAGCCATCGAGGCCTTCGTCGAGGCCCTCGACCTCAGACAACTCGGTTTCAAGGGTGTCGATCCCCATGCCACTGGCCGGCCCGCCTATCACCCCGCAGTACTCCTGAAAATCTACCTCTACGGTTACCTCAATCGCGTCCAATCCAGCCGTCGCCTGGAGCGCGAGGCGCAGCGCAATGTCGAGCTGATGTGGCTGACAGAGCGCCTGGCACCGGACTTCAAGACGATTGCCGATTTCCGTAAGCACAACGGTAAGGCGATCCGCGCCACCTGCCGAGACTTCGTCGTGCTCTGCCGGCGCCTGGGACTGTTCTCACAAGCCATCGTGGCCATCGACGGGAGCAAATTCAAAGCGGTCAACAACCGAGATCGCAACTTTACGTTCGCCAAGATGAAACGGCGAGCCGAGGAAATCGAGAAGAGCATTGAGCATTACCTGCGCCAGTTCGACTCAGCTGACCGGGGAGTTCCGGCTGTCACAGAGGCGCAGACAGCACAGCTGAAGGAAAAGATTGCCGCCCTCACCGAGGAAGTGCAGCAACTACAAGCCATTGAAATACAAAGAACCCAGGCACCTGACCAGCAGATCTCGTTGACGGATCCCGATGCCCGCTCCATGACGACGCGAGGCACCGGGGTAGTGGGGTATAACGTACAGACGGCTGTGGATAACCGGCATCACTTGATCATCGCCCATGAGGTCACCAACGTCGGCAGTGATCGCAGTCAACTATCCAGAATGGCCAATCAGGCGCGTGATGCCAGCGGCATCAAAGATCTCACCGTCGTGGCTGATCGCGGTTACTTTAAGGGAGAAGAGATTCTCGAGTGCCACAAGGCCGGTATCACCACCTATCTCCCCAAACCGAAAACCTCATCGAGCCAGGCCAAGGGAATGTTTCCGAGAGAGGCATTTCTCTTCATCCCCGAAAGCAACGGATACCGCTGCCCTGCAGGAGAGCGACTGATCTGGCGTTTCAAGACCGTCGAAAAGGGTCAGACGCTACATTGCTACTGGAGTTCAGCCTGTCCAACCTGCACGATGAAAGGGCAATGCACCACGGGGACCTATCGACGAATCAAGCGCTGGGAGCATGAGGATGTGCTTGAGTCGGTGCAGTCTCGATTGGACCAGAAGCCGGAGATGATGCGCCTCAGACGCCAGACAGTCGAGCACCCGTTCGGCACACTGAAGGCCTGGATGGGAGCGACGCATTTTCTGACCAAGAGCCTCAAGAACGTCAGCACGGAAATGAGCCTTCACGTGCTGGCCTACAACATGAAACGCGTCATGAAGATCCTCGGAACCAAGGGGTTGATTCAGGCGATGCGGGCATAGTGTGGCCTGCCGCTCTCTGTAGCGCCTGTAGCGCCCTATGACGCTCTCCAGGAAAGGTTTCTCGGGGCGCACGATTTTGAATAACCTCGTATGTGGCGATCACGGAAGTGCTTTGAGACGTCTCGTTGGTCGCTGGGCGTGGCCTGACGGCCGGATGCGGGAACAGGCAACGGATTTTTGGGTTTTCACACAGCCTCGGCCAGAAGCGGACGCTCAGAATGTGCTCATGTAACGTTCGCATTTTGCGGCTGGCTTGTAACGCGACGGAAAACCAGTTCGACAACATGCGCTTGTTATAACTTAAGTCTACAAAGTTAGATATCAACCAACTCGGCGTTTTTTCCTACCATTTCCATTGAATCTTCTGAAGTATCTAGGCCGGTTCTGGATGCGAGCAAAGGGCTGACATTACGTAGATCTTCATATGTAGTGTTGTGCACGATCGGAACGAGCTGATTGCCTGCTAGTAGTTCAGAAAGTTCTTTGTCAGAGACGCTCTCTTTTGGGAGGCGATCCAACATCGCAGGGGTCACCAACACAAGTCCTATTCGGGAATTCGCTAAGCCTTTGTCGATGGCGCGCATCATTGGCACGCCGAGCCCAAGGTCCCTCTCGCTGAACCAAACTTTGACACCAGCCGCCTCAAGCAATTCGTGCAGCTCTTTGGCTGTTCCTTTGCGGTCGTCCCACGCGTGACAGAGGAAGGCGTCACGAAGATCAGGTTGCGCCGCTGCTCGTGTCTCAACGACTTCTCGGATTGGCGTGAGTGACTTCACTTGAGCGGCCGTGTAAGACACAGACGAATCTGGCCTCGACCACCGCGGCCTTGAACTGCTACTTGATCTACCCCCACCGCTGATTTATGTCCACGTACTGGTGCTGTGAACCTTGCCATGCCATTTTCCTCTTTATTCAATTAGGTAGTTCTAACAGCGTATTAGACGGCGTGTTCTATGATTGGGTGAACGTGCCGGCACATTTTTCCGGAAAATGCAGCCTGCCAAGGTTCTCGCAAGCCTTTAACCATTAATTAAAATTATGCAATATGTCCAAAATTTCATGCCTCCTGCACTTTCATAACGGCCTCTTCGGGTCGACAGCCGCCGCCCCATTCGGTGGCTTCACCAGCCAGATCCCTGCCACCATGCTGCCACTCCGCCCCATCCACTAATCGAATATTGCTTTCCATCTTAGCCACGGCGGGAAGATCCTGCATAGCCGGAATTGACCGTTTCTCACATGGGTAAGCGATAACTTCGCCTATGGGGCGCGTTGGATGGGAAAATGAATTTGGCAAGGTAATCAGGCGCAGATCGCCGGCTAAAGCCAGCTCCAACAGGTACAAGGTGCAGCTTTGTAGGGCTGTTCTCGGCGCCTAACGGCCGGGCGGCCACTGGGGATAACGTGGCAGGCCCTCGCCGCTAAGCCAGGGCTGGTCGTGGCTGGTCCAGATATGTGCCTCGGGCATCACGCCGGGGTCCTCGTCCAGGGTCGCCAGACGCAGGATGAGATGCGCCTGCCCTTCCCGTTCGGCGATCAGCTGGCAGCCGCAGACCGAGCAGAAATGGCGCCACTTGCCGGGGCTGGATTCGTAGCGGTTGAGTAGCGCCTCGCCCTGTAGCCAGCGAAATGCCGAGCGAGCCACCCCCGCCGTGACCACCGCCGGGGCGGCATGGGCCTTGCGGCAGGTCTGACAGTGGCAGATCTGTGGGGCCGTGCTCAGCGCCTCGATGGCGTAGCGCACCCCACCGCATAGACAGCTTCCTTGCATATTGCCCTCCTTGTGGGCCGTGTCGGTCACTCCAGCGTCAGGCCGGCCACGGCGAGGCGAGCCTCGACCTCATCCAGGCTGCCGCGATATTCCCAGTACATTATCCGTCCATGGGAGCCGGTCACCAGCAGGTACTGGTCGCTGATCGACTGGATGCGGGAGACGGCGATCAGCTTGCGGGTAAAGTCCGTTTCTTCCGGGCACTCGACGATCTCTCGATTAGCCTCGTCGAAGCCGTGCACGATGCGCGCGGTTCTGACCTCCAAGTCGAGAAAAGGCATGGGGTAGCACCTCCATATGGTTGTCGCGAGTTGAGCTGATCGCTTTTATCCTTGCATGTTACGGGATATTAGATAAAGCAGTTCATCACACCTGGTGGGGATTTCGTTACGGGGATCGGTTATGTCGCGCGATAGGCGGTGCTGAAGCAAGGCGCCTGGTGGTGCCAATCGCAGACGCAGAGACGTCGGACCGCGGCTAAAGCCAGCGTCGGTCCTGGTGCGGCCGCCAATGCCCTGCCGGTCATGCTTGCGTTGGTAGCTGTCGATGACGTAGTCCGCATGCCCGCACCGGCACTATAGCTCGTCAGCATGACGCCGATGAGCGTGTTTTCTACCTTAACTAAGCATAACCTCACGACGACGAGCCCAAAATGGGTGATCCGACCACCGTCGTTCCAGGCCATATTGGCCCTGCCACTCCCTGAGAAAGCGGTTAATCCCCCTGTTTGCCCGAAACGCATACTGTTCCGCTGCTTGCAGGCCACTCCTGTGCAGCCAATCGGTGATCACTGGTGCCGCAGCCAGGGCGTCGCCCAGTGCGTTGGAAATTCCCGAAGAGGTCAAAGGATCAAATGCAGCCAGGGCATCGCCCACTGCGATCCAGCCCGGCCCGGCTGCCCGGGTAATAAAACCGCTGTGTGCGGCAAAGCAGGTAAGGGAACGTGTGGGCAGTCGGGACGGTTGCAGCCACTGTTGTAGCTCCTCTGTCTGTGCCCATAGCGCAGAGAAGGTTTCGCCCTTTCGCAGCCCCTTCTGTTGAATAATGGCCACATCCGACATCAACGCCAGTAGTGCTGAGCCATCGGGCAAACGGGTGGCATACCACCAGCCGTCGGCTACCGACTCCACCAGTGTCATACCTTCCAGCCTGCCGGCACTGGGTAATTTACACGCCACCGCCACCAGGTCGTCGAGACGCTTTCGTTCGATTCCCAGTCGCCTGCCGAGGGAAGCTCCGCGACCGGAAGCGTCGACGAGGTAACGACAACTCAGCAGATGCCGTTTTCCCTGATAGGTTATTTTCAGTTGCCACTCGCCACTATCCCAACGTAGAGATTTCAACACTGCCGGAGTCAGCAGTTGTGCACCTCTCTCACAGCTGGCTAGACGCAGATCCTCGTCAAAGCGTTCCCGATCGAGATGCCAACCGCCCCCTGTCGAGCGATGGAGAAAATCATCGAACCGGCGCTCTCCCGCCCATAGGGAGAGGTTGGTGTAGTAGGGTCGGTGCCCCCTCGCCGATAGGTCGTCCGAGATGCCCAGCAGCCTCAATTTGGCGGCTATGTCGGGCGCCGCGGATTCCCCCACCCGGAAGGCCTGACGGGTAGGCCTGTCCAGTATAGCCACGCGCTCTACGCCCGCCGCAATCGCGGCGAGCGCCGTGGCGCAACCGGCAGGGCCGGCGCCGAGGATAACGAGATCGAAATCAGTTGCCATCCGGGGTGAAAGGCCTGGGTAGGGTGCGGGCAACCTCCACAAAGCGGCGCTCTCCTTTGACCTCTTTTTCCATCACAAAGCCCAGTTGCGACCAGTACTGCACCATCTGCACATCGTCGGCAAAGGAGATGAAATCTCCGCGCAGCTGGTCGAAATCGGTGCCAATCCAGGCGACCTGCCCTCCCGTCTGCTCATCCGGTGTCGGGATAGCCGCCAGGTTCTCGATCTCGGGCCGCGGTTCCAGATAGACGAACTCCGGCCTTTGTGCGGGCCACCACCACAACACGCGCTCACCGATGGGCTGTGAGGAGCACTCATTGAAGTCTGCCTGCCAGGGTATGGCCATGTAGCGGGTGAGATCCCCCGGCTCCATCGCAGCAGGGCTAAAGCCCAGGTTGAGTGGCCCTTCGGTGGGCGGCGCGGCGTTGATGCGAAAGGGGTCTTCACTGCTGTAGATGGCCCGGTTACGGGAGATCCAGGTAAGCTCGATACCGGGAGAAAACGCCCCTCCCACACAGTTTTCCAGAATATTGCGTGTCAGCGATTGGGGGCCACCATCGGCAACAGGCTCGTTGACAAAGTGGCCCGCCGCCCACTGTTGAACGAAGAAGAACTGGGTATCTGTCAAGCGCAGGAAATTGGATGTCAGCGTGCCGTCGATAAGGCAGTTGTCCCCCGCCAGGTAGGGCATCATGGTGGCTCCCCGCCCGGAGATAATGGTGTTCTCATCTGCCGGTGGCCGCAGGATATCCAGAATCCAGTTGCGCAAGCCACGGTAGTGATCCTCTTTGTTCGGCACCGCCCCCAGCATCTCCATGTCGAAGCTGTGGGGTTTGGGGGGGATGGCCGCGACCCAAGTGTAGGTGGTGGCCCGCTCCAGTAGCGGTTTTATCTCGCTCTGAAAGTTGGGCTTGTAGCCATGGGGCCCACTTTGCCAGATGCCCTGGTCATTGATCCGCGGGTAATGCCCGGCGCGCACTGCGCTGTCGAAGATGGTATCCCAGAGCGTGACCAGGTTAGCGATCTCCGGTGCATAGGAGGGCGGTGCCACAGACACCCAGGCCGTCTCAGCCGGTTTGCTGCTACCATTCTCCCACTCGATTACCGCGCTGACCCGACCGTCCGCGGTGTCATCCCACCAGCCATCGTTATTGGCGTACTGCTTGATAACGGCATTTTCATCTTCTGTCCCGGAAATGCCCAAACCGCCCAACACCAACAAGCGACCGCTTTCATCGGTACGCAGTTCTCCCAAGGTGTCGATACGCTCCCGGTTGGGATATAGGATGCCCTCAGGGAAATTTGCGCCCTTGTAGCCCTCGGGAATGGTATGGCGATCCATGGGGACGGGGCCGGCATGGGCGCCGCTGATCTGGCGTGGTCCCGGATCGATAATCAAGCTGTGTCGATTCTCCACATGGGCGTTGCGCAAGGGATGATTACTGGCATACCCCTGCTCTCCCTCGTTGGTGGCAAACTCATACCAACTGGCTTTCTTGTTCGCCATGTGCACGGTCCAGGTGATCGACTTGACTCCGGGCGTATTCAGACTGACCTCTTCGTCACCGTGAAAGATATGAAAGCGCGCAGCCTGGCGACACATACGACCCTGCCCATCCCGGAAATCATCCTGGGTGAAGGGATTACCGTCGGGGTTGGTGGGTAAACCGCGATATGTCTCGGGTCCGATATAGAATTTGTCCGGCGCGTTACCCACTCGGGCAATGCCAATCGGCGGGTAAATTTTGTAGTCAGGCATGATGATATCCTTTCAACTTTGTCCCTTTACAAGCCCAGCGCTTCGGCAGCCATCAATATCTCTTTATCGCCTGCCAAGGCTGCCTTAAGGTGCGTGTTCAAGGCGCTTTCCCTGGACGATGTCGACAGCTGGTTAACCTCACCTTCAAGCTCTTGAGTCAGTTCCTCGAAGGTACGCTTGATATCGCTCCTGTAGAGCCATGCTGGGGCGGCATTGGGGCCAACGGAACCGTCGCCACCGGCAAAGGCCGGGGTAGACATCAGTGCTCGGGAAAGGTGGGGCAAAACCCGGTGCATTATTGACAGGACGACGCTGAAATAGGGGTCGGGGGCGCCGGCCTTGAATGCGGCCTCGAAGGCGCGCAACATCAGGCTGTAGTGATGATCGAAGCTGTCGGCCAACCGTCTGGCCCGCGGGTTGGTATAAACGCTGCTATCGGGATTGGAGATGATAGGGAGAGTCGGTGGAAAATTACCGCTGTCGAGCGCGACTTCGCGGAACTTGAGGAAGTGGCTCATCTCATACGGGGTGCCGAGGATGGGCCCGTAGGTGCCGTCGGTGCGCTTTCCATAGTGATTGTAAGTGCCGAAACTCTCAACCGGCACCAGAGGCTTTTCAGGGGGGACCGTCCCTTCACCTTGCTCGACGATTTCGTTTACCGCCGCGTGAAAACTCTCCTTGTCCACCACTTCGTTGACGTTACCGCCAAACTTTCCCAGATAAATATTGGTTCTTTGTCGACCGGGAACATCAGTGGTTCTGAAGGGGTTTCCTGGATAGGCATTTACCGCCGTGATCAGGGCACCGTACAGCTGCGCGATGCTGTCGTAGTTGTCACCTTGAGGAGGCGCACCATACTGTGCTGGGCTCTCGATAGCGGCAAAGACATTGCTGAATACATCGGGGGAGGCGCGAAACAGGCCGACCATGGGAGTCGTTTTTGGGTTGGCCTTGGGCAGATAGCCGGGGTAAACGGGTACCGCATCACCGGTGAATTTTGGCAGAGCGCCCAAGGCGACGACAATATTGGCCGCCTGGTTGACATGGAACATCTCCTCCATGGCTACGCTTCGCAGGGTCTGGTAGGCGTGGCTCTCGGTGTCTGAAATGGAATAGAGTGCCGAGAGGTAGACAGGAATGGTCGTAAATTCCACCTGTAACGCTAACTGCGCCGCCTCCTGGAGATCCTTTATCGCGGGGGAAGTGGTGCTGGTAAGCCTGTCGAACAGGCCTGGAGGATAGCTCTCCGTTGCTGATGGCGCCATGGCTTTTCATCTCCTTATGTTTCGTTGCTCCAGTTCGCCTGTTTGCGTTGCGCATTGTGGGAACCCGCCACCTACGGTAGTTAACAGCGACAGGCTCCCGTGCGATCAGGCTTGCGGTTACATTTTTTTGCGTAGGGTATTGATTTGAATGTGTGGCCAGCGGGTCGTTCCGCCATCGGTGCCAAATTGAAATTCGAAAAACTGGATCTGCTCGTACTGTAACTGCAGAACTTCCTTGCCGTCCTCGATGACAGTCTCAATCCACAGGCGAAACTTCATCTCGGTTACAGGAGCGAATCGCCTTGTGAAAGGAGTGTTCAGCAATCCCCCCTCAGGCCCGCCGGTCTCCCGTGTGCACATCTCGATCAGTACGAAGCTCTTGATATCCTGATCCTTGATGGCATCGCGCAGGCGGAGATCGGGACGAACCGAGTAGGGGTAGAGGTCGTGCGCCAGAATGCGCTGAGTGTAGGTTTTATTGCCGCTTGGATCTCTCTCCGCCAGACTGGGGTCGTGAACCCAGGGCGGCGCCTTCTCATCGAGATTGATGGGGGTGTCGGCGGTGGTGCCTGCCAGCCCCATGCTCGGAGAGATGGACAGGTGATTGGGGTCCCAAGCGTCTGCCCCATGGGGAAATTGCGGTTTGCCGTTATTTTCGGAGTCTTTACCCAGCAACAGTACAGTACTGCCGTGGGGAATCGTGCCGCTGCGAGAGACCGAATAGGGGGGAACATAAACCGGGCCGTCGGAGCCGGCGCCCGCCGATAGTTCGGGATAACCGATATCGATCATGATGGAGTCGTCATCGGCGGGATGATTATAAATAGTATCTAACCAGAGATACATACCGTTCTCTTCATGGAGTCCGTTACCCTCGAGATCCTGAATACTCTGGTTGTACTTCACTGCTCCGCTGAACTGCTCGTTGGCGCCACCGCGGTTACGCACTCCGCCGGCCACCAATGTGAAAGTAAGCTCTTCCGTGTAGTTCTGGCAGAGGAAATGAAACTTACCGGGAATGGTTTCAGAGTTGGTTCCAGGGGAAGGCAGGCAAGTGGTGTGCAACCCCCACCCTGTAGTATTATTTCCTGGGTTGTAGTTGACCCAGGTTCCCGCCAGCTGTTCGAGAACACCATAATTCGCGGGCTTTTTGAGTACAGCGGGAGTATATCTCGGTTGTTGTGCAGGCATGATTTCAACTTCCCTATCGCTACCATTGATCGTCGATCCGCAAGGTGGCGAACGTGGCTGCTCACCTTTCATTCGAATCTGACCGGATCCAAGTGGAATAACCACAGCCGCCACGGACGACAACTGTGCTGTTCCGTTTCCACACCAAGCAGGGGGGCAAGATTTCAAAATAGTTACATTTCCCTGTGTTGATGCTTCAATCCAGCCGCGGTGACGTTTCCTTTATCTTTTTGGCTGGTCCTGTCATCGGTGGCTGAGTCTTCCAGATAGCTAATAGCTACACTATAGAAGAACAATATAGTGACCGCCATCTGCGCAAGGAGGCCGGTGCCGAAGGGCGCTGCCTGCCGGATGCCTTGCCACCTCCTTGTGCGGTGTCACGGGCCAGGTTTGGCCGCTTCTGATCCTTGCATGGCCGACGAGAACATACAAAAAGGGGCCATGCCCCGTGTGAGGCATGGCCCAATCCCATGAAGAACGCGGCTTAGAGCTTGATCCAGGTGGCCTTGAGCTCGGTGTACTTGTCGAAGGCGTGGAGCGACTTGTCGCGGCCGTCGGGCAGAGTCGTTGCCGCTCCAGACTGTGCGGTAATTAGCCAGCGAAGCGAAATAGCTTCTTGTTCGCGAACTCCATCATGCCGCCCTTGCCGAGTTCGCGGCCGTAGCCCGACTTCTTGACGCCGCCGAAGGGGATGTCTGCCCCCTCCAGGCCCGATGCGCCGATGAAGACCATGCCGACATCCAACTGGTTGCCAACTTTTTCGGCGCGTTCGAGATCGTCGCAGATGACGATCGATCCGAGGCCATATGGCGAGGAGTTGGCGAGCTCGATCGCCTCTTCGTCGCTCGAGACCTTGTAGATCTGCGCGACCGGGCCGAAGAGTTCCTGGCTGTACACGTCCATCGCCGGGGTGATTTCGGCGAGGATCGAGGGGGTGTAAACGTTGCCTTTCGGGTCGTTGTCACCGACGAGCAGTTTGGCCCCCTGAGCGAGTGCCCCCTGCACCTGTGCCGAGAGCCCCCGGGTCGCCCCCTCGGAGGAGAGCGGACCGAAGTCGCCGTTTTCGTACGACAGGCCTGAGATGGCCGCCTTGAACTTCTCGGTGAACTCGTCGAAGTACTTGTCCATGACGACGATTCGCTTCGAACCGTTACAGGCCTGGCCGGTGTTCTCCATGCGGCCAGCGACGGCGTGCTTCACGGCGTGGTCGATGTTATCCGTCTCGAGAACCAGGAATACATCGGACCCGCCGAGCTCGAGCACGCACTTCTTGAGATACTTGCCGGCCTGCTCGGCAACGATCGCGCCAGCGCGCTCTGAACCGGTCAGAGAGACGCCCTGAATGCGATCATCCGCGATGATCGTCGAAATCTGGTCGTGCGAGGCGAACACGTTCACATACGCGCCCTCGGGAAAACCCGCGTCGCGGTAGATCTGCTCGATGGCAAGTGCTGACTCCGGACAACACTCAGCGTGCTTCAGCACGATCGTGTTGCCGAGAATGAGGTTGGGTGAGGCGAAGCGTGCCACCTGATAGTACGGGTAGTTCCACGGCATGATGCCGAGGATGACCCCGAGCCCCTGGTGGCGGATAAACGTGCGCAGACCATCCTCGACATCGAGCACTTCGTCGGCGAGCCACTCCTCGGCATTCTTGGCGAACACCTCCGTGATGTCGCCGGAGAACTCGGCCTCACCGATCGACTGGGCGAGTGGCTTGCCCATCTCGCGGTTGATGATGGCGCCGAGCGCTTCCTTACGCTCACGAAAGAGATCCGCTGCCTTCTGAGCCAGGGCCGCGCGCTCGGCAAGGGTGGTCTTGCGCGACCACTCCGTGTACGCCTTCTGCGCAGCGGCAATGGCGTCCTGGATCCCTGCATCGGTCGCCGTGGGGTATTCCTTGATGGTCTCACCGGTTGCCGGATTGATGACCGCATACTTACCCATGTGACTTATCTCCTTAAGTTATTGTCCCGGCAACGCCAACCTTTTGCGTATGCCGCGAACCCTCGACTTATGGGGTCTGAGGGCGCCTTACAGCAACCCCGTTTGCTTGCCGACTGACTCGCCACCCGCGCCAGCAGGCGGCCATCCTCGGGACTGATCTTGTCGAGGGTCTCGCCGGAGCGGGCCGACGTATCGGCGCCGCTATATCAGCCTCGCCGGCGATCGCCAGGCCCTCGGCCCGGGCCCGCCGGTCATTGGTCGTCGATGATGGTCATCTCAGCTTATCTCCTTTTCCGGCGCCGCGATGGCGGCCAGGAAATCGCCCATCAGGCGACGAAAGTTGGCGGTGTTATCGGGCTGACGCCGGGCGATCTCGTCGCGCAGGCGCCGCGGCAGGTCGCCGGCCTCGGCGAGGAAGCGTCGCCCCTCCTCGCTCTTTCGCCAGTCACTGAGCCAGGTATCGAACATCGCCACCGTGATCTCGGGGTGGAACTGCACCCCCCAGGCCGAACCGTGGCGAAAGGCCTGGGGGGCCAGGGCGGTATCGGCCAGCAGGGTGACGTGATCGGGCAGGCGGAAGGTATCGAAGTGGAAGTTGAGCCAGGGACCGGGATGGTGCCAGTCGGGATGGCGGTCACGCAGCGGCGTCCAGCCGATCTCGGCCTGCTCGGCGGCCAGGGCGGTACCGCCCAGGGCCCGGGCCAGTAGCTGGCTGCCGAAGCAGATGCCCAGGGTCGGCACGCCGGCGTCGATGACCGTTTTCAGCCAGCGCAGTTCGGCCGCAAGCCAAGGCAGGCGATGGTCGTAAGCGGAGTCGGGGCTGCCCATCACCACCACCATCTCCAGGGCCTCCGGGGGCGGCAGGGGGTCAGTCACTAGGTGCGTCTGTAGTGCGATGCCGTGCTCGGCAAGAACCTCGGGCAGGGTGCCCGGCACGTCGCTGGGCGAGTGCAGCACCGCGAGGGCGCGTCTCGGTTTCATGGCGTCACCAGGGTGTCGTGAACATGGGAGGGAGCGCCGGGTCGGCGCTCCCCGTGGCGGCTCAGAAAGGGTAGTCGAGGGTCGGCATCCAGCGCTCCCACAGGGCCCGGAGCTCGCCGCTGGCCTTGACCTCGGCCAGGGCCGCCTCGACCCGGGCCAGGCGCTCGGGCTCGCCCTTCTTCACGGCGATGCCCCAGGCGTTGCGGCTGGCCACGGTGAAGGCGATGGCCAGGTCCTCCTCCTCGGCCAGGGGCACCAGGGCCACGTCGTCATCGACGAAGGCGTCGATCTCGCCGCGGCGCAGGGCCGCCACCATGTCCCCCATCACGTCCTCGGACTCCCCCGAGAAGGGCACCCGGATGGCGCCCTCGAAGGTCTCGGCCAGGGCCATGTTGAGGCTCTTGTCGATGGCCCCGACCCGGCGCCCCGCCAGGTCCTCGGCGCGGCGGATGGGCGAGTCGCGCAGCACCATCACCGACTCGTCGAAGACCGCATAGGGGGCGGTGAAGTCGGCCAGGGTCTGGCGGTACTCGGAGATGCCCTGCCCGCAGAGCAGGATGTCCCCCTCCCCCGCCTCCAGGGCGGGGTAGAAGTCGGCCCACTGGCGGTAGACGAAGGCGGTGTCCCCCGCCAGCTTGCTGGCCAGCAGTCGTGCCACGTCGGCCTCGTAGCCGTGACGCTGGCCCTGGTCGTCGCGCCAGAACAGCGGCGGCGCGGGCAGGTCGGCACAGATGACATTGAGCTTGAGATCGGTCGCGGTCTGGTTCACGGCAGGTAGTCCTCGTACATGGATTTTTCCCAGTCGGTCACGGCGGCGCAGTAGCGCGCCCACTCGTCCGTCTTGAGGTCGCGGTAGAGGCTGGCCATCTCCGCCGGCATGGCGCCCTGGATGACGGCGTCCTGGTCGAAGGCGGCGATGGCGTCGCCCAGGGTGCGCGGCAGGTAGCGGGTCTCCGCCGGGGAACCGGGGATGCTGTCGCTGTTGTCCGGGGCGCCCGGATCCAGCTCGTTCTTCAGGCCGTCGCGCATGGCGGCCAGCAGCATCACATGGGAGAGGTAGGGGTTGACGCTGGCATCCGGCACCTTGAACTCCAGGCGGCCGTTGGCGGAGAGGCGCACGGTACAGGTCTTGTTGTCCATGCCCCAGTTGATGCAGTTGGGGGCGAACAGCCCGGTGTCCCAGTAGCGCTTATAGGAATTGACGGTGGAGGCCATGATCATCATGGCACCGGGGGCATGGGCCAGGATCCCGCCGAGGGCATGCTGGCCGGTCTCGGTGAGGTGCAGCTCGCGGCGGCCCGGCTCGGCGAGGACGTTCTCGTCGCCGCGCCACAGGCTGAAGTTGTGGTGGCAGCCGTTGCCCATGCTGCCGGTGGTGGGCTTGGGCATGAAGCTGGCCTTGACCCCGAACTCCTGGGCCACCTGACGGCAAATCAGGCGATAGGTCATCATGCGGTCGGCGGTCAGGTGGCAGTCGTCGAACATCCAGTTGAGCTCGAGCTGGCCCGGGTCCTCGTAGTCGCCCTCGATCATGTCCAGGCCCATGGCGCCGGCGTACTCCATGACCCGCTTGAAGATGGGCCGCATCAGCTCCAGGTTGCCCAGGTGGTAGGCGGGGCTGGCCCCGGGGCGCACCTTGACGTTGAGCTTCTCGCCCAGCCAGGACATCTCCGGCTCCAGGCCAGTCCGGAGGGTCAGGCCGGTCTCGTCGACAAAGCGACGGTGGGTGTCCAGCAGCAGGCCGCGGGGGTCGGTGGCGAGGATGCTGCCGCCGTTCTCGGGGCGGTGTTCCGGCTCGTAGAGGCGGCAGAAAAAGGAGCCAATAGAACGGTCCCAGGGCAGCACCTGGAAGCTGTCGGCGTCCGGCATGCCGGTGAACTCGGCGGCCTGGGCGCCGCCACCCAGCAGCTCGCCGGCGCGGTTGCACTGCAGGTCGGAGATGGCGGTGCGGTGGAACTGGATGCCCTTGTCCAGATTGCGCAGCAGGTGCTTGGCCGGCACCACCTTGGCCACCACCCGGCCGGTGAGGGTGACCACCTGGTAGTAGAGGTACTCGACCCCGGAGTCGCGGATGCGCGAACTCAGTTCCTGCGTCACCGCGGCGCTGTTGTTGGTCTCCCGATGGCGATCGAGGGCCGTGGTGGGGGCCGCCTGGAGGGCGGTGTCAAAGGCCGAAGTGGCTTGAGCGGTGCTTGTCAGAGACGTCATGTCATTCTCCTTTGCCAAACGCTCCCTGAGGAGGCGAAGGCGGTTCTGTTGTGGTTGTTGTGCCTGGCGGAGCCAGGGGAAAACGCGCAGTACTCGGTCGATTGGGGCTAGGGGTCGATGGGGCTAGGGGTGGCCCGCCCGGTGGCGGGGGATGCGCTGAGACAGGCCTCCCGGAAGAAGCGCGCCACCCAGGCGGCGACCTCGGCGTTGGCCAGATCGGGCTGCGACAGGCTCTCCCGCGCCGCCTGGGCCTCGGCCTGGTCGAAGAGGTGGCCGCCGTAGCGATCCAGCAGCGCCTCCACATAGGCCGGGGTGAACTCGGGGTGGTACTGCACCGACAGCGCCGGGAAGGCGTAGCGCAGCACGCCGTGGGGGCAGTGGTCGCTGCCGGCCAGCACCCGAGCCTGGGGCGGCAGCTCCACGACCTGGTCCTGGTGGAAGGCCAGCACCCGGCCGGCGCCTCGATCGGCATCGGCACCATCGTCGGGGAGATAGCCCTGCCCCCCCAGGCCCCAGCCCGCCTCGGCCTTGGCGGTGCGGCCGCCGAAGGCATCGGCCATCAGCTGGTGACCGAAGCAGATGCCAAAGATCGGACGGCCCAGGGCCCGGGCGCGGCGCAGGAAGTCGATCTCGGCACGCATCCAGTCGGCGCCCTCGTAGACGCTGTGCTTGGAGCCGGTCAGCAGGTAGCCGTCATAGGCAGCGGGGTCCGGCAGCGCCTCCCCGGAGACCGGCGAAACCGCCTGGAAGCTCGCCTCCGGCAGCGCCGGCCCCAGCCAGGCCTCGATCATCGCCGGGTAGCCGGCGAAGCGCTCATCAAGCGGTTCCGGCACCAGGCCGTTCTCGACGATGCACAGGCGCAGGGCTCTCATGAGGCGGCCTCCGCGGCGGCCTCACCGGCCATGACCCGCGCGCCGTGGGCGCCGAGCAGGCCCTTCAACCATTCCACCGCCACCTCGCCGGGCAGCTCGCCGCCGGAGGCGTCATGCACGCCGCGCTCGCCTAGCTCGGTGGCGCCCAGCTCGCGCAACTTGTCGGCGAGGATCCGACTGCCGTGGTTGAAGGTCTCGTAGAAGCTGTCGCCCAGGCCGAAGGTGGCGAAAGTCAGGCCGCTGAGGTCGGGGGCCTGGGCCTCCAGCCTGGCGAAGAAGGGCTGGGCCGAGTTGGGCAGCTCCCCCTCGCCATAGGTGGAGCTGACCAGGATCACGAAGTCCCGCTCGGCCACCTCGGCCGGGTCGAAGTCGGCCAGGTCCCGGGCCGTGACGGTGGCGTCATGCTCCAGGGCCTCCACCAGGTCGTCGGCGACCATTTCCGCGTTGCCGGTCTCGGTGCCGTAAATCACATGAATCGTCATCTCAGGGTCCTCCCACGGGGGTCGCTTGGGCGATCTCGAGCAGCCTCGCCAGATCGGGAATGCGCCGGCAGAGTCGGCCGGCCGGCGCCTCGGCGGCTTCCACCGCCTGGATGCGTTTCCAGCCGGCGAAGTCGGTGGCCCGGGCGATCGCCGCCGCGGGCAGGGCCGCGAAACCGGGCCGCCCCAGGGGTCGCTCGGCGCCAAGGTCGGCGGCGATGATGGCGGCCACGGCGCGGGCATCCTGGCGGTTCTCGGGAATGGTTCCGCGGGGACCACGCCGCAGCCAGCCGGTGCAGTAGAGGCCGGGGGCCAGGCGCCCCTGGTCGTCGGGCCGGGGCGCTTCGGGACCGCCGGGCAGGTCGGGGTCGTGCTGGGCGAAGCCGATGGCGGTGATCACGCTGTCGGCGGCAAGCTCCAGGGGCTCCTGGCCGCTTTCGCCGCCATGAAAGCGCACCGCGCCGACCCGGGCCTCGCCGAGCAC
This sequence comes from Bisbaumannia salifodinae, assembly GCF_055388505.1. Next base: position 2,580,734 of record NZ_AP043781.1, read on the forward strand.
CGCCTCCGGGGTCCAGCCGAAGTGAAAGTGGATCTGGCAGCCGTCGCTCTCGGTATGGCGCTCGGTATGACGCTCGGCCAGCTCGTGGAAGGCGGCCAGACGCTGACCGGCGGCCTTGTCTTCGGTGCTCTCCGGTGCCGGCAGCGGCGCGGCGAAATGGAAGGAGAGCCCCGCCAGGCGCCCCAGCTCGCGGAGCATGGCGGCGTCGCACTTGGCCTCGGCGGCGGAAGAGCGGCCGACGATATCGAGCCGTGCCAGCGGCTTGGCTCGGCAGGCGGCCAACGCCTCCGGCGAGAGCTCGGAGCCCTCGAAGGCGGCCTCCGGCTTGCTCAGCAGGCGCAGCACGTCGATGCCCACGTTACCCTGGCCGATGATCACCGCCCGCCGGCCCAGGTCGGGACGCAGCCCCTGTTCGTCCGGGTGATCGTTGAGGCGGCGAGTCAGGGCGCCGGCGCCGTAGACCCCGGGCAGGTCGTCGCCGGGGATGCCCAGGCGGCGGTCGGCGGCCAGGCCGGTGGCCAGGGCCACCACGTCATAGGCCTCGCGCAGCTCGTCCAGGGCGAGGTCGCGGCCCAGCGCCAGGTTGCCGTGGAAGCCGATACCATCGCGCTCGAAGAGCCGCTCGAACTGGCGGGTCACCGCCTTGGTGCCGGGGTGATCCGGGGCCACCCCGTAGCGCACCAGGCCGAAGGGCACCGGCAGGCGGTCGATGATATCGATCCGCGTCTCGGCCCACTGCTTGCGCAGGGCCTGGGCCAGGTAGCAGCCGGAGGGGCCGGCGCCGACGATGGCGATGCTCGGGGCCGTCATGCCGCCCTCCCCGCCCGGAAGCGAATCGGCAGCCTGACCGGACCGGTGTTGCCGCTGTCCGGCAGCCACTCGGGAGTGCCGGCATACTCGGGATCGAGCAGACGCTGGGCCAGCTTGGCCAGGGCCACGGTCATGTCGCCCCGGGCGATGAAATGGCCGATGCAGTGGTGGGCACCGGCGCCGAAGCCGAAGTGCGGGCAGCGCTTGGCGGTGATATCGAAACCGGGGTCGTCGAAGGCGCGGGGGTCGGTGCCCGCCGACTGGCTGAACAGGTGCACCGTGGTGCCCTGCGTGATCTCCAGCCCCTGGAAGGTGAAGTCCTCCAGGGCCTCCCGGGTCACCCAGGTGACGGTGGGGCGTACCCGCATCACCTCCTCCACCGCGGCCCGGGCCAGTTCGGGCTGCTCGCCGAGCAGCTTCCACTGCGCCGGGTGCTGGATAAAGGTGTCCAGGGCCAGGGCGATCTGGTTACGGGTGGTATCGATGCCGCCGAAGATCGCCAGCACGATCATGTCGTAGAGTTCCTGGTCGCTCAGCGCCTGGTCATCGTCCTGGTTGGCGCGCACCAGGCTGCTCAGGAAGTCATCCCCCAGCCCCTCCCGCTTGATGTTCTCCACCACTGCCTTGGCATAGGCGAAGAGCTTGTCGGTGGCGGCATTGATCCGGGCCTCGTCGCGCTTGAAGGTGACCCCCAATGCCAGGCCCATTTCCGAGGCCAATTCCGCCAGGTTCTTCCACTCGCTGCGCGGCAGCCCCAGCAGCAGACAGATCACCTGGGTGGCATAGGGCTCGGAAAACTCCGCGACGAAATCGCACTCGCCGGCATCGATAAAACCGTCGATCAGCTCGTCGGCGATCTGCTGGAAATCCGGGGTCATCTTCTTGACCAGCTTGGGCGCGAAGGCCGGATTGGCCAGGCGGCGCAGCCGGGAATGATCGGCACCCTCCTTGCTCAGCAGCATGCGCATCCACCAGTCGGAGAAGCTGCCGTGGGCGTTGTTATGGGCCGGCCAGGCGTAGCTTCCCTGACGCAGTCGGCGGTCACGGACCAGCGTATTGACCTCGTCATAGCGCAGCACGGCGATGCCGTAGGGGGTGCGGGCATACCAGCTCTTCTCCCGCGCCTGCTCGACGGCCCTGGAGCGAATCGAGAAGCTAGGGTCGGCCACATCCAGGTAGGGAGCCTGGTCGGTGGGCTCTTCGATCATGGTGGACATAGGCACCTCTTGTTATCGGTTATCGTCCTGGCATCCGGGCAAGAGTGACTGTGGTTATCGTGCTGCTGCCTGGGGCGATGCCATATAAAAAATATAAGATATGGTTTTATATGTTTCAAAGGGTTTTCGATGGAATCCCGTAAATCATTTGTCGTAGATGGTGCGGTGCCCCATGCGACTCGCCGCGGGCCTTCACGGCCCCACGGCAAGTCGTGGCGCCTCAGGAGGCGGTAACGACGCTCTCGGCGGCCAGCTGCTCCGCCTGGCGGCGCTGGCGGGCCTTGGCCAGGGGCACCGAGACCGCCAGCAGGGTCAGGCCCACGGTGATGGCGATGGCCCAACCGGTCAGCGCATAGCCGCCGATGGCGATCAGGGTGCCGGAGACGGCGGGGCCGATGGCGATGCCCAGGGTCAGGAAGCTGCCGCAGGCGGCCACCACGCGCCCCTCGCGATCCAGGGAGGCGGCCAGGGAGGTAAGGTAGGCCAGGGTGTAGAAGTAAGTGAAGGCGATCATCATCACGCCGGTGGTGTACATGACGATGGAGGCCTCACCCAGCACATAGCCCAGGCTGGAACCGCCGCACAGCAGGATACCGATGATCACCGGCTTGCTGAGCCCGAAGCGGCTGCCGATCAGCGCCACCAGCAGCGGTCCCGCCAGGCCGACGAAGGCCTGCAGGGAGAACAGCAGGCCCAGGCTCTCGCCGTCATAGCCGACGCGGATGCCCACCTGTTCGACGAAGGCCCAACCCATGGTGTCACGCATGGAGAAGAGGAAGGTGGCCAGCATCATGCACACCGCCGCGGCGGAGAGCATCTTGCTGTTGGGCAGCGCCGCCTGCTTCATGGCCTGGGTAATGGCGGCCCGCTGGGGCAGCTTGAGCATAAAGAGCAGCATCACCGCCTGGGTCGCCGCCAGCGAGAAATAGAGCCCCGAGAGGCCGCTGCTGGCCATGGTGCGGGCGAACACCAGCATCACCACGATCATCAGCGCCACGAAGAGCACGTTCATGTAGCCGGCGATGGTGTCGGGGTCCCGGGCGCTGGAGACGCAGGCGTTGCCACAGGCCAGTGCCAGGCCGGCCCCGGCGCCGGCCACGCAGCGCAGGATGGCCAGGGTGGCCACCTCGGTCGCCATCGCCGAGCCGAGATTGGCCAGGATGGCTACCAGGGCCCCCACCAGGGCCAGGGTGCGCCGCGGCGCCCGGCCCATCAGGGGCGCGATGATCAAGGAGGCCAGCATGGTCAGCAGGAACTCGGCGGACATCAGGTAGCCGGCCTGGGCCTCGTTCAGCCCCAGGTCGGTGATGATGGCGCTGATCAGAAACGGCAGGGCCAGCAGCGCCAGCAGGCCGACGCCGTAGGCGGCGGCGAAGGCCGAGAAGACCAGTGACCAGCTCTCCGGCAGGGAGTCGCGCAGTAGTTTCATGTCATACCCTCGTGATTGTTATTGGCGTAACGATGGATCCAGCGGCTTGGGTCGCCCTCCCTCGCATCGAGGGGAGGCCGTCACGAAATAGGCTGCAAGCCTTATGCCATATAACATCTGTTTTTATATTTTATATGGAAGAGGCGGGCTCACGTCCCGATGCGGTACCGACTAGCGCCTTGTTTTTTCACCAATTTGGAGCGAGTCGACAGGCCGACGCACGCTCATGAAGCAACCGGGCCCCGCCCTCCCCCGATGGGAGGGCGAGGCCCGAGGCGGCATCGGTTTGCTACTGGAGGTAACAGCTGGGGCGGCCGGAATGAGAAGACCGGAAACACCGACGGGTAGCAGTGGCCTGGGCCGGCGAGGTTATCCTTCGTTCCGTGCCGGTGCCGGGTCGAGAGACTCCACCAGCTGCCAATGGGCATGCTGGCCGGCCAGGGGAGTCACCAGGTACCCCGGCCGCGAGCCGTCATCCGGCATGCGAAACCGCTCACCCGGTAGCCAGCGAGGGGTATTGGAGGCGATCACCCGCCCCGGGGCGTTGACCAGCAGGGCGTCGTGGGCCAGCTGCAGCAGGCCGGGCACGAGGATGCGCTCGAAGCGCCCCAGATGCACGTCGGCCCCGGCGATGCCCAGGAAATCGCCGCGGCAATGCAGCGGTCGGGCGAAGGTGAGGATGTAGGCGTCCTGGCCGTAGAGGTCGATATAGGGCCCCTCCACCACGCGATGCCCGGTCTCCCGCGGCTGAGTGAACCAGGGCATATCCCGGTAGTTGTAGTAGCTGTCGCTGCTGCGGTTGAAGTTGAGATCGAGCTGGGCCGGCTTGCCCTCCCCCACCAGGTGACGCCATTCGCAGAACATGTCGCAATCCGCCAGCACCCCCGGCTCCAGCACCACGCCGGTGCCCAGCACCCAGCGATTGTCCCGAGTCAGCAGGTCATCGGCCAGGGTACGCAGCGGCTTGAGGTCTCCCGAGGCCGGCACCTTGCCCAGCGCCGCCTGGCGTTCCCAGAGCCGCTCGAGCTCGGAAGCGATACGTTCGATATCGTCGAAGACCCCATCGAGGGCGGCCTCGATGCCCCGCAGGCACGCCCGGCGGCGTTCTGCCATCGGCTCAGTGCTCATCATCGCCCCCCGACCGCGTCTCCATCAGCGCCATCTTCATGGTGATCAGGTGGCGAATCCCTGCCTGGATATGCGCCTCGGCGAGGCGCCCGGCCAGCGCCGCCTCGCCCTGCTGGATGGCATCCAGGATGCCCTGGTGTTCCCGCTGGATGGTCACCACCTCGGGGGGCTCCTTGCCAGGCAGCCAGAGCAGCTCGCCCAACTGCGACTGCAGGCGGATCTCGGCATGGGTCAGGCGCACGGACTGGGAGTGGGCGGCGATTTCCATATGAAAGCGGGCATCGGCGCGACGCCGCTCGCGGCGATTGCCGGCCTCGCCCAGGGCCTCGATATGGAAGGCCATATGGCGGTAGCTATCGGGAGTGGCACGTTCGGCGGCGAGGCGGGCGGCCATGCCGGAAATGGCCCGATGCTCATCGCCCATGTCGCGCAGCTCGATCAGGCTCCACTCGTCGAGACGCTCCAGCATCAGCTCGGCGGAGAGTTCCTCGGTGGCACACACGAAGCTGCCGCCATTACGTCCCCGGCGAGTCTCGATCACCCCGACCTGGCGCAGGTAGCCCAGGGCCTCGCGCAGGGTCACCGTGGCCACCCCGAACTGCATGGCGAGCTCGGTTTCACTGGGCAGCTGCTGCCCTTCCACGTAGAGCCCCAGATCGATCGCCTCCATCATGCGGCGAATGACCTGTTCGGTACGGCCTTCCTGGCGTAACCGAATAAAGGAGCCATTGTTGGCGGGACTCTTCATCATCATTTACGTCAAGCGCCCAAAGATTCTCTATCCCTATCGATTCGGGACGACACCCGCGCCCCGCCCTCTCCCATCAGCATGGTGCCATCGATCGCTGGCACGACGTCACTCTACCACCGCTGAATCACAGTATCCCTTGCCAGCGATTGCGAAGATAGTGCTGGCAGGACTGGCCGTAGCGGTACGCCTTGTCGCCTGGCCCTCGACGTACCCCATCCACACACGATGCCACGGGCGTCCCTCATTGCCCCGCGACTTTATCGCTCGGTGGGCTCCGGTGCCCCTCGGTAACGACCTCGTCAACCGGGCCTGTCTCTGGTTAGATGCTCCTCGGGTGACCTTCGTCCCCGGCGACATCCATCCTCATCGACAGCCCCGGAGCCCGCTCATGTCTCGCGCTATCGACATCCCTGCCGCCGACGGCACCATCGACGCCCATATCTTCACGCCCGCGGGCGCCGCAGGCCCACTGCCGGCCGTGGTGCTGTTCACCGATATCGGCGGCCTGCGCCCCTGCTATCACGAGAAGGCCCAGCAGATAGCCGACAACGGCTACGCCGTGTTGATGCCCAACGTCTACTACCGCGATGCGCGCGGCCCCATCGTACCGGAGGGCAAGTCCTTCCGCGATCCGGAGGTGCGTCCGACGCTGCTCGAGTATGCCGGCCACCTGACGCCCGAGGCGCAATCCCGCGATTTCCTCGCCCTCCTCGACGGCATCGATGGCGCGGCCGAATTCGCGGCTGGCAAACTGGGCGTGGTCGGCTACTGCATGACCGGCGCCTTCGCGCTGCGCATGGCGGCCGAACACCCCGACCGGGTGGCCGCCGCGGCCGGCTTTCACTCAGCCCGGCTGGCGGGCGCCGACGACCCGCACAGCCCCGTCCAGGTGGTCGGCAGCATCGCGGGGCGCGTCTATCTCGGCCACGCCGACCAGGATGAGCTGCTGCCCGCCGAGCAGATCGCCCGCCTGGACGAGGCGCTGGCCAAGGCCGGCGTGCACTTCACCACGGAGCTCTACAAGGGGGCGGCTCACGGCTTCACGGCCAAGGACGCCCCCGCCTACGACGCGCCCGCCGACGCCCTGCATCACAAGCGCCTCGCCATGCTTCTGGAAGAGACGCTGTAACGGGGGCTGCCGGAGGCAAGGCACCTGGCGCTGCCAATCGTTCGGCAGGGCCAAGCCCCCACAAGGGAATGACTGCCCTTGTCGAGGGAAGGTGGCTTACCAGGCGATGGACAGCCGCTCGCGACTGGGCGAGCCTGACGCCTATACCACCGGAGAATCAGGAGCCCCCATGCCCAAGCGCCTGCTGATCGTCGCCCATGCGCCCTCCCCCAATACCCTGAGGCTGCGCGAGGCCGCCGAACGCGGCGCGCGCCATCCGGACGTGGAGAACGTGGAGGTGGTGGTCAAGGCGCCCCTGGAGGCGGGCCCCGAAGATATCCGCGCCTGCGATGCCATCCTGCTCGGCACCACCGAGAACCTGGGCTATATGAGCGGGGCCCTGAAGGACTTCTTCGATCGCAGCTACTACCCGGTACTGGAGAAGAAGCAGGGGCTGCCCTGTGCCCTCTATGTGCGCGCCGGTCATGACGGCACCGGCACCCGACGGGCGGTGGAGGGCATCGTCACCGGGCTGCGCTGGCGCTGGGTGCAGGAACCGCTGATCCTGCGCGGCGACTGGCAGGAGGCCTTCGTCGAGCGGGTCGAGGAGCTGGGCCTCTATCTGGCCGCCGGGCTGGAGAGCGGCATCCTCTGAAGGGCAAGACTATGCTTTGGCTAAGCATCAGCGCCCCCCCTGAAGGAGATGCCTTATGCCTCGCCAATGGATGGTATCGCACGCCCTGAGCAAGCTGGGCGCGGCCTTGTCCCTTATGGCCCTGCTGGCCAGCGGCCCCGCCCTCGCCGATGAGCTGGTGATCGCCACGGCGAGCCCGGCCGGGGTCTACCATATCACCGGGCGCGCCCTGTGCAGCCTGGTGGATATTCCCTGCGAGGCCCGCACCAGCGGCGGCTCCGCCGCCAACCTGACCGCCCTGCGCGACGGCGAGGTACCGGTGGCCCTGGCCCAGTCGGACCTGCAGCACTATGCGGTAACCGGCAGCGCGGGCTTCGCGACGGTGGGCCCCGACCCCAACCTGCGTGCCATCGCCGCGCTGCATGGCGAGCCCTTTACCCTGGTGGTCCGCCGCGACAGCGGCATTACCGGCTTCGCCGACCTGCGCAGTCGCTCGGTCAACGTGGGCAATCCCGGTTCGGGTCAGCGCGGCACCATGATGACCCTGCTCGAGGCCTGGGGTTGGAGTCTGAGGGATTTCCGCCCCGCCAACGAACTGCCCGCCGACCAGCAGTCCCTGGAACTCTGCCACGGCACTATCCAGGCCATGGTCTATACGGTGGGGCATCCCAACCCCTCCATCGCCCAGGCGGTGCGGCTCTGCGACGCCATCCTGGTGGAGGTCGGCGGCGAACCGGTCGACCGCCTGGTGGCCGGCACCCCCTACCTGACCCGGGCCACCATTCCCGCCGGCCTCTATGGCGACGACCAGCCGGCGGTGAACACCTTCGGGGTACGCGCCACCCTGGTCACCTCGGCGGCGGTGGACGAGGCGTTGATCTACCGCCTGGTGGCGACCCTGTTCGACAACCTCGATACCTTCAAGGCCTTTCACCCCGCCTATGCCGACCTGAGCCCGGAGACGATGATTCGCGAGGGGCTCAGTGCCCCCCTCCACGAGGGGGCGCTCCGCTATTACCGGGAGCGGGGCTGGATCGAGGACGCGGCCCCCGCCCCGGAAACCGAGGCGTTCAGTGCCCCAGGCGCCGATAGAGGGTCGAGCGACTGACCCCCAGGGCCCGGGCGGCGGCGGTGACGTTGCCGTCGTGGGCCTCGAGGGTACGCCGCATATGCGCCTGCTCGAGATCCCGCAGGGCCTGGGTATCACTCTCTGCCGCCTGTGCGGCCAGGTTTGGCCGGCCGAGCGACAAGCCGCCCGCCAGCTTGCGCTGCCAGCGCGGCGAGAGCGCCTCCAGGGTCAGGGTGGCCAGCTCCGGCTCGGCGCCCACCAGGGCCACCTCCAGGCAGTGTTCCAGCTCCCGCCAGTTGCCCGGCCAGTCGTAGGCGGCCAGGCGCTCGCAAAGCGCCTCGTCGAGGACCAGCTCGCGATGATGACGGCGGCACAGCGCCGCCCAGCGCCGGCGAATCGTCTCCGCCAGTTGGTGCTGCTCGCTCAGCGCCGGCAGCTCCACCACCACCCCGGCCAGCCGGTAGAAGAGGTCCTCGCGGAAGTCGCCCGCCGCGACCCGCGCCTCCAGGTCCCGGTGACTGGCGGCGATCACCCGGCAGTCGATGGGCACCTCGCGGTGATCGCCCAGCGGCGTGACCACCCGCTCCTGGAGCACCCGCAGCAGCCGCGCCTGCAGGGCCAAGGGCATGTCGCCGATCTCGTCGAGCAGCAGGGTGCCGCCATTGGCCTGTACCAGGCGCCCGCCGTAGCCGCCCTTGCGGGCGCCGGTGAAGGCGCCCTCGCCATAGCCGAACAGTTCCGCCTCGATCAGGCTCTCGGGCAGGGCCGCACAGTTGAGCGCCACGAAGGGGCCACTCTTGCCATGCACGCCGCCGAGGCCGGCATGCAGCGCCCGGGCCAGTTGCTCCTTACCGGTGCCGGTCTCGCCCTGCAGCAGCACGGGTAAGCCCGCCGCCAGGGCCCGCGACGCCCGCCGCGCCTCCCGGGCCAGGGCCTCCGGCCAGCCGGCCACCAGGTCATCCAGGGCCCGGCCCCGGGCCGGTGATGGCTTGAGTGAGGTGACCGGCACCACCACCGGGGCGCTATCACCCACTTCGCCATCCAGGGTCGCCGGCTGCCAGGCCTCCGGAGGATTGAGACGCCCCACCAGCTGGCCACCGGCCAGGTCCAGCCCCAGCAGCGCCGAGCGTCCCTCGCACTGGCGACGCATCTCGCCCCAGGCGCTTCCCAGCAGCACCTCGATCGCCTGGCCGATCAGGGTCGCGGCCTCGCGCCCCAGCCACTGGGCGGCCTGGGGGTCCACCGCCAGGATCAGGCCGGCGTCGTTGATCGCCACCAGGCCGCAGGCCACGCCGTCCAGCTCGGCCAGGGAGGCATGCACCTGGAGCACCCAGCGCTGCTGGTAATGATCGCGAAATAGCTGCTGCTCCAGGGCCCCGGTGAGCTGCTGCACCCGACGCAGGAAGATCTCCGGGCGCGGATGATCGGCGGCGAAGGTGAGGTCGATCAGCCCCAGGCAGTCGCCGCCCACATCGAACAGCGGCGCGGCCACGCAGGAGACCGGGTTGTCGGGAAACAGCAGATGCTCGCTGGACTTGACCAGCACCGGGGCGCGCTCGATCACCGCCAGGGCCGGGGCATTGGTGCCGAACCAGCGCTCGTCGAGGTTGATGCCCGGGGCGATGCAGAAGTGGTCGTTGATCACGAAGCGCTTGCCGTAGCTCTTGAGCACGGTGGCATCGGGCCCCGCCAGCAACAGCTGGCAGCCGCGCAGGTCATCGGCGACCCGCCTGACCAGGGGGTCGGCCAGCTCGATCAGGCGGCGATGCGCATCGCGCCGGTCGCGCAGCTCGCCGCCGCTGAGCCGGGGCAGTTCTGGCAGCCTACCGGGGCGCAGGCCGTGCTCCAGGCAGCGTTGCCAGGAGCGGCCGATGGTGGCGTCGAGCAGGTCCACCGGCAACTGGCCGCGGCGCAGCCGAGCATGGGCCTGGCGCATCACATCGGAGGTCCGCAGGGCGGCCTTGATCGGCATAGGTCTCTCCCGGTGGGTCGCGGTGTCCCAGGATGCGACAGCCGTCCTGTCCGGCGACGCGACACCCGGGAGCCGCCTCGGAGGCGAACCCTCAACCCACTGTTTTCATTGTGATTATTTTTCATCCCAAAGCTGGCATGGGACTTGCTATTCGAGTGCTAGGCACCCTTGGCGCCTCGAACGGTCTGCCAACAATCATAAATCAGCCCCACAGGAGCACAACCATGACGCAGCCCTCCGCCGCCATTCAGTCCTGGCTGGACAAGAGTCACGCCCTCTTTATCGGCGGCCAGTGGCGCCCCGCCGCCGGCGGCCAGACCCTGGACGTCTACAACCCCGCCACCGCCGAGGTGATCAGCCGGGTCCCGGCGGGGGACGCCACCGATATCGACGCCGCGGTAAACGCCGCCCGGGAGGCCTTCCGCACCTGGCGCAGGTCGCGCCCATCCCAGCGCGAAAAGCTGCTGCTGGATCTCGCCGATGCCCTGGAGGCCCGCGCCGACGACTTCGCCCTGCTCGAGACCCTGGACAACGGCAAGCCGGTGACCTTCTCGCGGCATATGGACGTGGCCCTGGCCATTGACTTCATCCGCTATACCGCCGGCTGGGCCACCAAGATCGAAGGGCGCAGCATGACCCCCTCCATGCCCTTCGTGCCCGACGACAAGCAGATCGTCGCCTATACCCGCCGCGAGCCCATCGGCGTGGTGGGGGCCATCATCCCCTGGAACTTCCCGCTGCTGATGGCGGTGTGGAAGGTGGCCCCCGCGCTGGCCGCCGGCTGCAGCATCGTGCTCAAGCCCGCCGAAGACACCCCGCTCACCGCCCTGCTGCTGGCGGAGCTGGCCGAGCAGGTGGGCCTGCCCGCCGGCACCCTCAATGTGGTCACCGGCCTGGGGCACACCGCCGGGGCGGCGCTGGCCGGCCATCCGGGCATCAACAAGGTGGCCTTCACCGGCTCCACCCCGGTGGGCAAGCTGATCGGCCACGCCGCCATGGAGAACATGACCCGCACCACCCTGGAGCTGGGCGGCAAGTCGCCGGTGTTGGTGCTGGCCGACGCCGATATCGAGGCCGCCGCCGCCGGCGCCGCCCAGGCGATCTTCTTCAACCAGGGCCAGGTGTGCACCGCCGGCTCGCGGATCTATGTCCACGAGTCGATCCATGACGCCTTCGTCGCCAGGCTCGCCGAACAGGCCCAGGGCCTGACCCTGGCGCCGGGCTGGGAACCCACCACCACCCTGGGGCCACTGGTCTCCGCCAAGCAGCAGCGCCGGGTCCTGGAGTACATCGACCAGGCCCGCAGCGACGGCGGCACCATCGTCACCGGCGGCGGCAAGGGCAGCGACAGCGGCTACTTCGTCGAGCCCACGGTGATCACCGGCCTGGCCCAGGCGAGTCGCTGCGTGCAGGAGGAGATCTTCGGCCCGGTGGTGGTGGTGCAGACCTTCCGCGAGCTCGACGAGCTGGTGACGCTGGCCAACGACTCCCCCTACGGCCTGGCCGCCAGCATCTGGTCCAACGACCTCGCCGCGGTCAATCGCCTGGTGCCGGAGATCGAGGCCGGCAGCGTCTGGGTCAACGGCCATAACCTGCTGGACGCCTGCATGCCCTTCGGCGGCTTCAAGCAGTCGGGGATCGGCCGCGAGCTCAGCGACTCCCTGATCGAGCATTACACGGAGCAGAAGTCGGTCGTAATGATCGTTTGATGCAACCCGGCCCCGGCATCGGTCGGGGCCCTTCCAACCCCGAGGAATCCCCCATGCATAACAACAAGAACTTCCGGCGTCTGCCGACGACGCTGGGCGGCCTGCTGCTGGCCGCCGCCCTGCCCGCCCAGGCCTATGAGATGGCCGATCTCGGCCATGCCACCGTGGATATCGACCTCCAGGCGCTGCTGGGCGCCTTCCATAGCGACCGGGGCTATGCCACCGGCGCCGCCGAGCCGGGCCGCTACCGTTGGCAAGAGGGCGTGGTCACCCTGGGCGCCGAACTCAACCCCAAAGAGTCCGGCCTCTATGGCCGGGTCAGCACCGTGGGCACCGCCACCTGGGGCGATGGCGACGCCGCCGGCTTTACCTCCGGCAGGGAGCGCGAGCTGGACCTGGAAGATGCCGTCGTCGGCTACCGCAGCGAGGCCCTGGGTGGCTCGTCCTGGTCCCTCGACGTCTCCGCCGGTCGCCAGCCGATCACCCTGGGCGAGGGCTTCCTGGTGGCCGGCGATGCGCTGAGCCTGGGCGATGCCCTGGGCGAGGAGCTCGACCGCGGCGGCGCCTACTACCTGGCCGGCCGCAAGGCCTTCGACCGCACCGCCGTGGTGGCGCTGGGCCGCGACGGCTGGCGGGGCCAACTGGCCTGGTTCGCGTCGGACAACCCGGCCCAGGCCAGCACCGAGATGGCGGCGTTCACCCTGACCCGCGAGCATGCCCATGGCCTGGTGGAGGCCAGCTACCTGCGCGGCCTGGGGGTCGACGAGGGCGAGGCCAGCCCTTTCCTGGCCGAGCGCGACGGCATGGACGTCTACGACCTGCGCGTCGAGCAGCGCCTGCTCGACGAGGCCCTGACCCTGCGCGGCGAATTCGCCCATCAGCGCAAGGACTCCCGCGAGACGGCCTGGGCCCTGGAGCCTGCCTGGACCTTTAGCGAGCTGCCCGGCCAGCCGACCCTGTCGCTGCGCTACAGTCGCTTCTCCGAGGGCTGGGACGCGCTCTTCTACGGCTTTACCCGCAGCTATGGCACCTGGTTCCAGGGCGAGGTGGCGGGCAACTACGCCGGCCCCTTCAACAGCAACGCCGAGGCATGGCGACTGGGCCTCACCGGCTCGGTGAGCGAGAGCCTGCACCTGGGGCTGCTGGCCTACGACTTCGAGAGCCTGGATACCGCCGACCAGCCCGATATGGGCGGGCGCGAGCTCAACCTCTATGCGGAGTGGCTGCCCAGCGACTGGCTCTATGTCTCGCCGCTGCTGGGCTGGTACAGTCCCGACAGGAGCGCGGCCGAGGGCGGTATCCAGCTCGGCGACGACGAGGCGTCCTTCTATGCCCAGCTACTGGTGGGGGTCTTCTTCTGATGCATGATGAGGCGGCCGGCGAGGTGCTGATCGCCGGCGGCGGCCCCGCCGGGGCCGCCCTGGCCATGCTGCTGCATCGCGCCGGCCGGCGGGTCACCCTGGTGGGCCGCATCCGTGACTACCGGGCCATCGAGGGCATTTCCCGGCGCAGCCTCCAGGCCCTGGCCGGCCTAGGGCTGCGTCGGGCCACCGCCTGCGCGGTGGGTCCCCTGCCGCGGCGGGTCACCTGGGGCGGCGAGGCGCGGGCGCCCAATGCCGAGTGGCTGTTGCCGCGCCCGGCCTTCGATGCCGCCCTGCTGGCGGACCTGCGCGAAGCCGGTATCCCGGTGATCGAGGCGCGGATCACGGCCCTGGCGAGTGATGGCGACCGGGCGCGGCTGACCCTGGCGGACGGTCGCGTCCTGAGCGCGCCCTGGGGGGTGGAGGCCCGGGGTCGGGCGGCGGCGCGGCGCCAGTTCCGCGACGCTGCCCCCTGGTCGACCCCGGCCTGGATCCTGCGCGGCGCGGCCACCGAGCCCACCCCCGCCAGCGCCGCCCTGTCGCTGCCCGGCGGCGGCTGGGCCTGGTGGTCGCGGCTCGAGGGCCAGCAGTACCTGCAACTGGCCCTGCCGGAGGCGACCCTGCGTCGGGCGCGCCGGGATCCCGACGCCTGGCTCGCCGCCCAGCCCGAGCTGGCCCCGCTGTGGGGCCGGGCCGGGATTCGTCACCACTACCGGCGCCCTAGCCTGCTGGGGCGCACCCGGGTTCGGGAGGGGCGGCTGTGGCGTCTGGGAGATGCCGCCATGGCCATCGACCCCCTCTCCGGCCAGGGCATCTTCAATGCCCTCTCCTCGGCCCATGGCCTGGCGCCGGTGTTGAATGGCCTGCTCGAGGGCCGGCCCATCGCGCCCCTGGAGCGCTTCCATCAGCGCCGCCAGGACGCCCAATACTGGCGCTTCGCCCGGGCCGGCCGCGACTTCTATCGCCAGGCCGCTTATCCAGCATCAATCACCACCGACCCGGCCCCCTACTGGGCGGCGCGCTGCCACTGGCCCGACCATCAAGCGCTGCATCTACCGGAGCCCTGGGCGCGGGTCCGGGTGGCGCGGGGCCTGGCCATCGTCGGTACCCGCCTGGCCGAACGGGAGCTGGCCGTGACCCCGGACCAGCCCCTGGGCATCCAGGCGGTGGCGGGCGTTCCCCTGGCGCCCCTGGTCAGCGCCATGCAGGCCGAAGACCACGAGGCGGCCCAGGCGCTATTGATCGCCGCCGGCCCCGCCGCCCCGGCGCTTGTCCGCTGGTGGGCCGATCACCCCGATTGGCCCCCTCTGCCCACGCCCTCCTCTGGCGACGTCACGGCCTCGTCGCCGGCCGACTCCGCCAGCCAGTAGCCCAGGGCATGGGCCGCGGCGAAGCTGGCCCCACCCAGGTGCGGCAGCGTGCCCGCCGGCGGCGGCCCCATCTGCCAGGGCTGCCAGGCGCCCCCCTCCTCTTGTATCTCCTGGGCCGCCCAGACGCAGGCGTACCAGCGCCCGTCGCGGCCTCGGCGTGGTGGCCCCGGCACCAGGCCCGCGTCGCCGGTCACCGCCATCACCCCGGGCCAGGCCGCCGGATAGACCGGCGCCCCGAAGCGCGGGCTGGCGGCGACGATGCGGGTGCCGGCTTGCTGTAAGCGCGCCACCGCCGCCCGCAGCCGGGCATCGGCCCGAGGCAGTCCCAGGCTGCACAGCAGCCAGGCCGGCGGCGCCTCGGCCTGCCACTCGAAGGCCGCCGCCAGGGCGGCGGCATCGGCGATCAGGCGTTCCTCGAAGAGCTTATAGAGGGCGATCTCCAGCCGCGGCGGTAGATAGTGCCCCAGGGTGGCGAGGATGGCCCGCCCATGGCCCAGGCGATCCTCGGCATCGCCGCCAGCCGGCGAATGGAAACGTGCCAGGGGCGTGCCGGGAGGCACGCCGCTATCGATTAGTCCCAGGGTCGGTGTTAGGGCCGGTATTAGAGACATGGCACCGCCTCCGCCGCGATCAGCCGCCCGCCCTCGAGGCGGTAGCGGGCATCCAGGTGACCGAAGTGGCCCCCCTGGTGGCTGATAATCAACCGGGTGGTCTCGCCCAGCACCTCGTCGAGCAGGGCATCGAAGGCCCGGGCGGCCGCCGGGTCCAGCGCCGCGGTGGGCTCGTCGAGCAGCACCAGGCGCGGCTTCTTGAGCAGCGCCCGGGCCAGGGCCAGGCGCGCCCGCTGGCCGCCGGAGACCTTGCCGCCCAGGTCGCCCAGCTCGGTGGCCAGGCCCTGGGGCAAGGCGTCGAACCACTCCGCCAAGCCGACCCGCACCAACGCCTCGCGCAGTTCCGCGTCACTGGCCTCCGGGGCCAGCGCACGCAGGGTCTCGGCCAGGCTGCCGCGCAGCAGGCTGGGGTGTTGCTCCACCCAGGCCACTCGCTTGAGCCAGTGGCGACGGGCGAGCGCATCGAGCGGCACGCCATCGACGCGGATCTCGCCCGCCTCGGGGGCCTCCAGGCCCAGCAGCAAGCGGATCAGGCTGCTCTTGCCGGCGCCGGAGGGGCCGTCGATCAGTACCTTGTGACCCGGCGGGAGCTCGAGGTCGACGCCACCCAGCAGCCAGTCGGCCTGGCCGGGATGGCGGAACCGCAGCCCCTCGAGGCGGATCTCGCCGGGTCCCGTGGGCCGCTCGCCCCGGTAGGGATCGCGCATGGCGGGCTCGGCGAAGAGCTCGGCGAGGCGCGCCGCGCTGACCCGGGCCCGCTGCCAGCCGCCATAGAGGCCGAGCAGGCCACCGATGGGCGCCATCACCATGCCGAGATAGGCCAGCAGGGCCACCAGCTCGCCGAGTTGCAAGCGCCCCTGGATCACCAGATAGCCGCCCAGCAGCAGCACCCCGGCCCGGGCCAGGGCGAGGATCAACTGGGGCCCCATGTCGCTGAGGAACCCCACCCAGCGCACCGCCAGGAGGCGCCGCAGCTGCTCGTGGCCGAGCCCCTGGAGGCGGTTGAGCCGCGCCGCCTCCAGGGCCTGGCCCTGGAACCAGGGGCCATGGGCCAGGGTGTCCTGCCAGAAGCCGGAGAGTTCGCCGCTCTGCTCTCTGAGCGCCTGCTGGCGACGGGTCAGGGCCGGGCGCCAGGCGCGCAGCCACAGCCACTGGATCGGCACCAGCACCGCCACCAGGAGCATCAGCAGGGGGCTGAACAGGCCGATCATGGCCAGGGCCCCGACCAGCCCCAGCAGGTTGGAGAGCCCGCCCAGCAGGCCATCCAGGACGAAGCCCTGGAGGATCGACAGGTCGCCGTCGAGGCGGCTCATCAGGTCGCCCCGGCCCCGGGCCTGCCAGCGCCCCGGAGCCAGGCGCAGCAGGTGACGCAGCAGGGAGCGGCGCAGCGACAGCAGCAGCCGGGCGGAGAGCGCCACATGCTGCAGGCGGGTCAGCCCCTGCAGGCCCAGGGCGGCGAGCCCCACCGCCACCAGGGCGGCCACATAGGTCGCCACCGTGGCGAAGTCGCCCTGCATCAGGCCCTGGTCGATCAGCCGCTGGGTGAGCAGTGGCGGCAGCAGCGCCAGCAGGGTCGCTACCAGGCTCAGCGCCAGCAGCCGCGCCAGCGCCAGCAGCCGCGCCTTGAGCGGCCGGTAGAGCCAGCCCCAGGGCAGGCTTCCCGGGTCGCGGGCAGGGGTAGGGTCGTGGCCGGGCTCGGGCATGGGCAGTTCTCCAGCAAAAAGGGCCGGTCGCTTTCGTAAGCGCCGGCCAAACGGACCACACAATCGCGCAAGGTGCTGTCTGAAACGTCGGCGAGCGAAGGCCAGACAAGGCAAACATCGGCGAAAAGGCGGAGTTTACATGGTTGTAAATGAGTACTTTAAGCCGATGTTTAACGCCGTATGGCCGAGCGCAGACAGTTTCAGGCAGTGCCTAGAAGCGCGCGACTTTCAAGGTCGCCGTACTCATATCGCCGGGCAACTCGATCCGTCCCAGGTCATTGAAGTCGTCATCATAGATGGCGATATCGCTGGAGGCGCCCCCCAGATAGATCCGCGAGCCGTCGTAGGAGGTGTTGATGACGTAGTAGGTGTGGTCGAGATCGATCACCTCGACGATCTCCCGGGTCTCGGCGTCCAGTTTGCTGAGCTGGGTATAGACGCCGTAGAAGGTGTCGCGATCGCGAGGGTCGGAGACCATCGAGAAGATGATGAACTCGAAGGGGGCGATCTCCTTGTTCTCGGTCTCGCCGCTGGCCAGGTCGACCCGGCTGATGCCCCAGTGCCAGGCCTCGTTTTCCTCGCCGGGATGCTCCGCCACCGTATAGGGACGCAGGAACTCATTGGTCACCTCGCCGGTGGACCACATGGCCAGGGAATCCGGGGGGCTGAAGCCGGGGCGGTCCCAGTGGCGGTTGGCGATGGCGATCTCGGTGTCGCCGGTCTCGGGGTCGACCCGGTAGATATCCGCCCCGGCGAGATACAGGACGCCGTCCTCGGCGGCGGCCATGGTGGTCACCTGGCGCGGCGCCGGGAAGGTGGCGAGGGGCTCGGCATCGAGCCCCGCCGCGGTGTCATAGACCGCCAGTTGCGGCTCCAGCACCTCGTAGCGATCGCGGTGCAGACGCACCCGATCCTGCACCGTATAGAGGCGGCTGCCGTCGGGACTCAGCGCCAGGGAGGCCATCGCCTTGGCGCGCACGTCCCCAGTGGACTGGCGGGCGCGGAACACCTCCTCGCAATTGGTGAGATCGATACCCACCACGTCCTCCCAGCGGTTATGCAGCACATAGGCGGTGCGCTCGTCCGGGGAGAGCTGCAGGGTGCCGGAGCCGAAGTCGCCCTCCACGTCGCAGCTGCGCACGATCTCCCGGGCCTCGGGGTCGATCACATGCAGCTGGTTGGGGCGGGCCATGGTCACCAGGTACTCGCGCACCGGGTCGGCGCCGGCCTCCTCGGCCTCGGCAGTATCGACCAGCAGGGGCTGGGCGGCGAGGGCCAGCAGGCTCGCCAGGGTCAGGTTGAGTCGCTTCTTCATCACAGGGCTCTCCATCACTGCTCGCCTCCCGGATAGACGCTATCGAGCTTGCGCCAGTCGTCCTCGGCGCGATCGGCCCCCTGCCCCCAGTCAGGGTAGGTGTTCATGGTGTCCGGCACCTGGGCGGGCCACCAGCAGGGGTCGGCGCAGCCGTAGAGGTCCGCCTCCATGGGCTGGCACAGCGAGGCCACGCCGCCGAAGGGGTCCACCTCCCAACCCGGGTCGAAGCTGGAGGTGCAGCCGGCGATGGTCTGCATGGCCTGGACCTCCTCCAGGGCCTCCGGGGTCGCGGCCCGCTCCATCTCGCGAGCCTTGCGGTTGAGGGGCGCCAGCCCCAGCTGGGTCATGGTCTTGTTGTTATCGCTGTGATTGCTCATACACTCTGCCTCCCGGCCAGGGGGCCATCTGGTCGAATATCCGTCGGGGTTGCCGCCTTGCGTTCGGCGAGATGCTTGTCAGGATTCATGCGCTCTGCCTCCCGGCCTGGGGGCCGTCTGGTCGAATATCCGTCGGGGTTGCCGCCTTGCGTTCGGCGAGCTGCTTGTCAGGATTCATACGCTCTGCCTCCCGGCCAGGGGACCATCTGGTCGAATATCAGTCGGGGTTGCCGCCTTGCGTTCGGCGAGCTGCTTGTCAGAATTCATGCGCTCTGCCTCCCGGCCAGGGGACCGTCAAGAAACTCGGGGTTATGACGCAGGATGCGCGCGTAGGCCTGGATGCCGAAATCGACCCAGTCGCGCATCAGGTCACAGTAGTGGTAGGTAGGGGTCATGGGGTCGCCGTAGCGGGCGTAGCTCTCGTGATAGCAGCCGCCGGAGCAGAGATTGCGAATCCGGCAGTCGCTGCAGCCGCGCTCGGAGCGGTCGCTCCTGGCCTCGATAAACTGCTTGAGGCCGGCGTGGTCGAGCCCCTCGCCGACGTTGCCGAAGGTGGGCATCTCCGAGCCGGTGAAGCGGTGGCAGAGGTGCACGTCGCCTTCGTGATCCACCGACACCAGGCCCAGGCCGGCGCCGCAGGGCACCGCCTTGCTGCGCCCTTCCCAGAGGTCGGTGAGCAACTGGTTGAAGTTGCCGAAGCCGATATCGCGACCCTCGATGGCCGCCGCCACGGCGCGCTCGCCGAGCTCGACCATGGCGTCGAAGACCGTCTTGAGCTCCTCGCCGGTGAGGTTGTAGGCGGCCATGTCGCCGGAGGTGACCGGGGCGAAGCCCGCCTCGGCGAAACCCAGCTCGTTGACCAGGTGATCGTGGATGCCGATCACGTCGGTGATGCCCCGGGTCAGGGTGACCCGGGCCCCCACCGGCCGCGAGCGGTAGCCGGCCAGCAGCGGCTTGATGCGCTTGGCCACCAGGTCATAGGTGCCCTGGCCGTTGACCGCGATGCGGTTCTTGTCATGGATCGCCTTGGGCCCGTCCATGCTCACCGTCAGGCCGAAGCGGTGGGCATCGAAGAAGGCGATCTTCTCCTCGTTGAGCAGGGTGGCGTTGGTGGTCAGGGTGAAGTCCACCGCCTTGCCGAGGCCGTGGATACGCGCCTCGGCCCAGGCCACCACCTCGCGGATCAGCGGCATATTGCTGAGCGGCTCGCCGCCGAAGAAGACGATATTGTAGCGGTCGCGTTGCGGCGCCTCGCGCAGCATCATCTCGATGGAGGCCTGGGCGGTGGCCAGGTCCATCTTCTTGCCGTCCCGAGGGTTGTCCAGGTCTTCCTTGTAGCAGTAGCTGCAGCTCAGGTTGCAGCCGGTGTTGACGTTGAGCACCACGGTGGAGAGCGGGAACTGCTCCACCTCGACGCTGGGGTTGTAGGCCTGCACCGCGCCGTCGGTGATCAGCTTCAGCGCCTTGAGCTGGGCCAGGCGCGCCTCGATATCGTCGCCGTCGGCGCGCCGGGTCAGCCGTTCCGGCAGGGCCCGGCTATCGAGCCCCTCCCCGCGCCCGGCCAGCGCCAGCAGCTCCTCGCTGAGGGCGTCCGGGGCGAACAGGCTGGTGGTGGGGATATGGAACCACAGCGGCTGGCCTTCCACCTCCACCCGATGCAGGTTCTGGGGTATCGCTTGCAAGATTCCCATCATGGCCTCCTGGTGTTAGCGCAGCGGCGGGTTGTTCCAGCGTTGCACGGTGACGATCAGCTGCGCCTCGTCCTGGACGGCTTCCTGCCCCTCGACGCTGGCGGTAACCCGCAGGTTGCCGACATTGTTGGCGTTGTACTGGCGCAGCGGGTTGGGGCCGGCGCCGGCGGGGGTAAAGATGCCGGTGGCGGCGTCCAGCACGCCGGCGAACTTGGCGTCCTCGTCGCGTTCGGCGATCTCGTCCCAGGGGGCAACGCTCCAGCGTACCGGCACCTGGCCCAGGGGAATGGCATCCTCGCCCTCGCCCAGGTAGCCCAGGGCGCTGAACACGCCACTCACCGGCGGGGTGCGGTCGTTGCCGATACGCGCCACGCCGAGTGCCGGGCTCACCTCCAGGCGATCCACGGCCTGATAGCCGGCCAGCAGGGTCTCGGCGCCGACATCACCCACGGCCACCGGCAGCCAGCCGGGGGTCAGGTCGGCGGCCGCCTCCACGTCGAGCACCAGGCGGTGGTCGCCGCGCTCGATCACCTCGCGCACGCTGACGCCCTCGCCCAGGTCGATCTCGCCGTCGGCGAGGCCGTGGCCCAGCAGCACCAGGCGGCTTCGCGTGCCGGCCTTCAGCGATGCCGGCAGGCTGGCCGTCAGGCCCGGCTCGGCGGCCTCACGGGGCGCCATCTCGACCCGCATACCGAAGGCGTCGTCGTGATCGTCGAAGATGCGCCCGCCGGGGCGCGCCTCGGAGAGGTCCAGCACCTGCTTGAAGTCACGCCCGTTGAGGCTGAGGTTGGCGCGCCACTCGTAGCCGGTGTAGACGATGGCCTGACCGGCGCCGTCGAGTTCGCGGCCATCGGTAAAGGCGCCATCCAGGCTCAGGGCATAGGCATCCTCGCCCTCGGCGGCGGTGATGGTGACATCGGCATAGAAGTCGCCCTCGCCGGGCCAGTGGCCCCAGAGCTGCCAGTCCCCCGCCGGATCCACGGCGTCCTGCGCCTGCCAGGCGTCCCAGGCCGCGCTCTCCAGGCCCTGGGTCTCGGCCAGCCAGGGGGCGATCTCGTCCAGGGCGAGCTCGAACCAGTCGCGATCCCGGGCCATGGCCTGGTACTCGATGGTCTGGAACTGGCCCACGTGGAAGTGCACCAGGCGTTCCCACTCCTCCAGGGGACGGCGCTGCAACTGGGCGCGGCCGCCGGTATGGCAGCGGGCACACATCTCCTGATAGCTGGGGTGGTCGAAGGACTCGATGCGGTTGAGGCGGCGCTCGATCAGCTCACGCTGGGGGGCGCTCTCCTCGGGAGCCAGGCCCCGGGTATCGGCGAGGAACTTGACGATATCGCGGCGCGCCTCCAGGGGCAGCTCCAGACCATGCATGGTCTGCATGCGCGCGATGGTCATGTCCCAGCCTTCCGGGGTCTTGCGCTGGGCACTGATACGGCTCCAGCCGTTATCCTCGCCACCCGCCTGGTGGCAGCCGGAGCAGTAGCGATTGATGGCCTGCTCGCCGGGGTCGGCACCGGCCATCAGCGGGGTCGAGGCGATGGCCACCAGACAGAGGCCTCGCAGGGGGGACAGCGTTCTCAAGGCAATCTCTCCTCGTTGTTATTGTCAGGCACTGGGGGCCAGGGCCCGCCATATCAGGAGCTATGGAAGTTTTGGGCCATCACCCATTTTTTATCGTTATATCAATCTTCTATCCATAAGACCCCGGGCTGACCCGGGGTCTTGACCGGCGCCGGTGTCGCAGCCTGGGACAGTGCGGGCGTGCCGACTTGCAACGCCGGGTTTCGAGACACCTAGGCTATGTCCGAAAACTGGCTGCGCTCGGCCATACGGCGTTAAAAATCGGCTCAAAGTACTCATTTACACCACGTAAACTCCGTCTTTTCGCCGATTTTTTCCTTGTCTGACCTTCGCTCGCCGACTTTTCAGACAAAGCCTAGTAACGCACAACGCCGCCCCCGTGGCGACACGGGGGCGGCGTTGCGGCACCAGGGGTAGCTGGCGGGGGTGAGACTTACTTCAGGCGTTCGAACACCGTGGCCACGCCCTGGCCCATGCCGATGCACATGGTGGCCAGGCCCAGGGTGGTGTCCTGCTGCTGCATCACGTTGAGCAGGGTGGTGCAGATGCGGGTGCCGGAGCAGCCCAGGGGGTGACCGAGGGCGATGGCGCCACCGTTGAGGTTGACCTTGTCGTCCATGGCATCGCGCAGGCCCAGGTCCTTGAGCACCGGCAGGCCCTGGGCGGCGAAGGCCTCGTTGAGTTCCACGGTCTGGATATCATCGATGGTCAGGCCGGCGGCCTTGAGGGCCTGCTTGGAGGCCGGCACCGGACCATAGCCCATGATGGAGGCATCGCAACCCGCCACCCCGGTGGAAAGCACCCGGGCGATGGGTGTGAGGCCCAGGGCCTGGGCGCGCTCGTAGCTCATCACCGCCATGCCGGAGGCGCCCACGGAGAGCGCCGAGGAGGTGCCGGCGGTAACGGTGCCGTTCCTGGGATCGAAGACCGGCTTGAGGGAAGCCATCTTCTCCAGGCTGGCATCGGCGCGGATCACCTCGTCGCGCTTGACCAGGATCTTGAAGCCCCGCTCGTCATGGCCCTCGACGCCGATGATCTCGTTGTCGAAGCGGCCCGCCTCGGCGGCGGCCAGGGCGCGCTGGTGGGAGCGCACGCCGAAGGCGTCCTGCTCCTCGCGGCCGATGCCGTGCATCTTGCCCAGCAGCTCGGCGGTCAGGCCCATCATCATGGCGGCCTTGGCGGCGTGCTTGCTGACCGCCGGGTTGACGTCGACGCCATGCATCATGGAGACGTGCTCCATATGTTCGACACCGCCCACCAGGTAGACATCGCCCATGCCAGCGCGAATATTGGCGGCGGCGATATGCAGGGCGCTCATCGAGGAGCCGCACAGGCGGTTGACGGTCTGCCCCGGCACGCTGCGCGGGATGCCGGTCAGGATGGCGGCGTTGCGGGCGATGTTGTAGCCCTGCTCCAGGGTCTGGTTGACGCAGCCCCAGATGACGTCGTCGATCTCGGCGGGATCGAGGCCCGGGGAGCGCGCCAGCAGCGCCTCCATCACGGCGGCGGAGAGGTTCTCGGCGCGCACGTGGCGGAAGGCGCCGTTCTTGGCCTTGGCCATGGCGGTACGCACGCCATCCACCACCACGACATCTCTCGGATTCAAGCTCATCTTCATTCTCCTTCAGGCGGTGGATCAGGCGTAGAAACGGGTGCCGTCGGCGGCCATCCGACGCAGGGTCTCGGTGGGGGCATAGAGGGGCCCCAGCTCCTCGGCCAGGCGCTCGGCCTGGGCCACGAACTCGGCCACGCCCAGGGCGTCGATATAGCGCAGGGCGCCACCGCGGAACGGCGGGAAGCCGATGCCGTAGATCAGCGCCATGTCCGCCTCGGCGGCGCTGCCGACGATGCCATCCTCCAGGCAGCGCACCGTCTCCAGGCACAGCGGCACCATCATCCGTGCGATGATCTCCTCGTCGGAGAGCTCGCGGCTCTCCTTGACCACCTGCTGGACCAGGGCAATGGCCTCTTCGTCCACCACCTTCCTGGGCTTGCCCTTCTTGTCTTCCTCGTAGGCGTAGAAGCCCTTGGCGTTCTTCTGGCCCAGGCGGTCCTTCTCGAACATCAACTGGATGGCGCTCTTGTCGCCACCGCCACCCAGGCTACCCATGCGCTCCGGGAAGCCCTCGGCCATCACCTCGCCGGCGTGCACGGCGGTGTCCATGCCCACCACGTCGAGCAGGTAGGCGGGGCCCATGGGCCAGCCGAACTTCTCCATCAGCTTGTCGACGCGCTGGAAGTCGGCGCCCTGCTCCATCAGCAGGCTGAAGCCGCCGAAGTAGGGGAAGAGCACCCGGTTGACCAGGAAGCCCGGGCAGTCGTTGACCACGATGGGGGTCTTGCCCATGGCACGGGCATAGGCCACGGTGGCGGCCACGGCGGCGTCACTGCTCTTCTCGCCGCGGATCACCTCGACCAGGGGCATGCGGTGCACCGGGTTGAAGAAGTGCATGCCGCAGAAGTTCTCGGGGCGCTTGAGATTCTGGGCCAGACGATCGATGGAGATGGTCGAGGTGTTGGAGGTGAGAATGGTCTTCTCGTCCACCTGGTCCTCCAGCTCGGTGAGCACCGCCTCCTTGACCCTGGGATTCTCGACCACCGCCTCGACCACCAGGTCGACGTGACCGAAGTCGCCGTAGGAGAGGGTCGGGCGAATATGGCTGAGCTTCTCGGCCATCTGCTCGGTGGTCAGCTTCTTACGCTCCACCTGCTTGGCGAACAGCTTGCGGGCCTCCTTGAGGCCCAGCTCCAGCGCCTCCTCCTTGATGTCCTTCATCAGGATGGGGGTGCCCTTGGAGGCGCTCTGGTAGGCGATGCCGCCGCCCATGATGCCGGCGCCCAGCACCGCGGCCTGCTGGATCGGCGCGACCTGCTTCGCGTACTTGCCGGCCTTCTTCTTGACCAGTTGATCGTTGAGGAAGAGGCCCACCAGGTTGAAGCAGACGTCGGTCTTGGCCAGCTTGGCGAA
Organism: Bisbaumannia salifodinae; assembly: GCF_055388505.1. Next base: position 2,605,538 of record NZ_AP043781.1, read on the forward strand.
GGCCTTGGCCTCGATGGCCTGGGCCCGCTCCCGGGACTCCCCGGCGCCCTTCTGGATCACCTTGATCGACTCCACCGGCGCCGGGTAGTGGGGCCCGGCCTTGCCGGCCACATAGCCCTTGGCGGTCTCGAAGGCCATCATCTGCTCGATGGGGCCGAGCTTCAGCGGCGAGGTCTTCTCGGCGCGGCGGGCCCGGTAGTCCAGCTCACCGCTGGCGGCGCGGGCCAGCAGGTCCAGGGCCGCGGCCTCGAGCTGGTCCCCCGGCACTACCGCGTCCACGGCGCCCATCTTCAGGGCCGCCTCGGCCTTGTTCTCGGTGCCGCCGGCGATCCACTCGATGGCGTTGTCGGCGCCGATCAGCCGCGGCAGGCGCACGCAGCCGCCCCAGCCCGGCAGGATGCCCAGCTTGGTCTCGGGCAGGCCCAGCCTGGCGGAGTCGGCCATCACCCGGTAGTCGGTGGTCAGGGCCACCTCGCAGCCGCCGCCCAGGGCGATGCCGTTGATGGCGGTGACGGTGGGAAAGGGAAGATCCTCGATGGCATTGAAGATGGCGTGGACTCGCTGGTTCATCTCCACCAGGTAGGCCTCGTCCTTCTCGAAGACGCCGTGGAACTCGGTGATATCGGCGCCGACGATAAAGACGTCCTTGGCGCTATCGATCACCAGCCCCTGGAGGCCGCTCTCGCCCTGCAGCGCCTTGACGGCCTCGCCCAGCTCCTCGATCACGGCCCGGGAGAGCTTGTTGACGGATTCGTCTCGGAGGTCGAAGGTGAGTCGGGCGATGCCCTCGCCGTTCTTCGCCACCGTGATGGCATTGCCTTGATAAATCATCCACGTATCTCCACACAGGGTTGGATGCCGGAAGACGGTATGCATTCATACGGTCGTTTGATTTAGCGTTAGCTTGGTTCAGCTTGGTCGCCACGTCAAGCCCCCTTCTCTCGGCGGATGGTCGATACTAGAACCTGACTGCGCCATCCTTGCACCGCCTGTCGCCCAGCGGCGACTCCCGAACCCCGGCCGACCCTGCTAGCCTGCGCCGAGCGTTTCCGCCACGAGGCCAGCGATGCCCGATACCTCCGTTTCCACGCCCCCCGACCCCCATCCGCGCCTGCGTCGCCTGCAAGCCGGCGTCGAGGCCCTGCTGATCCGGCTGCGCCCCTACCTCTGGGTATGGCCGCCCATCGCCTTCGGCGCCGGGGTGCTGAGCTTCTTCCTGGTGGATCGCCAGCAGTGGCTGGGCGGCCTGCTGGCCCTGGGCATGCTGCTGGCCTGGGTGCTGCTGCTCGGCGAGGGGCTGATCGGTCGGCTGCTGGCCCGCCGCGGCTACCCCACCCTGCCCCAGGGCATCACCGCCTTTATTGCCCAGTTGATCCATCAGGAGACGCTGTTCTTCTGCCTGCCCTTCCTGCTGGCCACCACCGTCTGGACCAGCGGCCAGGCGCTGTTCACCCTGCTGCTGATCGGCCTGGGCCTGCTATCGATCATCGACCCCCTCTATTATCGGCTAGCCGGGCGCCTGCGCTGGCTCTATTTCGCCTTCCACGCCCAGTGCGTCTTCGTGGTGGTGCTGGTGACCCTGCCGCTGCTGCTCTCCCTGACCACCGCGGAGAGCCTGGGCTATGCCCTGCTGGCCATGGTGGTCTTCGCCCTGCCGAGCCTGATCCACCTGCTGCATCCCAAGGGCTGGCGCAGCTGGCTCGCCCTGCTGGGCGTGGCCCTGCTGCTGGCCGGTGCTGCCTGGTCGGGGCGCGCCTGGGTGCCCACGGCTCACCTGAGGTTGACCGGCAGCGCCCTGGCCCCGGAGCTGGATCGCGACAGCCGCACCCCGGTGGGCGAACTCGACCTTACCCCCGAGGCCCTGGCCCGGGAGGGACTCTACGCCTATACGGCGATTCGCGCGCCCCGCGGCCTGGAGGAGACCATCTACCACGAGTGGCACCATCAGGGGGAGTTGCTCGATCGCATCCCCCTGACGGTGCACGGCGGCCGCGAGGCGGGCTATCGGGCCTGGAGCCATAAGCTCAATTTTCCCGAGACATCGAGCGGCGACTGGCGCATCGATATCGTCACCTCCTCCGGCCAACGCCTGGGCAGCCTGCGCTTTGACGTGAGCGCCGCGGCACCTCAGCGGGCGGATGGCGAGATTCACGTTCTCCAGGGCATTCCCGGGCTGGAGTGGCGGCGCATGCTCCCGGGCATGCCCAGGAGTCACGGCGAGACGGGATGACGCAACGCCTCTCGACGTTTTTTCCACGCCAATCTTCCGACCCGCGGCCGCCAAGGCTTGCAATGGCGGCAATCGCTTCGGACAATGCAACTATTAGCCTGCAAACACGAAGTCCAATGCATCAAAATATCGGTTTCCGACTGTCACGCCTGCCGCGCCTGTGGCGGGCCATCCTCGACCAGCGCCTGGCGCCCCTGGGCCTGACCCAGACCCGCTGGGTCACTCTCTACCATCTGTGGCGCCTCGGCGACGGTCAGCCCCAGTGCGACCTGGCCCGGGCCATCGGGGTCGAGGCCCCGTCCCTGGTGCGCACCCTGGATCAGCTCGCCGAACAGGGCCTGATCGAACGCTGCCCCTGCGACCAGGATCGCCGCACCAAGCGCATCTTCCTCACCGAAGCGGCGACGCCCCTGCTGCAGCAGATCGATGCGGTGGTGGCCGAGGCACGTCAGGAGATGCTGGCGGGACTCAGCGACGACGAGGTTCACCAGCTCGATGCCCTGCTGGGACGGATCGAGGAGAATGGCCTGCGCCTGCAGGGACGCGACGAGGACGCCTGATCCCAGGCCGCCCTCCCCATACACGAAGACGGCACCCTTAGGGTGCCCGTCTTCGTGTATGGGGCAAAGCCTTAAGCCCGGGGCCTGGGCCGGGGACGGTCGGGGCGTCCCGCCAGTTGGTCGCGCAGGAAGAGGAAGTCATCGCGATAGCCGAGGAAACGCTCGGTATTCTGTGACTCGTACCACCACAGGGTCAGGGCCTGCTCGTTGGATTCCAGCACCAGGGCGTCCTGGGGTAGCCGCTCCAGCAGGGCGAAGAGGCGTTCCCGGGCCGCCTCCGGCAAGGGGCGCAACGGCTCGGTGCGCCAGCGCCAGCCGGCATGGCAGGGCTTGAGCGACTCCCCGGACTCGCTATCGCGGACCAGCACGAAGGTGGGACCGGGACGCTCCTGGGGGTAGCGCCAGCGATAGGCGGGCATGGACGTCTTCACATCATGCAGGGGCGGCACCTCCAGCTTCACCTCCACCCCCGCCTTGATCACGGCATTGCGCAGGCCGGCCACCCGCTTCTGGCGGGGACTGGGCTTGAGCCACATCACCGGCGATACCACCAGCGCCAGTGCCAAGAGAATGATTAGCCAGGTCATCGGCTGCCTCGTCGAATGTCACAAAACGTTGATATAAGTCGTTGTTCCGGGCCCACTAGAGCGCCTAGAGTAAGGGGTATCAGCCCGCTGTCGCCATGCGAGGAGTCCCATGAGCAACGAATATCGCCATATCCTGGTCGCCGTCGATCTGACCAAGGATTCCCATAAGGTCCTGGAGCGCGCCCTGCCCATCGCCGAGCGCAACCAGGCCAAACTCTCCATCATGCATACCCTGGAGCCGCTGGGCTTCGCCTATGGTGGCGATATCCCCATGGATCTCACCAGCATCCAGGATCAGCTCGACGATCATGCCAAGCAGCGCCTGGCGGAGATCGCCGATCCTCACAAGGTGCCCAAGGAGAACCAGCACGTGGTGGTGGGCATGCCCGATACCGAGATCCACCGCTTCGCCGAAGAACACGACGTGGATCTGATCGTGGTGGGCTCCCATGGGCGCCACGGCTTCGCCCTGCTGCTGGGCTCCACCTCCACCGGCGTGCTGCACGGCGCCCAGTGCGATGTGCTGGCGGTGCGGGTTGGCAAGAAGGGCGAAGAGAGCGACGAATAACGGAAGCACTGATTGACTGCTGCGCTCGATATCCTGGCCGCCGGCGGTCAAAGTATCGAGCGCAGTAGCGAATTATCGCTTACTCCCCGGCGGCGAGCGCCTCCAGTTCCACCCACCGCTCCATGGCCTCGTCCAGCTCCGCCTGCTTGGCGCCCATCGCCTCCAGGGTCGCGGTGACCCGGCTGGCCTCCTGCTGATAGAAGTCGGGATCCCCCACCCTGGCCTCGAACTCGGCCACCTCGGCCTCCAACCGCTCGATACGCGCCGGCAGGCCGTCGAGCTCCCGCTGCAGCTTGTAGGAGAGCTTGGCGGGCTTCCTGGCGGCGGGCTTGGTCGCCTTCTGCGGCGTCTCGGCTACTCCATCGGCCACCGGCTCGGCCCGCTGCCGCGCCGCCCCTTCCCAGGGTGCCGGGGGCAACTTGCCGCCCTGGCGTACCCAGTCGCTGTAGCCGCCCACGTACTCGCGCACCCGGCCATCGCCCTCGAAGGCCAGCACCCCGGTCACCACGTTGTCCATAAAGGTCCGGTCGTGGGAGACCAGCAGCAGGGTGCCCTCGAAGTCGAGCAGCAGCTCCTCGAGCAGCTCCAGGGTCTCCACGTCCAGGTCATTGGTGGGTTCGTCGAGCACCAGCACATTGGCCGGCTGGGTGAACAGCTTGGCCAGCAGCAGGCGATTGGATTCGCCACCGGAGAGCACCTTGACCGGCTGGCGGGCCCGCTCCGGGGTGAACAGGAAGTCCTGGAGGTAGCTGATCACATGGCGATCCTTGCCCCCCACCGTGACCCGGTCGCTGCCCTGGGCCACGTTGTCGTAGACGCTCTTGTCCATCTCCAGGCCGGCGCGCAGCTGATCGAAATAGGCCACCTTGAGGTTGGTGCCCAGGCGCACCTGGCCCTCGCTGGGCTCCAGCTCGCCGAGCAGGATCTTCAGCAGGGTGGTCTTGCCGGCCCCATTGCGGCCGATAAAGCCGATGCGATCGCCGCGCTGGATCTCCAGGCTGAGATCGCGAATCACCGTCTCGTCGCCGAAGCGCTGGGTGACGTTGATCAGCTCCACCACCCGCTTGCCGGTACGCTCGCCGCTGTCCACCGAGAGGTTGGCATTACCCTGGCGCTCGCGGCGCTGGCTGCGCTCGCGGCGCATCTGCTCCAGCGCCCTCACCCGCCCCTCGTTGCGGGTCCGCCGGGCCTTGATGCCCTGGCGAATCCACGCCTCTTCCTGGGCCAGCTTCTTGTCGAACTCGGCGTTCTCCTTGGCCTCCACCTCCAGCTCATGGGCCTTCTGGGCCTGATACTTGGCGTAGTCGCCGGGGTAGCGGCCGAGCCGCCCCCGGTCGAGCTCGAGAATGCCGGTGGCCAGCCGCGACAGGAAGGCGCGGTCGTGAGTGATAAAGAGCACGGCGCCCTGGAAGGCCAGCAGCTGCTCCTCCAGCCAGGCGATGGTGTCCAGGTCCAGGTGGTTGGTGGGCTCGTCCAGCAGCAGCAGGTCGGGGTCGGCCACCAGGGCCCGGGCCAGGGCCACGCGACGCCGCCAGCCCCCGGAGAGGGAGGTCATCAGGTCGTCCGCCGGCAGGCCCAGGCGGGTCAGGATCACATCGATACGCTGGTTGAAGGACCAGCCATCGATCGCCTCCAGTTGGGTCTGCAGGGTCGCCATGCGCCGCATGTCCGGGTCGTCCTGCTGCACCAGGTGGTGATACTCGGCGAGCAGGCTCCCGGCCTCGGGCAGGCCCTCGGCCACCACGTCGAAGATGGTCTCCCCGGAGGCCACCGGCAGGTCCTGGGCCAGCACCCCCACCTTGAGCCCCGGCGCCCGCCAGATGTTCCCGCCATCGGGCAGGATCTCCCCGGAGACCAGCCTGAGCAGGGTCGACTTGCCGGTGCCGTTGCGGCCCACCAGGGCCAGGCGCTCGCCCTTCTCCAGCACCAGCTCGGCGCCGTTGAGCAGCACCTGGGGGCCATAGGCGAGCTGCAGCTGTTCCAGACGTAACAGGGTCACACGCAATCCTCATCGAATCGGCAAAGGCGCTAGTGTAACGCATGGCCGAGCCCGGGTGGGCTTGGTTACACTAGGCGCCCGCTCAGCAAGGAGACTCTGGCCTTGGCCGACTTCGATGACGTTCTGCCCGAGGCGCTGCGCCGGCGCGCCCCGGCGCCGCTGGTGGATATTGGCGCCAACCTGACCCACGAGAGCTTCACCCGCGATCGCGATGCGGTGATCCAGCGCGCCCGGGCGGCCAATGTCACCACCCTGATCCTCACCGGCACCGATCGGGAGCATGCCGAACAGGCGGTGGCCCTGGCCCGGGAGATCCCCGGCTGCTATGCCACCGCCGGGGTCCACCCCCATGATGCCAGCCGCTGGAATGGCGAGCTGGCCCAGGCCATGGCGGCGCTCCACGCCCACCCCGAGGTGGTGGCGGTGGGCGAGTGCGGCCTCGATTTCAACCGCAACTTCTCCACCCCCGCCGAGCAGGAGCGTGCCTTCGAGGCGCAGCTGCAGCAGGCCGCCGAGCGCCGCCTGCCGCTGTTTATCCATGAGCGGGACGCCGGGCGGCGCATGACCGAGATGCTGAGCCACTGGCGGGACGACATTCCCCAGGCGGTGGTGCACTGCTTTACCGGCGAGCGGGCCACTCTGCACCGCTACCTGGACCTCGACCTGCATATCGGCCTGACCGGCTGGATCTGCGACGAGCGGCGCGGCCACCATCTGCGCGAGCTGGTGCGGGACATTCCCGCGAGCCGCCTGATGCTGGAGACCGATTGCCCCTACCTGCTGCCGCGCAACCTGCCCGCCAAGCTCAAGGGCCGGCGCCACGAGCCGGCGCTGCTACCCTTTATCCTGGACGAGATCGCCCACTGGCGCGGCGAGTCCCCGGCGACCCTGGCCGAGGCCACCAGCGCCACGGCCCGGGCCTTCTTTGCCCTGCCCTGCCCCGAAGAGGAACCCTGAGATGGCCGACTTTCCTGGCTTTATCGCCGTCGAGACCGGTGAGGATGGCGGCCTGCCCCTGGCCATCGCCTGGAGCCTGCCCGATGGGCAGGTCAAGCACACCCTGATCCAGCCCGACGACAGCTGGCTGAATGACGAACTGGTGGCACTGGGGGACTACAGCCTGGAGGAGCTGGAGGGGCTGGGGGTCAGCCCCCTGGACGTGATCCGCGAGCTGGAGAATGACCACTTCAGCCAGACCCTGCTCACCGCCGGCGTCAGCGACGACGAATCGGCCCTGGTGCGGCTGTTCGATGCGTTCGGCCTCGACCCCTTCGTGGAGCTGGCCCCGGCGGAGTCCCTCTACCCCGACCTGCCCAGCGGCGAGTGGATCCGCCGCCGCAATGAGCTGTTCGGCGAACTGGGCCTGGAGCCGCTGCGCGCCGACCAGGAGGTGCAGGTGATGCTGGCCCTGCATCAGCGCCTTGGCGAGGGGGACTAGGCGGGCAGCGCCTCGGCGGCCAGCAAGGCTCGCCCGCAGGCGATGGCCGCCTCCCGCGACCGGCCCTGGCGATAGTAGGCCGTCAGGGCCGCGCGGAAGGCCGCGGCGCGGCGCGGCAACCCCTCCTCGAGATAGCGCCCGGCCCGCGCCGCTACCCGGGCCTGGAAGGCCTGGCGATCCACCGCCACCTCCCCCAGGTTATCGACGCTGACGTGGAAGTCGCGACCGGCCGCCGCGGCGAACAGCGACTCCAGGGCCTGGGGCGCCACCTCCACCGCCTCGAAGGCGCGCTGCTGCTCGGCATCGCGGCCATCGGGCAGGTACCAGTAGCCATAGTCCTCCTGCTGGCGCCGCCGGGCCCCGGCGATACACCAGTGGCTGATCTCGTGCAGGGCACTGGCATAGAAGCCCCGGGCGAAGATCACCCGATGGTAGGGGCAGTGCGCATCCGCGGGGCGGTAGAGCGGCTCGTCGCCGCCGCGCACCAGGCGGGTCGCATAGGTATCGGCGAAGAGCCCATCGAACAGGGCGATCACGTCGTCGAGGCGGTGCTCCACGGTCTCTCCTCGGCTGGCAAATGGGCCACATTATAGGGATCGGGGACGGCGACGAATATCCTCGGCTATTGCTAAACTAGGCCGTCTTGCCCGAATGGACAGGCGTTATCGGAACGCCCTGTTAAAAGGAGTTCGACCTTGGCACGCCACGCTTCCTCCCCGCTGGCCAGCAGCCGGCGGGAGACCTCGCTATTGATGCGTCTCGCCCTGCCAATCTGTGGCGCCCAACTGGCCCAGGCCGGCATGGGCGTCACCGATGTGATGATGACCGGGCGCCAGAGCGCCACGGACCTGGCCGCGGTCTCGGTGGGGTCGAGTCTATGGATGCCGTTGATGCTGTTCATGACCGGCACCCTGATGGGCCTTACCCCCATCGTCGCCCAACTGCTGGGGGGCGGGCGCCAGGCGCGGATTCGCCCCAATGTGCACCAGGCGCTGTGGGTGGCACTCTGCCTGGGGCTGATCGGCGCCCTGCTGCTGTGGTTCGCGGTGATGCCGATCTTCCGCCTGATGGGGGTTCCCGAGGCGGTAGCGGAGCTCTCGGCGGCCTATCTGTCGGCGGTGGCCTTCGGCATGCCCGGGGTGGCCCTCTTCCAGGCCCTGCGCGCCTTCTCCGACGGCATGAACCATACCCGTCCCTCCCTGACCATCAGCCTGGTGGGCCTGGGCGTGAATATCCCCAGTAACTTCGTGCTGATCTACGGCGGCGCCGGCCTCACCGGGCTGTTCGGCGGCTGGCTACCGACGCCGATCCAGCAACTGCCGGCACTGGGCGCCTGGGGCTGCGGCATCGCCACGGCGCTCTCCATGTGGGTCATGGGGCTGACCATGTGCCGTTACACCCAGCGCAGCCGCACCTTCCGCGAAATCGAGCTATGGCACGCCCCCACCCCGCCGAGCTGGCGCCTGATCCGGCAACTGCTCGTCGTCGGGGTCCCCATCGGCGTGGCCATCTTCGTCGAGGTGACCCTCTTTACCCTGATCGCCCTCTTCGTGGCCAGCTTCGGCGAGGTGACGGTGGCGGCTCACCAGGTGGCGCTCAACTTCACCTCGATTCTCTTTATGCTGCCGCTGTCGCTGGGCATGGCGCTGACGGTGCGGGTCGGCAATACCCTGGGAACGGGTAACCTGCGGGGGGCACGCTTCGTGGCCTGGAACGGCATCGCCGTGTGCCTGGGGATCGCGCTGTTCAACAACCTGATCATCTGGTTCGGCGCGGAACCGGTGATCGCCCTTTACACTCACAATACCGAGGTGCAACGCCTGGCCCTCTCCCTGGTGGTACTGGCCATGCTCTATCAGGTCTCGGACTCGCTGCAGGTGACCATGGCCGGCGCCCTGCGCGGCTACAAGGACACCCGCATCATCATGGTCTTCACCCTGATCTCCTACTGGCTGGTGGGGCTGGCCGGGGGCCACTGGCTCGGCACCCGCGGCCTGGGCCCCTGGCTGGAGCCGCTGGGCGTGCACGGCTACTGGATCGGTCTGGTGGCCGGCCTGAGCGTGGCGGCCCTGCTGCTGGGCTGGCGCCTGCAGGCGATCAGCCGGGCCGTCAGCGACGGACGACGCCATGTGGCTCAAAGCGACTAGGATTGCCATGATCGCAGCCGCCCTGCTGTCGGCCGGCTGCGACCGCCAGGGCGCCAGCGACACCCTGCTGGTGGACTACCAGCGCCGGCTCGCCGAGGCCCTGGCCACGCCACCCCCCAGCCCCTCACCGCCGGACAATATCCCGGCCTTCCCCGAGCCGGGCGAGCGCCTCTTCGAGATTCCCGAGACCCGCGAGGGGCTGCTCGATGTGCATGCCCTGCGACGCTGCCATATCACCACCCTGGTGGCGGAGCGCAACAGCACCCTGGGCCGTGTCGCCCCACCCAGCCAGCGCTGGCACTACGAACTGGAGCTATGGCGGCGCCTGGAGGCCTGCCGGGAGAGCGAGGTGGCCGAGGAACTCGGCGAGGCGGATCGAGCGCGCCTCGAGCGCCTCACCACCACCAAGGGCGAACAGCTGGCCCGGGTCGGCTGGAATACCCTGCTCGGCTCCAGCGAATGGGTCGGCAACTTCTCCCGCGCCAGCCGCCCCCTGGCCCCCCGGGGGGTCGCTGACCTGGCCCCCCACCTGGCCGCCCTGGACTACCTGGAGACGGCGACCCGCAACCAGTTCAATCGCGATTGGCAACTGGACACCTCGACCCTGGAGGGCCACCTCAAGACCCTCCAGGAGAGCCCGCTCAGCGCGCGGCTATTGCGCACCCTGATGCTGACCAATCAACGCCTCGCGGAGACCAACGCCCTGCTGGCCAGGCAATTACACCAGGGCGCCGCCTGCGAGCACCGCGATGCCCTGCGGCGGGTCAGCGAGGAGCCGCTGAACTCCCGGGTTCAGCCCTTTATCACCACCCTGGCGGAGCAGACTGAAGCCTGGTTCGGCGCCCTGGATCGGCTCTATGACGCCCATGAGGTGGCCCGGGCCCCGATCCGGGATTATCACCGACGCTGGTTCTCCCTGGAGACCCCGGACACCCCCTGGGCCGAGTTCCAGGCCGCCCACGCCACCCACGAGGCACTCTGGGATCGACTCCGCCAGGCCTGCGGACTGGATCAAGGGGCTTAACTTTCCACTAGCGACTGTGCTAATAGTGAACCGAGGCGCTTCGCGGGCGACCCAGGGGTCGACCCGATGCCGTGACCACGCCGTGCAAGGAGGGTAATCATGGGTATCCCACTGTCCCCCCGCTCCGCCCAGGTCATCGACCTGGAGACCATGCGACAACGGCAACTGGCCAAGCGCCGATTGCTGCGCCTTTGTCCCGAACTCGACGGCCTGGAGATGCTCTATCGCCTGGCCTCGGACCCCGACACCCTCTACGGCATGCCATTGCTGGCCTGGGGCCTTCGCGAGGATGGCGAAGTCGTGGGCCTGGTGCCCTGGATGGAGGCCCTGACCCCCTGCCATGAGCTCGACGACCCCGAGCATGGCCACTTCATCGGCTACCGGGACCCGGAGACCGAAGAAATCTTCTACAGTCCTCCCGAACACAAGGTCTTCGAACTCGAGCATGCCGCCGCCTACTTCGACTACGAGGAGACCGGCGAGACCACCCTGATCCAGCAACTCCCCGATAACCAGGGCACCCACGCCCTGTGCATGGACGACGACGACACCCCCTGGCAACTCAAGCAGGTATTCGGCTGGCGGCTCTACAGCAACGGTGAGGTGGAAGCCCTGCTGGTCGACGAGAACCGCGTCGCCTCCACCCCGGTGCTGATGGGCGACGACTGCCTCTACCCGGGGCATAGCCGCCACCGGGTGGTCTACTTCTTCCAGCGGGTGATCGCCAACCGCATCAAGGAGGAGGATCCGGTGACCCTGGAGGCCCTGGCCCTGATGGTGGCCAAGTAGGCGAGAGGCGGCGTTAACGCCGCCCCATGGCGCACCCTCAGCCCAAGCGGATAAGATAGGTGTAGGTGTCGCCCTGCTCGGACTGGTGGATCAATTCATGACCCAGGAAGCTGCAGAACTTGGGGATATCGCGGGTGGTGGCGGGATCGGTGGCGGTCACCGCCAGCACCTCCCCCGGTCGCATGTCACGCACCCGGTTATGCATCAGCATGATCGGCTCGGGACAATAGAGTCCACTGGTGTCCAGATGCGCATCCGCCTTGGGCAGGTCATTGGCAATATCGGCCATGAGTATCCTCGAACGTCGTCGCCGGCTTGGCCAGCCGGATAGGGAGCTGTAACATGATCAAGATCATCATCGAGCGCCGGATCATGCCGGGGCTCGAAGAAGAATACGATGCCGCGGCCCGGGAAGCCATGCGTGCCTCCATCAATGCCCGCGGCTTTATCGCCGGGGAGAGCCTACGCGAACGCCACCATCCGGAGCATCGCCTGCTGATCACCCAGTGGCGCGACTTGAGCGCCTGGAGTGACTGGCAGAACAGTCCAGAGCGGCAGCAGGCCATGCAGCATATCCTGCCGCTGCTCACCGAGGACGAGCATATCCGCATCTACGAGCATTACTGAGGCCGACCACCCTCGCCGGTAACGGACTCAGTCCAGCAGGCGCACATGCACCGTCACCTCTTCCCGATCATGGTAGAGGTGGCGGCATCGCAGCTCGGCCCTGACCCCCGCCTCGCCCAGGCTCGCCTCCAGATGCGCCAGGCAGCGCGCCACCTCTTGCCAGCGCCGCTTCATCGGCAGCTTGAGATTGAATACCGCCTCACGACACCAGCGCCGCAGCAACCAGCGTTCGATCATCGCCATCACCCGCGCCGGCTTGTCGACGATATCGCAGACCAGCCAATCCAGGCGCCCCGGCGGCTCCCAGACGAAACCATCCTCGCGCAGGTGCTCCACCTGGCCGCTGGCCATCAGCGCCTTGTCCATGGGGCCATTGTCGATGGCGTAGACGTGCATGCCACGGGCCACCAACTGATAGGTCCAGCCACCGGGCGCCGCGCCGAGATCCGCCGCCTGCATGCCCTCGTACAGCCGCACCGGCCACTCCTCCCGGGGCACGAAGCAGTGCCAGGCCTCCTCCAGCTTGAGGGTCGAGCGGCTCGGCGCCGCCTTGGGGAAGCGCAAGCGCACGATCCCCCCGGGATGCTCGCTGCGATTGCCGGGGAAGCTGATACCGAGCTGCACCGCATCCCCCGCCGTCCACAGCAGGTGCAGGCGCCGCCCGCCGGCCTTGCGACGCAGGGCACCGCGCTTCTTGAGCAGCGACGTCAGGGGCCGATCCAGCGCCTTGCTAAGCCCCACCAGGGCCTTGCCGTCGTTGGTGTCCGGCGTCTCGTGCCAGATCGACTCGAAGCTCCAGCCGCTGGCCTGGACCTGCTCGAGGATCGGCGACAGGCGGTCCTCCCGAGAGAGCCCGACCAGGGGAGGTAGCGCCACCAGGGACTGGCGGGCAAAGACCAGGTCGGCCAGGGGTAATTCACGGTGCAGGCCATTGATCGGCGTCTCACCAGCGCCCCGGAAATCGACCACGCCTCCATTGGCGGCAAACGTCGTCTCGCCGGCCCAGCCCAGGGCGGCGGCCTTGTCGCTGACCTCGGCGGCCAGATCATGCTCGAAACCGGGACGACACAAGAGCAGCAGATGCTGGGGAATCACGGCGACCTCCTGTTGTAGGGCCGCCAAGTCTAAGCGCCCATCGCCACCACGTCGAGGTCAACGCCGCGAGCCCCGGGACTGCTTGAGGGCCTCGATATCCTGCAGCTGCACGTTCAGGGCATTGGTCGAGATGGTGACCTCCCACAAGGAGAAGATCAGTGACACCGACAGGCTCAACAGACTGATGCCGAACAACACCATGCCCAGCATTTCCAGGGAGAGAAAGAGCGCGAACATCGACAGGGTGCAGAGCAGGAAGCTCAACACCCCGGCCAGTTGCATGCGCTTGGTCAGGCTGATGCGCTGCCGCAGCATCAGGATCTGCCGGGCGGCCACTTCGTGGTGCTGATCCCGCTCCTCATCGGCCAGCTTGCGAATCAACTGGGCCAGGGTCAGGAAGCGATTGGTATAGGCAAGCAGCAGCAGGGAAATGGCCGGAAACAACAGGGCCGGGGTGGTCAGGGTCACGAACGCCTCCAGCGAAATCAACGGACGAGAACAGTCTACCAGAGTCGTTCCTCACCTCGCCCATCGTTGAAAAACCATCTATGAAAAACACTCGATGCATTACATTGGTGCAGACTATTTCGGGGAATTGAAGTGATTTTGGCTCATATTGCCGTACATTCCCCGCATAACCCATACAGTTGCTGCATAAGGGTGCATTGCATTATATTGGTGCGCCAAGTGAAAAGTCTTTTCATAACGATAGCGATCCCATGCGGTCGCTCACTCTTAGCGCCACCGACAGGACACCCCCATGCCCTACGTGCACGACACCCTGGAACGCCTCAAGCGCACCAGCCCCGCCCAAACCGAGTTCTACCAGGCCGCCGAAGAGGTCCTCGATAGCCTGCGCCTCCTGCTCGACAAGGACCCCCACTACCACGATCACAGCATCATCGAGCGTATCGTCGAGCCCGAGCGCCAGATCATGTTCCGGGTCTGCTGGCAGGACGACAGCGGTAAGGTGCGGGTGAACAAGGGCTACCGCATCCAGTTCAACTCGTCACTCGGCCCCTACAAGGGTGGCCTGCGCTTTCACCCCAGCGTCAACGCCGGCATCATCAAGTTCCTGGGCTTCGAGCAGATCTTCAAGAATGCCCTGACCGGCCTGCCCATCGGCGGCGGCAAGGGCGGCTCCGATTTCGACCCCAAGGGCAAGTCGGATCGTGAGATCATGCGCTTCTGCCAGGCCTTTATGAACGAACTCTATCGCCATATCGGCCCCACCACCGATGTGCCGGCCGGAGATATCGGCGTCGGCGGCCGCGAGATCGGTTACCTGTTCGGCCAGTACAAGCGCCTGACCGGCCGCTACGAAGGCGTGCTGACCGGCAAGGGCCTCAACTGGGGTGGCTCCCTGGGCCGCAAGGAAGCGACCGGCTATGGCGCGGTCTATTTCGCCCAGAACATGCTGGCCGCCCGCGGCGACACCCTCGACGGCAAGTCCTGCCTGGTCTCCGGCGCCGGCAACGTGGCCATCTACACCATCGAGAAGCTCTACCAGCTCGGCGCCCGCCCGGTGACCTGCTCCGACTCCCAGGGCAGCATCCATGACCCGAGTGGCATCCAGCTCGATACCCTCAAGTTGCTCAAGGAGGTCAAGCGCACCTCCCTGCGTGAATACGTGGAGCATCATCCGGATGCCACCTATATCGATGCCCAGGACTATCCGTCCGACGGCCATGCGGTATGGCGCATCCCGGGCGAGCTGGCCTTCCCCTCCGCCACCCAGAACGAAGTGACCGAAGCGGACGCCGAGGCGATGCTGGCCAATGGTGTGCGCGCCATCAGTGAAGGCTCCAATATGGCCTCCACCGCCGGCGCCGTGGATCGCTTCCTGGAGGCGCGCATCGACTACGGTCCCGGCAAGGCCGCCAATGCCGGCGGCGTGGCCACCAGTCAGTTGGAGATGGCCCAGAACAGCAGCATGCAACAGTGGAGCCTGGAGAAGGTGGACGAGAAGCTGCAGTCCATCATGGCCGATATCTACCAGCGCTGTGCCGACACCGCCAAGGAGTTCGGCCAGCCCCATAACCTGGTGCTGGGCGCGAACATTGCGGGTTTCCGCAAGGTCGCCGATGCCATGATCGAGCAGGGCGTGGGGTAAACACCTCCCCCATACTGGGCGCCCTCTCAAGCGGCACGGGTTTCCGCAAGGTTGCCGATGCCATGATCGATCAGGGCATGGGGTAAACCACCTCCCCCATACTGGGCGCCCTCTCAAGCGGCACGGGTGTCCGCAAGGTCGCCGATGCCATGATCGAGCAGGGCGTGGGGTAAACACCTCCCCCATGCTGGGCGCCCTCTCAAGCGGCACGGGTGTCCGCAAGGTTGCCGATGCCATGATCGATCAGGGCATGGGGTAAACCACCTCCCCCATACTGGGCGCCCTCTCAAGCGGCACGGGTGTCCGCAAGGTCGCCGATGCCATGATCGAGCAGGGCGTGGGGTAAACACCTCCCCCATACTGGGCGCCCTCTCAAGCGGCACGGGTGTCCGCAAGGTTGCCGATGCCATGATCGAGCAGGGCGTGGGGTAAACCACCTCCCCCATACTGGGCGCCCTCTCAAGCTGCGCGGGTTTCCGCAAGGTTGCCGATGCCATGATCGATCAGGGCATGGGCTAATCCCCTCCTTGATGCGCTCGATCAGGGGAGGCGAGTTAATCACTCCCCCAACGCAAGACGCCCGGCCAATGGCCGGGCGTCTTCGCATGCGCATCTGAGCTGTTACTGGTCCAGGAGGATGCCCTGCTCACGCGCCATGGCCAGGGCCGCCTGGGGCCCGGTCCAGAGTGAAGGCAGCAGCACCAGGGAGACCGGGATCGCGGTGATCACGATAAACTGCTGCAGGGCGCCGATCTGGCCCGCTCCCATATAGAGCAGAATGGCCGCCATCAGCGCCATGGCGATACCCCAGAAGGCGCGAACCATCGGACTCGGTGCATCGTGGCCGGTAGCCACTACCGAGATCGAGTAACTCATGGAGTCCCCGGTGGTGGCCACGAAGATAGAGGTCAGCAGCAGGATCGCCAGAGCCATCCCGGCGCCTCCCGGCAAGGCTTGGGCCACGGTCAGGGTCGCCACGTCGAACTGGAAGTTATTCAGCGCCTCGGTAAGATCGATGGCGCCGCTCAGTTGATAGTGAATGCCCGAGCCCCCCAGCAGGGTGAACCATAGCGTAGTGGCGATAGGCGCCAACACGGCCACGGCCAGGATCATCTGGCGAATGGTGCGCCCCCGGGAGATCCGCGCCACGAAGATCGCCATCAGCGGTCCATAGCCGATAAACCAGGCGAAGAAGAACACCGTCCACCACTGCATCCACCAGGCCGGCGCCGTCTCCGCGGTCATGGTGGCCATGGTAAAGAAGGAGGTGACATAGGCCCCCATGCTCTGGGTATAGGCATTGATCAGGAACAGTGTCGGCCCGAAAAAGAAGATCACCAGGGCGATGGCCAGGGCCAGGAGGACATTGAAGCGACTCAACAGCTGAATTCCCCGCTGGATGCCGCTCATCGCCGAGGCCACATAGACACTGGCCAGCACGGCGAGGATGATCAACTGGGTGCCATAGCCCTGGGAGATCCCCACCAACTCATGCAGACCGAAGCTGACCTGGGTGGCCAGGAAGCCGATCGGCCCCACGGTCCCCGCCACCACGGTGATCACGCAGCAGGCATCCACCACCCCTCCCAGGGGGCCGCGCATCAAACGCTCGCCGAGGACCGGCACCAGAAGGGTACGCGGCTGCAGGGGGAGCCCGCAAACGTAGTGGGCATGGGCCAACACCACGGCGGTCAGGGAACCCAGTACCGCCCAGGCCAGGAAGCCCCAGTGCATAAAGGATTGCGCCAGGGCACCACTCACCGCCTCGACGCTGCCCGCCTCGGTCTCGAAGGCCGGCGGCGTCACCACGAAGTGGTAGATAGGCTCACCGGCGGCGAAGAAGACCCCTCCCCCGGCCAGCAGGGTGCACATGATGATCGACAGCCACTTGAAGGTACTTATCTCCGGGCTGTCGAGATTTCCCACCCGGGCGCGTGCGGCCGGCGATAACGCCACCCCGACGGCCACGAAGAAGGTCACCAGCAGCAGCCACTGAAAATAGGAGCCCAGCACCTTCGCCGTCCAGGCAAAGCCGGTCGCGATGGCCCCGGCCACGCCCTCGAATCAGATTTCAGAAATCATAAAAAACCCAGCCTCGTTAGAAGCTGGGGTTTTCTCTGAATAAGTGCCTGACGAGGATCCGGGCGGCGTTCCGCTACTCTCCATGGGAGGCCCCTGAACGACGAAACCCCAGCCATTGGCTGGGGTTTCTGAATAAGTGCCTGACGATGACCTACTCTCGCATGGGGAGACCCCACACTACCATCGGCGCTGAGCGGTTTCACTGCTGAGTTCGGCATGGGATCAGGTGGTTCCCACTCGCTATGGTCGTCAGGCGTAAACGGTGGCCGGCTGCGTGCGTGTCGCAACCCGCCTTATGAATCATGCTGTTGAGGATCGTCTCACGTATCCGGCGCGTACCTGTCGCGCAAACCCCTTGGGGTTATATGGTCAAGCCTCACGGGCCATTAGTATCGGTTAGCTCAACGCCTCGCAGCGCTTCCACACCCGACCTATCAACCAGCTAGTCTTGCTGGACCCTTTAGGAGGCGCAAGGCCTCAGGGAAGTCTCATCTTGAAGGGGGCTTCCCGCTTAGATGCTTTCAGCGGTTATCCTGTCCGCACATAGCTACCCGGCAATGCCACTGGCGTGACAACCGGAACACCAGAGGTGCGTCCACTCCGGTCCTCTCGTACTAGGAGCAGCTCTTCTCAAACTTCCGACGCCCACGGCAGATAGGGACCGAACTGTCTCACGACGTTCTAAACCCAGCTCGCGTACCACTTTAAATGGCGAACAGCCATACCCTTGGGACCGACTTCAGCCCCAGGATGTGATGAGCCGACATCGAGGTGCCAAACACCGCCGTCGATGTGAACTCTTGGGCGGTATCAGCCTGTTATCCCCGGAGTACCTTTTATCCGTTGAGCGATGGCCCTTCCATACAGAACCACCGGATCACTAGAACCTACTTTCGTACCTGCTCGACGTGTCTGTCTCGCAGTCAAGCACCCTTATGCTCTTGCACTCAATGCACGATTTCCGACCGTGCTGAGGGTACCTTCGTGCTCCTCCGTTACTCTTTGGGAGGAGACCGCCCCAGTCAAACTACCCACCACACACTGTCCTCGCCCCGGATGACGGGGCTGAGTTAGAACGCCAATGATGCCAGGCTGGTATTTCAAGGTTGGCTCCACCCGAACTGGCGTCCGGGTTTCCAAGCCTCCCAGCTATCCTACACAAGCAACATCAGCGTCCAGTGTGAAGCTATAGTAAAGGTTCACGGGGTCTTTCCGTCTAGCCGCGGGTACACAGCATCTTCACTGCGATTTCAATTTCACTGAGTCTCGGGTGGAGACAGTGTGGCCATCATTACGCCATTCGTGCAGGTCGGAACTTACCCGACAAGGAATTTCGCTACCTTAGGACCGTTATAGTTACGGCCGCCGTTTACCGGGGCTTCGATCAGGAGCTTCGGCCGGAGCCTAACACCATCAATTAACCTTCCGGCACCGGGCAGGCGTCACACCCTATACGTCCGCTTGCGCGTTTGCAGAGTGCTGTGTTTTTAATAAACAGTTGCAGCCACCTGGTATCTTCGACCGGTTCGTGCTTCCACCGCGGGGTGTTCACACTACGCCGGCGTGCCTTCTCCCGAAGTTACGGCACCATTTTGCCTAGTTCCTTCACCCGAGTTCTCTCAAGCGCCTTGGTATTCTCTACCTGACCACCTGTGTCGGTTTGGGGTACGGTCTCACAGAATCTGAAGCTTAGAGGCTTTTCCTGGAAGCGTGGCATCAATGACTTCCAGACCGTAGTCTGTTCGTCTCGTCTCTCGGCCTTGAGATCCCGGATTTGCCTAAGATCTCGGCCTACTGACTTTCACCAGGACAACCAACGCCTGGCTCACCTAGCCTTCTTCGTCCCCCCATCGCAATTCTGTGAGGTACGGGAATATTGACCCGTTTCCCATCGACTACGCCTTTCGGCCTCGCCTTAGGGGCCGACTCACTCTGCTCCGATTAGCGTCGAACAGAAACCCTTGGTCTTCCGGCGGGGGAGTTTTTCACTCCCCTTATCGTTACTCATGTCAGCATTCGCACTCGTGATACCTCCAGCGGGCTTCTCAACCCACCTTCATCGGCTTACACGACGCTCCTCTACCGCTCGTCATTCGACGAACCCGTAGCTTCGGCACCTGGTTTGAGCCCCGTTACATCTTCCGCGCAGGCCGACTCGACTAGTGAGCTATTACGCTTTCTTTAAAGGATGGCTGCTTCTAAGCCAACCTCCTAGCTGTCTAAGCCTTCCCACATCGTTTCCCACTTAACCAGGATTTTGGGGCCTTAGCTGACGGTCTGGGTTGTTTCCCTTTTCACGACGGACGTTAGCACCCGCCGTGTGTCTCCCACGCTGCACTCACCGGTATTCGGAGTTTGCCTCGGGTTGGTAAGCCGGGATGGCCCCCTAGCCGAAACAGTGCTCTACCCCCGGCGGTGATACGTGAGGCGCTACCTAAATAGCTTTCGAGGAGAACCAGCTATCTCCGGGCTTGATTAGCCTTTCACTCCGATCCACAAGTCATCCAAATCTTTTTCAACAGATCCTGGTTCGGTCCTCCAGTTGATGTTACTCAACCTTCAACCTGCTCATGGATAGATCGCCCGGTTTCGGGTCTATATCCAGCGACTGGTCGCCCAGTTAAGACTCGGTTTCCCTACGCCTCCCCTATACGGTTAAGCTCGCCACTGAATATAAGTCGCTGACCCATTATACAAAAGGTACGCGGTCACAGAACGAGTCTGCTCCCACTGCTTGTACGCATACGGTTTCAGGATCTATTTCACTCCCCTCTCCGGGGTTCTTTTCGCCTTTCCCTCACGGTACTGGTTCACTATCGGTCAGCCAGGAGTATTTAGCCTTGGAGGATGGTCCCCCCGTCTTCAGTCAAGGTTTCACGTGCCCCGACCTACTCGATTTCACTGGATCAGGTTTTCGGCTACGGGACTATCACCCACTATGGTCGCGTTTCCCAACGCGTTCGCCTAACCAGTCACCAGCTTAAGGGCTGGTCCCCGTTCGCTCGCCGCTACTTGGGGAATCTCGGTTGATTTCTTTTCCTCGGGGTACTTAGATGTTTCAGTTCCCCCGGTTCGCCTCCTGCACCTATGGATTCAGTGCAGGATACTCATCTTGTGATGAGTGGGTTTCCCCATTCGGAAATGTCCGGGTCACAGGTTGTTTGCCACCTCACCGAACCTTATCGCAGGCTACAACGTCCTTCATCGCCTCTGGCTGCCAAGGCATCCACCGTATGCGCTTAATCGCTTGACCATATAACCCGAAGGGGTCTGGTCGCGATTGGTACGATAATTGCCGGATACGCTTGAGACGTATCTTCAATTTGTCAGCATGATTCATATTTTTAAAGAGCACTTGCTCTGAAACAATCAGGCAATTCATGTGAGCACTTGCCGGCAGGCGGCAGTCGTCGTTTAAGGAGGTGATCCAGCCGCAGGTTCCCCTACGGCTACCTTGTTACGACTTCACCCCAGTCATGAACCACACCGTGGTGATCGCTCCCCCGAAGGTTAAGCTAACCACTTCTGGTGCAGTCCACTCCCATGGTGTGACGGGCGGTGTGTACAAGGCCCGGGAACGTATTCACCGTGACATTCTGATTCACGATTACTAGCGATTCCGACTTCACGGAGTCGAGTTGCAGACTCCGATCCGGACTGAGACCGGCTTTATGGGATTAGCTCCACCTCGCGGTATCGCAACCCTTTGTACCGACCATTGTAGCACGTGTGTAGCCCTACCCGTAAGGGCCATGATGACTTGACGTCGTCCCCACCTTCCTCCGGTTTGTCACCGGCAGTCTCCCTAGAGTTCCCGACCGAATCGCTGGCAAATAGGGACAAGGGTTGCGCTCGTTACGGGACTTAACCCAACATTTCACAACACGAGCTGACGACAGCCATGCAGCACCTGTCTGTGCGTTCCCGAAGGCACCAATCCATCTCTGGAAAGTTCGCACGATGTCAAGGGTAGGTAAGGTTCTTCGCGTTGCATCGAATTAAACCACATGCTCCACCGCTTGTGCGGGCCCCCGTCAATTCATTTGAGTTTTAACCTTGCGGCCGTACTCCCCAGGCGGTCGACTTATCGCGTTAACTGCGCCACAAAGTTCTCAAGGAACCCAACGGCTAGTCGACATCGTTTACGGCGTGGACTACCAGGGTATCTAATCCTGTTTGCTACCCACGCTTTCGCACCTCAGTGTCAGTGTCAGTCCAGAAGGCCGCCTTCGCCACTGGTATTCCTCCCGATCTCTACGCATTTCACCGCTACACCGGGAATTCTACCTTCCTCTCCTGCACTCTAGCCTGACAGTTCCGGATGCCGTTCCCAGGTTGAGCCCGGGGCTTTCACAACCGGCTTATCAAGCCACCTACGCGCGCTTTACGCCCAGTAATTCCGATTAACGCTCGCACCCTCCGTATTACCGCGGCTGCTGGCACGGAGTTAGCCGGTGCTTCTTCTGCGAGTGATGTCCTTCCTGAAGGGTATTAGCCCTCAGGCCTTCTTCCTCGCTGAAAGTGCTTTACAACCCGAAGGCCTTCTTCACACACGCGGCATGGCTGGATCAGGGTTTCCCCCATTGTCCAATATTCCCCACTGCTGCCTCCCGTAGGAGTCTGGGCCGTGTCTCAGTCCCAGTGTGGCTGATCATCCTCTCAGACCAGCTACGGATCGTCGCCTTGGTGAGCCGTTACCTCACCAACTAGCTAATCCGACATAGGCTCATCCGATAGCGCAAGGTCCGAAGATCCCCTGCTTTCTCCCGTAGGACGTATGCGGTATTAGCGTGAGTTTCCCCACGTTATCCCCCACTATCGGGCAGATTCCTATGCATTACTCACCCGTCCGCCGCTCGACGCCTGGAAGCAAGCTCCCATCGTTTCCGCTCGACTTGCATGTGTTAGGCCTGCCGCCAGCGTTCAATCTGAGCCATGATCAAACTCTTCAGTTTAAAATCATTGTGGTTCTTACTTGTCACCCGAAGGCAACAAAAGCGAACCAAACTTGGCTCAAGGTTCAAACGTTCTCAAAAAGACCCGAAGATCTTTGACGAGTCGCTTGCCTTGATGATTTGGTGACTTCTCACCGCCTCACCGACAAGCGCCCACATGAATTACCTGATCGATTGTTAAAGAGCGGCTCCGGGCTCTCTAAAAGAGTGGAGCGTCTCGCTTCGGTCGCTGTTGCGACGCCGCTGCGAGGAAGCGATATTCTACCGATTCGGCCGCTGCTGTCAAGCCCTGCTCGGCGACCCCGAGGCGGGCTGCGAAGCAGCGACCTGCGGTCATCCGAGCCGGCGACGGGCCGGTCGGTGTGGCGATGCATTCTACCGCATCCGGCCGCTCTGTCAATCTCGATTTTCGCGAGAGGGTTTCGAAAACCCCAACAGAAACAAGCACTTTTGCCACTCATTGCCGCCGGTGACGATGTCCGTCGCCGGCAGCGGATGCGTACTTTACGGATTTCCCCGGGGCCCTGCAAGCCCCCATCCATAAAAATATAGAACAGGCTGGCGATATCGACCATGACGCACATCAAGATCCGTCATTAGATCATCCAGAGATCCATGAAATGGGGGACCGACATGGCCTCCAGTTGCTCCTGATCTCGACACAGGGCCATCAATTGCTCGCAGCGTCGGGGTGGAAAACGCGTGGCCAGTTGGTGCCGGAACTTGGCCTCCAGGGCCGGTACGCCTTCGGCTCGTCGCCTGCGGTGCCCGATGGGATATTCCACGGCCACCGGCTGGGTGGCGGAGCCATCGGCGAAGAACACCTGGACGGCATTGGCGATGGAACGCTTGTCGGGATCCAGGTAGTCGCGGCTATAGCGAGGCTCCTCCACCACCTCCATCCGCTCGCGCAGCTCATCGATCAGCGGGTGGGCGGCATGGAAGGCATCCTCGTAATGCTCGGCACTGAGCTCGCCGAAAATCAGGGGGACCGCCACCATATACTGCAGGCAGTGATCCCGATCGGCGGGGTTGGCCAGCGCCCCGGACTTGGAGATGATGCGAATCGCCGACTCCTGGGTGGTGATGACGATGCGCTCGATCTCCTCGAAGCGACCCTTCACCTGGGGATGCAGGGCCACCGCCGCCTCGCAGGCGGTCTGGGCATGGAACTCCGCCGGGAAGCTGAGCTTGAAGAGGACCCGCTCCATCACATAGCTGCCGAACTCCCGGGGAAGGGAAAAGCGACGCGCGTCTTCGGGCTTGAGGGCCTGATCCCGGTTGGTCTTGCTGAAC
The DNA here is from genome assembly GCF_055388505.1 of Bisbaumannia salifodinae. Next base: position 2,629,048 of record NZ_AP043781.1, read on the forward strand.
AGCACGTCATAGAAGCCCCACTGGGGCGCGCTAAGCGCCCCCGGAATGCCCATCTCGCCGCGCCGGGCGATATCCGCCAGGCGCACGCCCCGCGAAGCGGCGTCTCCCGCCGCCCAGCTCTTGCGGGACCCGGCATTGGGCGCATGCCGGTAGGTGCGCAGGCTCTGGCCATCCACCCAGGCGTGGGAGAGCGCCGCGAGCATCTGCTCGCGATCGGCCCCCATCAGCCTGGCGGCCACCGCCGTGGAGGCCACCTTGACCAGTACGACGTGGTCGAGGCCGACCCGGTTGAAGGCATTTTCCAGCGCCAGCACGCCCTGGACCTCGTGGGCGCGGATCATGGCATCGAGGACATCACGCATGACCAGCGGTGCCTCGCCCCGGACCAGGCGCCGCTGGGAGAGGTGATCCGCCACCGCCAGGATGGCCCCCAGGTTATCGGAGGGATGCCCCCACTCCGCCGCCAACCAGGTGTCGTTGTAATCGAGCCAGCGCACCAGGCAGCCGATATCCCAGGCCGCCTTGACCGGGTCGAGACGCAGGCTGGTCCCCGGCACTCGCGCCCCCTGGGGGACCAGGGTGCCTTCCACCAGGGGGCCCAGGTGCTTGGTACACTCCGGGAAGCGCAGCGCCAGCAGGGCACACCCCAGGCTATCCATCAGGCACAGCCGCGCGGTCTCCCAGGCCGCCTCGCTGTCGATCCGGTAGTCCAGCACATAATCGGCGATGCGCTGCAGCTCCGGGTCATAGTCCGGGCGTCGATTGGCCTCCACGGTGGTCGTCATGCTGCCCTCCTGGAATCCACGGGTTTGCCCTCACTATAGGAAACGCCCCGGCCATCGGCCGGGGCGTGAGGGAGGCACTGGCGAGGAGCGAGAAGGGTTAGAGGGTGTCCGCGGGCACGCGCACCCATCCCTCCATCAGCACTCGGGCGCTGCGGCTCATCACCGCCTGATCGATGACCCAGCGCCCGTCTTCGAGGCTCGCCTCGGCCCCCACCCGCAGGGTGCCGGAGGGGTGGCCGAAGGTGACGGCGTTGGGCTGGCCGCCGCCGGCGGCCCGGTTGACCAGGGTGCCCTCGATGGCCGCCGCCGCGGCGATGGCCACCGCCGCGGTCCCCATCATGGCGTGGTGCAGCTTGCCCATGGAGAGTGCCCGCACCAGCAGGTCGATCTCCTCCGCCTTCACCGCCTTGCCGCTGGAGGCGAGGTAATCCGCGGGCGGCGCCACGAAGGCCACCTTGGGGGTGTGCTGGCGATTGGCCGCCTCACTGAGGTCGGCGATCAGGCCCATCTTCACCGCCCCATGGGCGCGGATCGTCTCGAAGCGCGCCAGCGCCGCCGGGTCGCCATTGATCGCCTCCTGCAATTCGGTACCGGCATAACCGATATCGGCGGCATTGATAAAGATGGTCGGGATACCGGCATTGATCAGGGTCGCCTTGAGGACGCCCCCCTCCACCACCTCGATCGGCACCTCCAGGTCATCGACCGGGTTACCGGTAGGGAAGATGGCGCCCTCCCCGTCCGCCGGGTCCTTGAAGGCCACCGGCACCTCGGCGGCGGGAAAGGTCACGCCGTCGAGCTCGAAGTCGCCGCTCTCCTGCACCCGACCGTTGGTGATCGGCACCCGGCAGACGATGGTCTTGCCGATATTGGCCTGCCAGATGCGCACCTCCGCCACGCCGTTATCGGGAATACGTGCCGGGTCCACCAGGCCGTTGGCCACGGCGAAGGGGCCCACGGCGGCGGAGAGGTTGCCGCAGTTGCCGCTCCAGTCGACGAAGGCCTTGTCGATGGCCACCTGACCGAAGAGGTAGTCCACATCGTGGTCGGGACGCTCGCTTTGGGAGAGGATCACCGTCTTGCTGGTGCTGGAGGTGGCGCCGCCCATGCCGTCGATCTGCTTGCCGTAGGGGTCGGGGCTGCCGATCACCCGCAGCAGCAGGCGATCCCGCGCCTCCCCGGGCACCCGAGCGGCTTCCGGCAGGTCATCGAGCCGGAAGAAGACGCCCTTGCTGGTGCCGCCGCGCAGATAGGTGGCGGGAATGCGGAGCTGTGCACCATGAGTCTGGGCTGCCTGGCTCATGCGCTCACCCCCTCACTCTCTACCCCTTCCAGGAAGTCCTTGGCGAAGCGCTGCAGCACACCGCCGGCGGAGTAGACGGAGACCTCCTCGGCGGTATCCAGGCGACAGATCACCGGCACCCGATCGACCTCGCCGGTCTGGCGATGGATCACCAACTCGAGCCTGGCGCGGGGCGCCGGCGTCCCCTCCACGTCATAGGTCTCGGTACCGTCGAGCCGCAGGGTATGGCGGGTGGTGCCCCCCTCGAACTGCAGCGGCATCACGCCCATGCCGATCAGGTTGGTGCGGTGGATGCGCTCGAAGCCTTCGGCGACGATGGCCTCGACCCCGGCGAGCGCCACGCCCTTGGCCGCCCAGTCCCGGGACGAGCCCTGGCCGTAATCGGCGCCGGCGATGACGATCAGCGGCTGCTTGCGGTTCATGTAGGTCTCGATCGCCTCCCACATGCGCATCACCTCGCCTTCCGGCTCGATGCGCGCCAGCGACCCCTGGATCACCTCGCCGGCCTCGTCGCGGACCATCTCGTTGAACAGCTTGGGGTTGGCCAGGGTCGCCCGCTGGGCGGTGAGGTGATCGCCCCGGTGGGTCGCATAGGAGTTGAAGTCCTCCTCCGGCAGGCCCATCTGGTGCAGGTACTCCCCCGCCGCGCTGTCCCTCATGATGGCATTCGACGGCGACAGGTGGTCGGTGGTGATGTTGTCCGGGAGGATCGCCAGGGGCCGCATGCCCTTGAGCCCGCGCACCGCCGCCATGGTGCCTTCCCAGTAGGGCGGACGACGGATATAGGTGCTCTGCGGACGCCAGTCATAGAGCGGGCTCTCGGCCGCGTCCACCGCCCCCAGGTCGAACATCGGGATATAGACCCGCTGGAACTGCTCCGGCTTGACGAACTCATTGACGATGGCGTCGATCTCCTCGTCGGAGGGCCAGAGCTCCTTGAGGGTCACCGGGTTGCCGTCGGGGTCATGGCCGAGCACGTCCTGCTCGATATCGAAGCGCACGGTGCCGGCGATGGCGTAGGCCACCACCAGCGGCGGCGAGGCCAGGAAGGCCTGCTTGGCGTAGGGGTGGATGCGGCCGTCGAAGTTGCGGTTACCGGAGAGCACCGCGGTGGCGTAGAGGTCGCGGTCGATGATCTCCTGCTGGATCGCCGGATCGAGCGCCCCGGACATGCCGTTACAGGTGGTGCAGGCGTAGGCGACGATACCGAAGCCGAGCTTCTCCAGCTCGGGCAGCAGGCCCGCTTCTTCCAGGTAGAGACGCGCGACCTTGGAGCCCGGCGCAAACGACGACTTCACCCAGGGCTTGCGCACCAGGCCCAATTCGTTGGCCTTCTTGGCCAAGAGGCCCGCGGCCACCACGTTGCGCGGGTTGGAGGTGTTGGTGCAGCTGGTGATGGCGGCGATGATTACCGCGCCATCGGGCATCCTGCCCTCCCGCTCCTCGGCCAGTGCGCGGTCCAGGTCCACGGCGATACCGCGCTCGACCAGGGCGCTGGTGGGCAGCCGGCGATGGGGGTTGGAGGGGCCGGCCAGGTTGCGCTCGACGCTGGACAGATCGAAGGTCAGCACCCGCTCGTACTGAGCCTCGCTCAGGCTGTCGGCCCACAGGCCGGTCTGTTTGGCGTAGGTCTCGACCAGCGCGACCTGCTCCGGCTCGCGGCCGGTGAGCGTCAGGTAGTCGAGGGTCTGCTCGTCGATATAGAACATCGCCGCGGAGGCACCATACTCCGGCGTCATATTGGAGATGGTGGCGCGGTCGCCGATAGTCAGGCTCCGAGCCCCCTCGCCGAAGAACTCCAGGTAGGCCCCGACCACCCGCTCCTGGCGCAGGAACTCGGTGATCGCCAGGACGATATCGGTGGCGGTGATGCCCGGCTGACGCTGGCCGGTCAGTGCCACGCCGACGATATCCGGCAGGCGCATCATGGAGGGACGGCCCAGCATCACGGTCTCGGCCTCCAGGCCGCCGACGCCGATGGCGATCACCCCCAGGCAGTCGATATGCGGGGTGTGGCTGTCGGTACCCACGCAGGTGTCCGGGTAGGCCACGCGCTTGCCAGTCTCATCGGGGCGGGCCTGTACCACCGGCGACATCTTCTCCAGGTTGATCTGGTGCATGATGCCGTTGCCGGCGGGGATGACGTCGACGTTCTCGAAGGCGGTCTTGGTCCACTCGATAAAGTGGAAGCGATCCTCGTTGCGGCGATCCTCGATGGCGCGGTTCTTGTCGAAGGCGTCCGGCTCGAAGCCGGCGTGCTCCACGGCGAGCGAGTGGTCGACGATCAACTGAGTCGGCACCACCGGGTTGACCTTGGCGGGGTCACCGCCCTGCTCGGCGATGGCGTCGCGCAGCCCGGCCAGGTCGACGAGTGCGGTCTGGCCGAGGATGTCATGACACACCACCCGCGCCGGGTACCAGGGGAAGTCCAGGTCGCGGCGGCGCTCGATCAGCTGCTTGAGGGCCTCGGTGAGTTCCTCGGGGTCGCAGCGACGCACCAGTTGTTCGGCCAGCACCCGGGAGGTGTAGGGAAGGCGGTCATAGGCGCCGGGGCGGATCGCCTCGACGGCGGCGCGCGCATCGAAGTAGTCCAGGTCGGTGCCGGGAAGCGGCTTGCGGTACTCGGTATTCATGATCAGGCATCCGTGGGGCGTCAGAAGCGTGGGCCAGAAGGGAACGGCGGGAGGAGTGGCCCGGGGAGCGCCGATATGATCGGCATCACACCCGGGCCCGACGCTGAATCAGTCGCGCTCCTCCAGCGGCACCCACTCGCTGTGCTCCGGCCCGACGTAGTCGGCGCTGGGGCGAATGATGCGGTTGTTGGCGCGCTGCTCGAAGACATGGGCGCACCAGCCGGTGACCCGCGAGCAGACGAAGATCGGCGTGAACAGCTTGGTGGGGATGTCCATGAAGTGGTAGGCGCTGGCGTGGAAGAAGTCGGCATTGCAGAACAGCTTCTTCTCGCGCCACATCACCGCCTCTACCCGCTTGGAGACCGGGTAGAGCACCGTGTCGCCCACGTCATCGGCGAGCTTTTTCGACCACTGCTTGATGATGGCGTTGCGCGGGTCGGACTCGCGATAGATGGCATGGCCGAAGCCCATGATCTTCTCCTTTCGCTCGAGCATGCCGAGGATCTCGCGCTCGGCCTCGTCGGGCGAGGTCCAGTGCTCGATCATCGCCATGGCCGCCTCGTTGGCGCCACCGTGCAGCGGGCCGCGCAGCGAGCCGATGGCCCCGGTGACGCAGGAGTGCAAATCGGAGAGGGTCGAGGCACAGACCCGGGCGGTGAAGGTCGAGGCGTTGAACTCGTGTTCGGCGTAGAGGATCAGCGAGACGTTCATCACCCGGGCGTGGAGCTCCGAGGGCGCCTCGTCGCGCAGCAGGTGCAGGAAGTGCGCACCCACCGAGTCGTCGTCGGTCTCGGTGTCGATGCGCACGCCGTCATGGCTGAAGCGGTACCAGTAGCAGATGATCGAGGGCAGCACCGCCAGCAGGCGGTCAGAGACGTCCTGCTGCTGATCGAAGCTCTCCTCGGTCTCCAGGTTGCCGAGCATGGAGGCGCCGGTGCGCATCACGTCCATGGGGTGGGCGCTGGCCGGGATCTGTTCCAGCACGGCCTTGAGTGCCGGCGGCAGGCCGCGCAGCCTCTTGAGCTTGGCGAGATAGGCATCGAGCTCGGCCCGGTTGGGCAGCTTGCCCTTGAGCAGCAGGTAGGCGACCTCCTCGAACTTGGCCTTCTCGGCCAGCTCGTGGATATCGTAGCCGCGATAGGTGAGGCCGGCGCCGCTCTTGCCGACCGTACAGAGCGCGGTGGAACCGGCGCTCTGGCCACGCAGGCCGGTGCTGACGGGTTGATCTGTCATGGTCTCTCTCCTTAACTGGCGTGTTCTTGTGATAACCGGACGCCTCAGGCGTCACCGCCCTTCTCGGCGAAGAGGGCATCCAGCTTCTGCTCGAAGGCGTGGTAGTTGAGGAAGTCGTAGAGCTCGTCGCGGGTCTGCATCAGCTCCACCACCTCGCGCTGGTGGCCGGTATCGAGGATGCTCTGGTAGACCTTCAGCGCCGCGGCGTTCATGGCGCGGAAGGCGGACAGCGGGTAGAGCACCATCCGGCAGCCCACCTCGGCCAGTTCCTGCTGGCTGAACAGCGGCGTGGCGCCGAACTCGGTGATATTGGCGAGTATTGGCGCGTCGACCCGCTCGCAGAAGGCCCGGTAGTCGTCCAGGGTGTGCACCGCCTCGGCGAAGATGGCGTCGGCGCCCGCCTCGATGCAGGCCTGGGAGCGCTCGATGGCGGCGTCCAGGCCGTCCTTCTGGAAGGCGTCGGTGCGGGCGATCAGGTAAAAGTCCGGGTCGAGGCGCGCATCGGCGGCGGCCTTGACCCGGTCGACCATCTCGGCCTGAGAGACGATGGCCTTGTTGGGGCGGTGACCGCAGCGCTTCTGGGCCACCTGATCCTCCAGGTGCACGGCGGCCACCCCGGCACGCTGCATCTCCTTGACGGTGCGGGCGATATTGAAGGCGCCGCCCCAGCCGGTATCGATATCCACCAGCAGCGGCAGCTCGGTGGCGCCGCAGATACGGTGGGCGTCCTCCACCACGTCGTTCATGGTGGTCATGCCCAGGTCCGGCAGGCCGAAGGAGGCGTTGGCCACCCCGCCCCCGGAGAGGTAGATGGCCTGGTGACCGACCCGCTCGGCCATCATGGCGGTGTAGGCATTGATGGTGCCGACGATGGGCAGCGGGCGGTTGGCCTCGAGGGCGGCACGGAAACGGGCGCCGGGGGTCGGTCGAGTCATGCTGGGTTCTCCTGGGTTATCGGGCCGCCGGCTCGGAGGCCTCGGCCTCCTCGGCCAGGGTGGCGGCATAGCGTTCGGCGACATTGGCCCGCGAGGCGCTGACGTGGCGGCGCATCAACAGCTCGGCGAGCTCTGCATCCCCGGCCTCGATGGCATCGACGATACGGTGGTGCTCGACGAAGGCGCGCTGGGGGCGCGACCCGCTGGCACTGAACTGGGTGCGATACAGACGCACCAGGTAATAGAGGTCATCGCACAGCAGCGTCATCAACATCTTGTTGTGGCTGCCCAGGACGATCCGATAGTGAAAGTCGAGATCCCCTTCCCGCTGGTAGTAGGCCTCGCCGCGCTTCAGGTCGCCCTGACGCTCGTGCACCGCCAGCACCTCGCGCAGGCCGGCAATCTCCTCGGCGGTCATATGCTCGGCGGCGAGCCGGGCGGCCATGCTCTCCAGGGCCTCGCGCACATCGAACAGCTCGAGCAGCTCCTTCATGGAGAGCTTGACCACCCGGGCCCCCACATGGGGCACTCGCTCGATCAGCCGGTGGACTTCCAGGCGGCGCATGGCCTCGCGCAGCGGACCACGGGAGATGCCGTAGGTCTTGGAGAGGCCCGGCTCGGTGATCTTGCTGCCCGGCGCCAGCTCGCCGCGGACGATGGCCTCCTGGAGCTGCTGGAAGACCCGTTCGGCGAGGGTGCGAACCTCGGGGGCGGTGCTTTCGGTTATCGGAGTCGTCATGATTAATTGTCGACAATCAAGGGGTGAGAGAACTGTAGCCAGCGATTCCCCAGGGGTCAACCACGGGAACCCGGTGAAGTTATACACCTTTTGTTGTAGACACGCAGCGGCGGATTGTCACGAGTGTCGACAATCCCTCGCGCCAACCCTCTCCCCACCGGTCCCGTTGAGGCTGCGTCCGTGGGGACGACGCAGGGGAGTGCGACAAACGCCCGACGGGCCCCTAGAATGGGGCGCTTGTTGAGGAAAAGCGCCGCGCATGAGACCACGACTGCAACTCCATTCCCTGCCCTATCGGCCCGATCCGCTGGGCTACTTCGCTTCCCTGCGGCGCCGCCCCGGCGCCGTGCTGCTGGACAGTGGCCGCCCCGCCGCCCCCGGCGGGCGCTACGACATCCTCTCCAGCGACCCCCTGGCCACCCTGACGGTGGCCCCCGGCGGTAACCTGCAGTGCGACGCCGACCTGGCGCTGCCCGATTCGCCCTTCGCCGCCCAGCAGGCACTGCTGGCGCACCTGGATGTCGAGGCCCCGGAGAGCGACCTGCCCTTCCTGGGCGGGCTGATCGGCTACTGGAGCTACGACCTGGGGCGTTGCCTGGAGCGACAGGGCGAGGCGGCCCGGGACGCGGTGAGCCTGCCCTGGAGCCGGGTGGGCCTCTATGACTGGGCGCTGATCCTCGACCACCAGGCCGAGACCTGCACCCTGGTGGCCAGCGCGGCGCGCCGCGCCCAGGTGCTCGGCTGGCTGGCGGCCCCGCCCCCGGAATCCGCGCCCTTCCGTATCAGCGCCCCCTTCGAGGCCGAGCTGGATCGTGACGGCTATGGCGAGCGCTTTCGCGCCGTCCAGGAGTACATCCACGCCGGCGACTGCTACCAGATCAACCTGGCCCAGCGCTTCAGCGCCCCCTACGAGGGCGACCTCTGGGGCGCCTATCTCCGCCTGCGCCAGGCCACCCCCACGCCCTTCGCCGGCTATCTGGCCTGGGACGACGCGGAAGGTCCCCAGGGCGTGCTGTCGCTGTCGCCGGAGCGCTTTATCCAGGCCGAGCATGGCCGGGTGGAGACCCGCCCCATCAAGGGCACCCGCCCGCGGGGCGACAATGCCGAGGCGGACGCCGCCCTGGCCGAGGACCTCCAGCAGAGCGCCAAGGATCGTGCCGAGAACGTGATGATCGTCGACCTGCTACGCAACGACCTGGGCCGGGTGTGCCGCCCGGGCAGCGTACGGGTGCCCCAGCTCTGCGGCCTGGAGAGCTATGCCAATGTGCATCACCTGGTCAGCGTGGTGACCGGCGAGCTGGCCGAAGGCGCCTCGCCCCTGGACCTGCTGGCCGCCGCCTTCCCCGGCGGCTCCATCACCGGCGCCCCCAAGGTGCGCGCCATGCAGATCATCGACGAGCTGGAACCCAGCCGCCGCAGCCTCTACTGCGGCAGCCTCGGCTATGTGGACCAACGCGGCCATATGGACACCTCCATCGCCATTCGCACGGCGGTGGCGGACCGCGGCCGGCTGCACCTGTGGGGCGGCGGCGGCCTGGTGGCCGACTCCGACGAGGAAGCGGAGTACCGCGAGACCCTGGACAAGATCCGTCATCTAATGGCCGCCCTGGAGGCCTAGGCGGGGCCCAAGCCCCAGAGCCCCTGGACAAGATCCCCTGCTCAAACCCAGGATGGCCGCCCTGGAGGCCTAGGCGGGGCCTAAGCCCCGGAGCCCCTGCTCAAATCCAGGATGGCCGCCCTGGAGGCCTAGGCGGGGCCCAAGCCCCGGCGCCCCTGGACAAGATCCCCTGCTCAAGCCCAGGATGGCCCCCCTGGAGGCCTGAACGCCGAGTGACGGCGGAGCACCCAACAAAGTGGTTATAAGAATGTGTCTCAACAAGCCCTTTGAGATATAAGCAACGAACCAATCAATATTGGGTCTCGCCCGGAGGGGTTTGCTAGGGTACGGCCATCGCCCACAACGGAGGCCGGGATGTCATCCTTCAATCCCTCCCAGTTCGTCCTGGAGCATGACCAGGACACCCCCAAGGAAATTCTCAAGGCCGCCTATGCGGCCTTCGGTGAGCTGACGATCTCCTTCTCCGGCGCCGAGGACGTGGTGCTGATCGACCTGGCCCTCAAGGTGGCCCCCAAGGAGAAGGTCAAGGTCTTCTCCCTGGACACCGGGCGCCTGCACGCCGAGACCTACGCCTTTATCGAGCGGGTCCGCGAGCACTACGGCATCGAGATCGACGTGCGCTTCCCCGATGCCGAGGCGATCCAGGCCCTGGTCCAGGAGAAGGGCCTGTTCAGCTTCTACCGCGACGGCCACCAGGAGTGCTGCGGCATCCGCAAGGTGGCGCCGCTGCGCGCCCGTCTCAAGGGCCTGCCCATCTGGGTCACCGGCCAGCGCCGCGACCAGAGCCCGGGCACCCGCAACAGCGTGCAGATCGCCGAATGGGACAGCGCCTTCGGCAGCGACGAGGCGCCGCTGGCCAAGTTCAACCCCCTGGCGCACTGGAGCAGCGAGGAGGTGTGGACCTATATCCGCATGTTCGACGTGCCCTACAACCCGCTCCACGAGCGTGGCTTCGTCAGCATCGGCTGCGAGCCCTGCACCCGCCCCACCCTGCCCCATCAGCACGAGCGGGAAGGCCGCTGGTGGTGGGAAGACCAGGGCGGCAAGGAGTGCGGCCTGCATAGCGGCAACCTTAGCCGCTGAACCAGCCTCCCGAAACGCCGAAGGCGCCGCGATTGCGGCGCCTTCGGCGTTTCGGGGAGAGGCTAGCGGAGAAGAGGCCAGGCCTAGCGCATGGGCAGCTCGATCCCCTCGAACAGCGCCTGCTCATGGCGTGGCCCGGCGGCCAGGGCGGCATCCACCAGGTCACGCTCGAGGTGCTCGGCGAAGCCCTGCACGAAGTCGTACATATAGCCGCGCATAAAGGTGCCGCGGCGAATGCCGATCTTGGTGGTGGAGCTCTCGAACAGATGGCCCGCCTCCAGGGCCACCAGGTCGCTGTCGGCCTCCGGGTCCACCGCCATATGGGCGACGATCCCCACCCCCAGGCCTAGGCGCACATAGGTCTTGATCACGTCGGCGTCGGCGGCGGTCAGCACCACATTGGGGGTCAGCCCCTCGGCGCGGAAGGCGTCGTCGAGCTGGGAGCGGCCGGTGAAGCCGAACACATAGGTCACCAGAGGATGCTCGGCGAGGCGCTCCAGGGTCAGCTCGCCCTGGGCCAGGGGATGGTCCTGGGGCACCAGCACGCAGCGGTTCCAGCGGTAGCAGGGCAGCAGCACCAGATCGTTGAACAGTTCCAGGGACTCGGTACAGATGGCGAAGTCCGCCTGCCCCTCGCTGACCATCTGGGCGATCTGCTTGGGGGTGCCCTGCTGCATATGCAGGGCCACCTCGGGGTACTTGCGGGTAAAGTCGCGAATCACCGGCGGCAGCGCATAGCGAGCCTGGGTATGGGTGGTGGCGATGGCCAGGTTGCCACGCCGCTCGTCGCTGTGCTCCTGGGCCACCTGCTTGATGTTGTCGGTGGTGCGCAGTACCTGGCCGGCCAGCTCGATGATCGCCTCGCCCGCCGGAGTCACCCGGGTCAGGTGCTTGCCGCTACGGGCGAAGATCTCCACCCCCAGCTCGTCCTCCAGCAGGCGAATCTGCTTGGAGATGCCGGGCTGCGAGGTGAAGAGGCTCTGGGCCGTGGCCGACACATTGAGGTTGTGGCGATTGACTTCCCAGATATAGCGCAGCTGTTGTAGCTTCATGCGTGATTCCCACTCCTGGTGACTCCTCGGCCGAGGCGCTTGTAATGCTCATTGGAAATAACGGCCCAGCCTGACGATTACTTTATAGCATATAAATAGGCCCGCGTGATCCCTCGCCGATCCGCGAAAATAGTAGCTGGCTATCGACTCCTTCGGTCGCTTATATTTGCCAGCGGTCGGGTCGGCGGATACCATCGTGCGACTATGCTGGTACAAGCCCGCTCGACACAGCGCCAAGCAACTGGAGATTCACATGGCTAACAACATCGATGTCACCAACGCCAACTTTGAGCAGGAGGTCCTCAAGGCCGACAAGCCGGTTCTGCTCAAGTTCTGGGCGCCCTGGTGCGGGCCCTGCAAGATGATGGCCCCGGTGGTTGATGAAGTCGCCGAAGAGCGCACCGACAACCTCAAGGTCGTCAGCGTCAATGTCGACGACGCCCCCGAAATCGCCGCGGAACACGGCGTGCGCGGTGTCCCCACCGTGATGCTGTTCAAGTCTGGGGCCAAGGTCGCTTCCCTGGTGGGCGCCCAGTCCAAGTCCCAGCTTGCGCAGTTTATCGAGCAGAACGCCTGAAGCTAGCCTTACCGCACCGCGGTACGGCTCGCAAGGCAACACGCCCCGGCTCCGGCCGGGGCGTGGTCGTTTCTAGTCCTCCGCCTGGCCCGGCTGCTCATGACGCGCCGGTGGCGTCCCCGGCCCCAGCAGCCGCGCGATCCAGCGGGTGTCCGGGTGACTCTCCAGGGCGATCTTCAGGGTCATGGTCAGCAGCACCGAGAGCAACAGCCCCACGGTGCCGAGGATCCAGCCCCACACCACCAGCGACAGGAAGGTCACAAAGGTGGAGAGCCCCAGGGCCCGTCCCATCACCCGCGGCTCCACCAGGTTGCCCATCACCACATTGATCACCAGGTAGCCGCCGGTCAGCAGTAGCGCCGCGAACAGGCCCCCATCGCTCTGCAACAGCAGCAACAGCACCGGGGGGATCGCCGCCAGTACCGAGCCGATATTGGGGATGAAGTTGAGGCCGAAGGCCAAGGCTCCCCACAGCAGCGGAAAGCCCACCCCCATCAGCAGACACAGCAGCCAGGCCAGTACCCCGGTGATCAGGCTGATCAGGGTCTTCACCGCCAGGTAACGCTTGAGGGTCAGGCTGAACTCGCCGATGCGCCGCAGGCTGGGCGCCGGGTCACGCAGCGCCTGGGAGAACTTGTCGCGCACATTGAGCGTCTCGAAGAGCATAAAGACCACCAGCAACGCCACCACCAGGCTCTTCATCAGCAGGTTGCCCAACTCGCCCAGGAAACCGGGCAGCAGATGAGTGGCCTGGGCGGGGTCGAGCCACTGGCTCATCTGCTCGGGGCGAATCGAGATGCCCCGTTCCGCCACCCAGGTGAGCAGTTGCAGATAGGCGCTACGGAACTGCTGCTCCAGTTCCGGCAGGGCCGCCACGAAGGTACTCAGGCTGCTGACCAGCAGGAGTCCCAGCAGCACCAGGAAGACCCCCATCACCCCCAGCACCAGGAAGGCCGCCAGGCGCAGGCCCACCCCATAGCGATTCAGCCACTGCACCGGCGCCGTGCACACCACGGCGATAAACAGCGCCAGCAGCAAGGGCACCAGCAGGTCCGCCCCGGCCTTCATGCCGGCGATGATCACCACCAGGGCCGCCAGCCCCAGCACCAGGTTCAGGGGTAGCATCCCCGTGGGTTCATCCATGTCGTGACGCATCGGCGCTCCTTTCTCGTGGCAGGGGAATCAGGGTACGACGAGGGTAAATCGGTAAATGAGCAACTACCATGCAAGAATGGCACGGGCGGGAACGCCTGACGCCTTTCAGGCTCGAAGCCATACCGCACAGGCGGTTACCCCTATCCTAGCGCGCATGGAGGCCTTTGATGACCCGTCGCACCCTCACTACCCCCTGGATTGGCCTCGGCCTGCTGGTCGGCGCCCTGCTCGCCACTCCGGCCCTGGCCCAGGACAGTCCCGACCGTCAACTGAATGTGCAGGCCCAGGCGACCCTCGAGGTGGTACCCGACAAGGCCACCCTGAGCGCCCGCCTCTGGGAGCGCACCCCGCTGCTCGCGGTGGATGCCACCCCGGACCCCGAGGCCCTGGGCGAGGCCCGCGCCCGGCTGGAGGAACGCACCGGCGAGCTGATCCGTACCCTGGAGGCCGCCGGCCTCGACGGCGAGGCGATCAATGCCGGCTCCCTGCAGGTGCGCCCTGACCAGGTCCATTCCCAGCACGACGGCGAGCGGGAGGTGCGGGTCCGCACCCAGCTCGAGCGCCCCATCCAGCTTAGCCTGAGCGACCTGGAGCAGGTACCGACAATCCTCGACGCCTTGACCGAAGCCGGCGTGGACGCCCTGGACGGCATCCAGTACGACCTGGTGGACCGCGACGCCGCCACCGACCGTGCCCTGGCCCAAGCCCTGGAGCGCGCCCGCCACAAGGCCGAGCTGATGGCCGAGACCCTGGGCGTGGAGCTCGGCGGCGTGCTGCGGGTGCAGGAGACCCAGGCACCGGTCTTTATGCCGCGCATGATGAGCGCCCGCGCCGATATGGCCGAGAGCGGCGGTGCCCCCGCCGAGTATCGCCCCGGGCGCATCGCCATCGATGCCGGCGTCGATGTCAGTTGGGAGATCGAACCGTAAGCTGCAAGCTGCAAGCTGCAAGCTGCAAGCTGCAAGCTGCAAGCTGCAAGCTGCAAGCTGCAAGCTGCAAGCTGCAAGCTGCAAGCTGCAAGCTGCAAGCTGCAAGCTGCAAGACAGCATGATCCTGAACTCGATACGAAACACCCCCAGCAACGAAGTTGCTGGGGGTGTGCACTTGCTGCTTGTTGCTTGCTACTTGCGGCTCAGAGGTTGACCGTTTCGACCCCGCCCATATAGCCGCGCAGGGCCTCGGGCACGGTGATGGAGCCATCGGCGTTCTGGTAGTTCTCCAGCACCGCCAGCAGGCAGCGACCCACCGCCAGGCCGGAGCCATTCAGGGTATGCAGCAGCTGCGGCTTCTTCTGCTCCGGGTGACGGAAGCGGGCCTGCATGCGCCGGGCCTGGAAGTCCTCGCAGTTGGAGATCGAGGAGATCTCCCGGTAGGTGTCCTGGCTGGGCAGCCAGACCTCCAGGTCATAGGTCTTGGCGGCGCCGAAGCCCATATCGCCGGTGCACAGGGTCACCACCCGGTAGGGCAGCTCGAGCGCCTGGAGAATCGCCTCGGCGTGGCCGCGCATCTCCTCCAGCACCTCGTAGCTGCTCTCCGGCGCCACCAGCTGCACCATCTCGACCTTGTCGAACTGGTGCTGGCGGATCATGCCGCGGGTATCGCGGCCGTGGGAGCCCGCCTCGCTGCGGAAGCAGGGGGTATGGGCGGTCAGCTTCAGCGGCAGCGCCTTGAAGTCGAGGATCTCGTCCCGGGCGAAGTTGGTCAGCGGCACCTCGGCGGTGGGGATCAGGTGGTAGCTCCGCTCGTCGTCCAGGCGGAAGAGGTCCTCGCCGAACTTGGGCAGCTGGCCGGTGCCATACAGCGAGGCCTCGTTGACCATATAGGGCACATAGCACTCTTCGTAGCCATGTTCCTGGGTCTGCTTGTCGAGCATGAATTGCGTCAGGGCGCGGTGCAGGCGGGCGATGGGCCCGCGCATCACGGCGAAGCGCGCGCCGGTCAGCTTGGCGGCCAGCTCGAAATCCAGGTAGCCGAGCTTGGCACCCAGGTCGACATGGTCCTTGACCTCGAAATCGAACTCCCGCGGCGTGCCCCAGCGGTGCAGCTCCACGTTGTCGTCCTCGTCGTCGCCCTGGGGCACGCTCTCGTGGGGCAGGTTGGGAATGCCGCTGACCAGGGCGTCCCACTCCAGCTGCGCCTCGGCCAGCCTGGCCTTGGCGGCGTCGAGGCGCTCGCCCAGGTCGGAGACCTCGGCCAGCAGCGGGGCGATATCCTCGCCCTGGGCCTTGGCCTTGCCGATGGACTTGGAGCGGGTATTGCGCTCGTTCTGCAGCCGCTCGGTCTCGGTCTGCAGCTCACGACGCCGGGACTCCAGCGCCTCGAGTCGCTCGGTATCGAGGGTAAAGCCCCGCTTGGCCAGTCGTTGGGCGACCTCGGTCAGGTCGCCACGCAGCAGTTTCGGATCGAGCATGGAATCCAGTCCGTCACGTTAGGGAATAAGCAGTCGAAATCAGCCGCCTATTGTAGGCAAAAGGCCGCCCCGGCACCACGCCCTAACCCCAGCACAGCCCCCGCCCGGCGCCCTGCCCCATTTCGCAGGCCATCCGACCCCGCCACGGCCTGGCGCGGCGGGTGCGCCGGGTGTCGCTCTCGGGTAAAGTAGGGAAACGATTCCAAACCGCCCGGCCTGCTCCCCAGGCGACGCGCGGCGACCTACGGCCTGATGACGACCCCATGATCGCGAGACTGGATACCGAGCGCCTCGACGCTCACTACCTGCGTTTCCTCGAGGCCCTCAAGGCCTCCGGCTTCGAGGGCGAGATCGCCCCGGACTTCGCCAACCGCACGGTGCTGGCCACCGACAACTCCATCTACCAGCGCCTGCCCCAGGCGGTGATCTACCCCGAGGGGGCAGCGGACCTGGAGCGGATCGCCCGCCTGGCCGGCGAGGCGGCCCACCGCCAGGTGGTGCTCACTCCCCGCGGCGGCGGCACCGGCACCAATGGCCAATCGCTCACCGACGGCCTGGTGGTGGATGTCTCCAAGCATATGAACCGGATCCTCGAGATCGACGTGGAGAAGCGCCGAGTGAGGGTCCAGGCCGGAGTGGTCAAGGATCAGCTCAACGCCGCCCTCAAGCCTCATGGCCTGTTCTTCGCCCCGGAGCTCTCGACCTCCAACCGGGCGACCATCGGCGGCATGATCTCCACCGACGCCAGTGGCCAGGGCAGCTGCGAGTACGGCAAGACCCGCGACCATGTGCTGGAGCTCGACAGCGTACTGCTGGGCGGCGAGCGCCTGGAGAGCCGCCCCGTCGACGAGGCGCAGCTTACGAGCCTGTGCGAGCGGGACGACGCCACCGGCCGCGCCTACCGCACCGCCCGGGAGATCATCGACACCCAGGGCGAGCTGATTCAGGCCAAGTTCCCGCCGCTCAATCGCTGCCTGACCGGCTATGACCTGGCCCATCTGCGCGAGGCCGATGGCCGGCTCAACCTCAATAGCCTGCTGTGCGGCTCCGAGGGGTCGCTGGGCTTCCTCAACGAGGCGGTACTCAATGTGCTGCCGATCCCCAAGCACTCGACCCTGGTCAATGTGCGCTACGCCGGTTTCATGGACGCCCTGCGCGACGCCAAAGCGCTGATGGCTAGTTCCGCCAGGCCCACCTCCATCGAGACGGTGGACGACAAGGTGCTGATGCTGGCCATGGAGGACTTCGTCTGGGATAGCGTGGCGGAGTTCTTCCCCGGCGGCGGCGAACCGGCCCCCGAGCCCGAGACGGATGCCGAGGTGGCGGTGTCGACACGCCCCGCGGCCACCGCCGCCCCGGCCATTCGCGGCATCAACCTGGTGGAGTTCAACGACGACGACCCGGCGCGACTGGCCGAACGGGTCGCGGCCTTCTGCCGTCACCTGGAGGCCGATGCCAGCGTCCAGCGCCTGGGCTACACCCTGGCCGAGGGCCGCGCCGCCATCCAGCGGGTCTATGGCATGCGCAAGCGCGCCGTGGGCCTGCTGGGCAATGCCAAGGTCGATGCCAAGGGCGAGAAGCGCCCCATCCCCTTCGTCGAGGACACCGCGGTACCGCCGGAGCACCTGGCCGACTTTATCAGTGAGTTCCGCGACGCCCTGGACGCCCGCGGCCTGGCCTACGGCATGTTCGGCCATGTGGACGCCGGGGTGCTCCACGTGCGCCCGGCCATCGATATGAAGGACCCGGAGCAGGAACGGCTGATCCGCGAGGTCTCCGACGAGGTGGCCGAGCTGACCCACAAGTACGGCGGCCTGCTGTGGGGCGAGCACGGCAAGGGCGTGCGCTCGGAGTACGCGCCGAAGTTCTTCGGCGAGCTCTACCCCAGCCTGCAGCGGGTCAAGGCCGCCTTCGACCCGCATAATCAGCTGAATCCCGGCAAGATCGCGACGCCGCTCTCCTCATCCCCCCCACCCGAAACCGTGGGGAGCCCGCCCGAAACCGCGGGCAAAGCGTCCGACACCATTGCCACCACCCCGGCAGAGCCAGTGAAGCTCGTCGATCCGGGCCTGCTAAGCATCGACGGGGTGACCACCCGCGGCCAGCTCGACCGCCAGATCGACGAGCGGGTCTGGCAGGCCCATGACGCCGCCGTCTATTGCAACGGCAACGGCGCCTGCTACAACTACGACCCCAATGACGCCATGTGCCCCTCCTGGAAGGGCACCCGCGAGCGGATCCACTCCCCCAAGGGCCGTGCCAGCCTGATGCGCGAGTGGCTGCGCCGCCAGGGCCAGGCCGGGGTCGACGTGGTCGGCGAGGCCGAGCAGGCCCGCCAGGGCGGCTGGCTGGGCGCCGTGGCGCGCCTGCCCAAGCGCACCCTGAACACCCTGCGCCGGCGCCAGGAGGACGACTTCTCCCATGAGGTCTATGACGCCATGGCCGGCTGCCTGGCGTGCAAGTCCTGCGCCGGCCAGTGCCCCATCAAGGTCAATGTGCCCCAGTTCCGCAGCCAGTTCCTCGAGCTCTACCACGGCCGCTACCTGCGCCCGCTGCGCGACTATTTGATCGGTGGCCTGGAATTCCTGGTGCCGACGCTCTCGCGCATCGCCCCGCTCTACAACGCCGCCCTGGGCAACCGTCTGGTGGATCGCCTGCTGGCCGGGCCCATCGGCATGGTGGATAGCCCGCGCCTGTCCCGGGCCAACCTCGGCAAGCAGTTGCGCGCCTGGGGCGTCGCCGAGGCCACGCCCACCTCACTCGGCCTGTTGACCGAGGCGCAGAAGGCACGCAGCGTGGTGATCGTCCAGGACGCCTTCACCAGCCACTTCGAGGCCAAACTGGTGATGGATATCGTCGAGCTGCTCTCGCGCCTCGATATCAAGGTGTTCGTGGCGCCCTTCGCCCCCAACGGCAAGCCACTCAACGTCCAGGGCTTTATGGGCGCCTTCGAGCGCACCGCCACCAAGCAGGCCAAGCGCCTGCGCACCCTGGCCGAGTTCGGCGTGCCCCTGGTGGGGATCGACCCGGCCATGACCCTCACCTACCGCCAGGAGTACGTGAAGTCGCTGGGCGAGGACGCCGTGCCCGAGGTGCTGATGCTCCAGGAGTGGCTGGTGGCCCGTGCCGCCAGCCTGGCGCCGCGCCAACAGCCCAACGCCGAGGCAGCGAAAGACCCCGGCTACAAGCTGCTCTCCCACTGCACCGAGGCCACCAATGCCCCGGGCAGCCCCAAGGCCTGGCAGCAGCTCTTCGCCGCCTTCGGCCTGGAACTGGAGCTGGTCAACACCGGCTGCTGCGGCATGTCCGGCACCTATGGCCACGAGGCTCGCAACCTCGAGACCTCCAAGACCATCTACGGCCTCTCCTGGCAGGGCCTGGTGGAAGACCCGGCCAACCAGGGTCGCCTGCTGGCCACCGGCTACTCCTGCCGCAGCCAGGTCAAGCGCCTCTCCGACCAGCGCCTGCCCCACCCGCTGCAGGGGCTGCTCACGGTGCTGAAACAGCAAGGCTGACGCAAAAAGATGCCCCCATCACCGGTATCCGTGATGGGGGCATCCCCTCCAGGAGGCGAGCATGAACCGCACCCTGATCCTGATCGGACTCTTGATTGTCGCCATCGGCCTGCTCTGGCCCTGGCTCTCCAAGCTGCCTTTCGGCCAGCTCCCCGGCGATATCGCCATCCGCCGCGAGAACGTCTCCTTCTACTTCCCCATTACCACCATGATCCTGATCAGCCTGGTGCTGTCGGCGATTCTCTGGCTGTTCAATCGTTAGGCCGGCCGGCTAGGAGCATGCTGCGAGCCCTGCCGATACGACTCGACACTCTCACCGCAGGATAATAACCACCGGGCATCCCACGCTTGCGCTCAGCCATCAGGCCCAGGAGCACCAGACTCCAGACGATATTGCCCGGGCTCCCCGGGATGGATACGCACGACGTGCGGCTCAAAACCACCATGCGATGGAGCGATATGGACGCTCAAATAGGGACGCTCCTCGTCCCATACCCATGTCGCGGCCTCCACCACCGTCCCGTAACCCAGTTCCTCTAGCTGCCGTCGCTCAAGAAGCCGCCAATCCTCCCCGGAAAGGTCGAACCACTCCAGATAGGGCTCGCTCCAACAATGCTCGGGGGAACAGACGGTGTAGACGAGAAGACGCATCGATCCCGCCGAGGCAATCAGCCTCAACCCGGGATCCACGGGGGGACGCACACTCTCCGAGAAGGCCACACTAGAGACAGTTAGCAGGGCAATACATATCAGTCGTCGAATCATAACGCCTCATATCGCCTATGAGTCAGGAAGCCCACTAATCCCGCAGCGTCTGCACTGACCTCGTTGCTTCATCGCTAAGACGACGCCATCAACGCCCCACGGTACTCCATCACCAGCTCCGGCTGCCCGGTATTGGCGTCCACCTGCTCGGCGTGAATAACGAACCCATGCTTCCGGTAGAACTCGACGCTGGGCCGATTCGCCCGGTAGACGCTCAATGTCAGGCCGCCACGCCGCCGCTTGGCGTCCTCGATCAAGGCCGAGCCGATCCCCCTGCCCTGCCGGTCCGGTGACACGAAGATGGCGGCCAGGGTCGCCTCGACCAAACAGTAAAAACCGCTAACGCTACCGTCCTCCTCGAACACCCAGGTCTCTGCGGCGGGCAGATAGATGTCTCGCATCGCCTCGACCTGGGACGCCCAGAGCGCCGCAGGCACGAAGTCGTGTGCCTGAATCGAGGCCGAGAGCCAGATAGTCAGAACCTGGTCGATATCCTCTTCTCGATAGTCGCGAATCATCCGATGCTTCCTTGTCTCTGGCGACTTCGACCAGTGCGGTATATAAATAGCCGAACCAGCCCCGATAACCTTCAGTCTTGCAGGAAACTATCCACTAGCTCCCTGGCTTCCGAAGCCGCCTCGAGGTTTCCCTGAACATGCGCTACCGAGATGGCGCCTTCCTTCAGCAGGACCACCAACCGTGTGACCTCCTCTTTTCGCCCTTCCGGGAGAGACAGCGCATCCACATGTGTGCGAATCAATGCCGTAATTCCTGCCTTGTGCTCGGCACAGGCCCGATGGATGGCACTGTCTTGGTCACCGAATTCAGCGCTGGCATTGATGAAGAAGCAGCCATGGAAAGGCTCGAGATCCGGCACCCGACCGTGGAACCAGTCATCCAGGGCATCAAACAGTTCCAGCAAGGCGGGCTTTCCAGCTGACACACTATCCAGCCTCGAGCGTAGCCAGGCCCGGTAACTGCCGTCACGGTAGCGAATCGTCGCCTCCACCAGATGCTCCTTGCTGGGGAAGTGATGATACAGCGTCTTCTTGGCGACCCCGGACTCCGCCAGCACCAGGTTAACCCCCACGGCGTGAATGCCCCGGGAATAGAACAATCTGAAAGCGGTGCGAACCAGCCGTTCTTGCTTATCCATGACGAACCCCAGATCACATCGGAGGTCACAGCTTGACATGGGGAGACCGAACTGTCTACTTTGTGCAGACCGATCTGTCTACCAACGAGGTTTACCCATGCTCCGACGACTGACCACCTCCCGCCACCTTGCCCCCTTGATCGCCGGCCTGGGCGCCATGCTGTGCATTACGACGCTTGGCAGCCTGAGTACCGCCACCGAGTCCTCCATCTGGTTGATGGCCCCCTTCGGCGCGACCATGGTGATTCTATTCGGGCTGCCGGAAAGCCCCTTGGCACAACCCCGGAATGTCATCGTCGGGCACCTGTTGACCACGGCGATTGGCCTGTCTGTCGCAACCTGGATGGACATCACGCCCTGGTCGATGGGGTTGGCAGTGGGACTGGCGGTAGGCTTGATGCTGCTCACCAACACGACCCACCCGCCGGCCGGAGCCAATCCGCTAGTCGTTATGCTGGCGGGAGAACACTGGGATTTTCTGCTGATGCCAGTGGCTGCGGGAGCCGTTCTGATCGTGGCGTTCGGGGTGATCTATCACCGGTTGGTTTCCGGTAAGCCCTATCCCCAGCGCTGGCTGTGAATAGTATCCTCAGAAATATGGAGTGGCGGGGCCAGAAGGAAGGCGCAAAGGACCCAGCTGGCTAATTTTTATAAGGTTGGCGTTCATCCCCCGCTCCCACCGGCCGGCTGCAACGTTCGGTTAGGCCGCATACCAAAGTACTGCGAAATAGTGACATGCGGTACCGGCTAAAACGAAGCAATGCCAGATGAGATGTCCATACCGTAGCGTCGAACCAATGGCGAAGAAGAGTACACCGGCAGTGTAGGACAGCCCCCCTGCCAGCAGCCAAAGCAGACCAGGTGTCGGTACTCTGGCGACCAGCGGCTCTAGCGCAATGACGACGATCCACCCCATCAGGAGATAAAGCGCCGTGGAGAAGATGGGATTCGAGGCCTTGCCGGATGCCTTCAAGGCTACGCCGACACTAGCCAAGCCCCAGATAACGCCGAAGAGCGTCCAGCCCCATGCACCGCGCAGTACCCCGAGCGTGAACGGCGTGTAGGTTCCAGCGATAAGCAGATAAATCAAGCAATGATCGAGGACGCGGAAAACGCGCTTCGCCTTGCCCGCAGGCAGCGCATGGTAGATCGTGGATGACGAATAGAGAAGGAAGATGGCTGCCGAGAAGAGGCTGGTGCCGACAAGGAATGCTGTGTCGCCGTGCCTTGCAGCATGCATGAGAAGAATCGGAACGCCAACAAGCGCCGCAACAATGCCTGCGCCGTGGCTCAGGCTGTTAGCGATTTCTTCCGATCGAGACTGCTCACGGCTGAATTTCACAGGCAGTGTACCCATGCCGGTTTCATACGAGGCCTAACGTTTGCAGCGCGCGGGTTTTAGTGTAGGCGAAACCGCAGTGGAAATGCCATCGCTGTAACTGCGATGGCTAGGGCAAAGACTTAGAAAGTCGGAACGAAAAGCTCCCATAGCCCAGCTCTCTATAGAAATCTAGAGCGTCATAATTGAACGCCATCACCTCTAGCTTGATGTCCTCGGCTCCTTTCTCTTTTGCATAAGCCTCAGCAGCAGACATAAGCTCTCGGCCTAAGCCCCTACCACGATAACTTTCGGACACTACTATTGTGGCTACGTGTCCACGGGGCCGAGAAGTAAGAAACGGGTATGGCGCCGACATTGATACCGACACAGCCACTGCACCTGTTAATATGCCATTTTCCTCTGCAACAAATACCGTGGAATCATCCATACTCATGAAGCCTAGCCAATATGGCTCATCACGATTACTTCCGTCTGGCTTGACAAAGTCATTCGGCATATATGCATAGTGAACTTCATTAATCTCATTAGAAAGCCGACAAATGGCTTTCAAATCGGCTTTCCCAGCTTCACGGACAGTCAAATTGACGATCTCCTTTTGTCCTTAACACCACCATTACGCACAGCATTATAGTGAGGACAATGCCGCAACAAAAAAATCCGTCTCAACGCTTAATATATCCATACTTACAACCCATTTAAATTTATCTCCACACTATCGCCTAGCCAATAGGCATATTTCGTATGATCAGCCAGGTCATCACCCGTTAAAGCGTGAACCAATACACTTAACCCCCCTCTATTCTCATCCAGCCAGGGAATGAACTCATCAAAGGATTTTCTACCAAAAGTAATTTGGCAGCTCCACTTGGTATGAGGTCCCACCAGCTTCTGATGAACACGCCCGACCTTCAACCCAAACTTCTCCCCTGCTTCTTCACAAAGCTCAGAGGCAAAATCCAGTGTTTCTTGATCAAAATAGACATGGGCGTGATACCCTTTATGTATATTGATTGGCCTCTTGGAATTATTCACCTTAACTGTACCTTAGCGATAAATTTACATGGAAGCCTTACGCCGGTGTAACGGGTGCATTAGAGCGCAGCGTAAATGCATCCCGTTGACACCCTTGTTAGCCCTGAGCCTGTGAGATCAACAGGCTTTCGATTAATATATTACCTTCCTGAGCTTTTAATAAAATGTTTTCATAATAGAACTTGACTTTTTCCTTTAACTTTAGGCTTTCTGCCATATGCTCTTTGAAGCCCATTAGACATTTTTCTGGTGTCATTTCTTCTTCTGATTCAATGATTTCTGATGTAAGCCCCATTGTTCTATAAAAAAGCTCTTTGCTTTTCTCCATGATTTCTTTTAGCTCAAAAACCAGCTCCAGCTCTGTTGATGCAAATCCTTTAGATAGAATGGGAATACTCAAAGCTAGCATTTTCGAATACTTATTAATTGCAGATTCAGCAGGCTTTTGCCTTTTGGGCCAATGCTCTCTCTTGATTTCAGCATAAACTCGATAGTCTGAAAACTCAGAAAAATCTTTTTCTTCGGCCTGAAATATAAAATAGTTTGCAGCTTCCTCTATATAGGCATGATTAATATCAATATATTCTAGAAATGTATTGATAGCGAAAAAATGAGATTTATTGAGCTCTAAAATACTGTCAATTTTTCTTTCTAGATATCTAGCTAGCTGCCCACTAAGCACTTCTAGGCCCGCCTTATAAGTTGCAACATCTTGTTGAAGCGACCTATTTAAAGCACTTTTAGTTCCCTCTAGACAGATTGAAGCTCTATGTTTTTCTGGACAAACGCTCAGAATATTTGTGATCGAGGTGTTTGAAGAATATTTTCTCACCAAACTTAGCCACAATTGCCATAGTTAGCCCACCTCCAATAGCTGCACTCACCAGATACTTCATAATCTCAAAAAACTCTTGGGGCAAGAATAATCTCCTTTCTAGCGTGGGGGCTAACGCGGAGCGAAGCGGCGGCCCGTCAGGAACGTCAGGGACGTCCGACTTACGCGTTTTGTTAAGGCTTTCCAGGTAACTGGTAACTCACCTTCGAGTCGTTCGTGATGACGATTTTTTGTCGGATCAGTTCGTCCATGATTCTTGCCAACTCTTCCTCTTCAAGCTTCTTCATGAACAACGAATTAATCGAGTTAGAGAGTGTCTTCACCGCTCTTGGCTTGGCTGCGCCGCGGGCCTTGAGAAATTCCACAATCGCGTCGATTCGCTCCGCCATTGACTTAGAATTTGAGATTTTGAGAAGAGGAATCTCCGAAATATCCTTTTCTCTCTGGGCATAGATCCGCTTAGTCTTCAAGTGTTTAATCAGGGGATCGAAGCCAGTGTCTTTTGAAATAATATGGAAGTAGCAATCTGGATCCTTTGCCGCGACATTTCCAATGTAGAACGAAATGTGAAAATCCAGCGCATTCGGTCCATTTCCCTCGATCTTCACATACTCTGCATCAGCGCCGAGAGACTGCATAGCACATGCCAGATCGAACGAGATCTTTACCTGTTTCGAGCCGACAAAAACGATGACTTTAAAGCCGTGCCCCTTGAGTAGCTCAAGATTTTTTGGCTGGACATTTTCAAAATCAATCAAGACGTAATTGGTTTTCAAGGATACTTCCTCGCTTCCTTGCATTTGGCCTTAACGCCCGCATTTTCGGCTGCTTTGGAGCGCAGCGGAAAACCAGTCCGACAACATGCGCTTGTTACGTTTTCATAGTTCGATCATGTCAGCTATCTGGTAGCCCTCGTTACTGATCTCGAAAACTTGACCTTTATTTCCCCGCTCAATCACGAAGCCTTTCTCGACTAACTCGCGCAACGCACCTTCCCAAAGGGCAACCTCTCTCCGCTCATTGGAGCTAATCAGGTTTTTGCCATTCGTCTGAATATCCGTGCCGCCTAGATGGCGAAGGTATAGGATAGTTCCGTTCTTGTCCTTGCTAGCTTCTTTGAGCAGAACCTTGGCTTCATTCGTAAGCTCGGGGAACGGGGTTTTGGACTCTACCACATGGATATGATCTGCCCCTGACTCCGCCTTGAACATTGGATGGTCGTACATTTTTAACTGAAGCTGTCGATAAAACTTATCCTTAAAGCCAGTCAAGTTATCATAACTTTCGTACAAGCCTCTGTTTCTGCACGAGTCTTTAAACTGTTTCAGCTGTTCAATCTGTTCTGTTTCAACCGTGTCAATGGCTACTGGCTGACTAGAAAAGTAAAGCATCGTTGGCTTTCCAGATTGCATATGCCTTTCAATTTCTTCAACCGTACCGCTAGCATACTCAGTCGTTGGCGTCCCAATTCGGGTCCAGAAAACACCGACAAGTAGATCGCACCTTTCCAGAACCTGGTTATTGATAATATTCTGGGCCGAATCTCCCATCTCAGGTGACGAGTGAGTCTCCCAGCCAACCGGAAGCAGAACAATTGACCGTGCTTGAGAATGAACCGCATTCCACTCATAAACAACGTCACGAATTATTGCTCGTTCCGAGGCGACATCGCCTGGCGATGCGATCATCACGTTGTAGACCTTTGATTCATAACTCATAGCACGATACTTCCTTGTAAACGTAACGAGGCTGTAGCAAAAGGCACGAGACTTTCAAAAGCCTCGAATTGATCAATTTTTGCACTGATTTTCGTGCTCTCTCGTAAAATCCAGACCAGTTCTCACCAGAAGCTCGACCAGATTTCGCGTACGGGCGCGACCATATGAAGCACATGGACTTTTGCTACAGCCTCAACGCCGCAAGCAAGGGCGCGCGTTAGCGCGTCCAGCCCGTAGGGCGATTTTTCCTTGCCTTGTTATACGATTATTCGCCATTTTTACTTGTGAAAAGGCCACCAGCAAAACCAAATACTGCAAACAATACATTTGCCATTACTTGTCCCTCAAGCTTACCTGCTGCGTAAAGCAGTGAAGATATTACAATGACCAATATGATTAGAAATGTACTGGTTGTAAAACGGCCAAAACCTTCAGTTTTTGTAAAGAAGAAGCCGAGAAGTGAACCTGCACCTAATATAAAAATCCCTATAAGTAACCAAAAATCTATATCCATTACTATAGTTCACTCCTCACTGGTTGATTCGTATAATGACTTAGCTAAGCGGCGCGCGTAAGCGCGTCCGGTGGAGGCCCGACAGGGCCGGAGCGTACTGAGCGGCTTGTTAGGCGAGCCGAAGCCACCAAAGATTGGCGGAAAAACCAAGCTCACGCTACTGATGCTCTTTGTAGAACCTGACGGGCGGCAAGGAATCAGAGCCTTCAGGTTGTCAACGTCACTGAAGGTTGTCCGGTTTTCATCAGCTCAGATTGTCCGGTTTTTATCAGTGCTCTTTCATCGGAACAGGCTCAGGGGCGTGTGAGGTCTCGTCCTCCTTCGTCGTCGGTGTGGTCACCAGCCCGGCTCGACGCTTGTCCTTCAGCCGGTAGCTCTCGCCCTTGATGTTCAAGGTGGTTGAGTGATGCAGCAGCCGATCCAGGATCGCGGTGGCGATGACCTGATCACCGAAGATCTCGCCCCAGTCCATGAACGATTTGTTCGAGGTGAGGATGGTGCTGGCCCGTTCGTAGCGCCGGTTGATCAAGCGGAAGAACAGGCTGGCTTCCTCTCGGGTCATCGGCAGGTAGCCCATCTCGTCGAGTACCAGCACCTTGGGGTAGGTCAACTGTTGGAGTTGCCGATCCAGGCGATTCTCCTGGCGAGCACGCATCAGCGTGCCGACCAGGCGATCCAGGGTCATGAACAGCACGCGGTGGCCGGCTTCGGCGGCCTTCACCGCCAGGGCGACGGCGAGGTGCGTTTTCCCGACGCCGGGCGGCCCGAGCAGCACCACGTTCTCACCACGCTCGACGAAGCCCAGGCCGGCTAGCTCGCGCACGATCTTGTGGTCGATGCTGGGCTGGAAGCTGAAGTCGAACTGCTCCAGGGTCTTGATCCACGGCAGCCGCGCCTGCTTCAGGCGCGACTCCAGCCCCTTCTGGTGGCGCCCGCCCCATTCCTGTAGCAGGGCCTGTTCGAGGAACTCGCGGTAGTTCAGATCCTGCTTGCTGGCGTGCTCGCAGAGGCTGTCGAGCGAGGCCTGGAGGTGGTCCATCTTCAGGCGGTTGAGTAGCTGTTCCAGAGCCATCACAGCACCTCCTCGTAGACCCGCAGGTCACGCTGCTGCACCGACAGGGTCTGCTGCCACAGGGCCGCATGGTGCTCCGGCACGGTCCGCCAGCCGGCCTGTGGCGCTTGCAGGCGATGTTGCGCGATGGCGTCACCGGCCGGGGAATAGACGGTCAACTCATCGTCCAGGCTCAGCCGGATCACCACCGCCTGGCCGCAGTAGCTTTCGGGAACGCTGTAGCGGTTGCCCCGGACCTCGATGTAGCCGTCCCAGCCGACCTGGCGCAGGTCGTGATAGCGCGTATCGAAGTCGGTGGCCGGCAGCACCTGGAGAGCCTCGACCTCGGTGGTAAAGCGCTCGGCCGGGGTCTGGCGGAATTGCCGCAGTGGTCGCTGATCCGCCACCCGCTCCAGCCACAGCTGGAGCAGCTGGTTCAGGTGGGCATAGCTCTCGAATTGCCGATAGCGCTGGAAGAAATGCTGCTTCACGTAGCCCACCATGCGCTCGGTTTTGCCCTTGGTGCGCGGGCGTTGCGGCCGGCATGCCTTGGGCGCGAAGCCGTAGTGGTTGGCGAGTTGCAGGAAGCCGGCATTGAAGATGACGCGACGGTCGCGATCATGCTTGAGCACCGCTGCCTTCTGATTGTCGACCAGCACCGTGCGCGGCACGCCGCCGAAGTGGCGGAAAGCCTGCACCAACGCCTCGTAGGTGTGCTCGGCATCCTGGCTGGGGGCCGCCCAGGCATGGAACCGCCGCGAATAGCCCAGCGTGTTGACGGCGAAATTGGTCTTGCAACGCTGGCCGGCGATGACCGTCTCGATCTCGCCCCAGTCGTGCTGGAGCTGGAAGCCGGGTTGGGTCTCGAAACGCACCGTCTGCTTGCTGGGCCGCAAGGCTCGCTTGGGCTGGATGTACATCCGCACGATGGTGACACCGCCGCTGTAGCCCTGCTCACGGATCAGTTGGAAGATCACCTCGGCGTTCCAGACGTTGTCCGCCAGCAGCTGATCGATGATCGGCTTGTAGGGATCCAGCTTGCTGCCGCGCGGCCTGGCTGGGCGCCCGGTAGGTGCCTCCTCGCGGCGCAGATGGCGGCGTACGGTGCGTTCGGAGCAACCGATCTGATGTGCAATGTCCACGAGGTGGGCGCCTCGCTGGTGAAGTTGCCTTATCATGAGAAAGTCCTCTCGGCTCAGCATGGCGCGGTCCTTACAGGTTTGGTCACCAGCAAGGAAAGGTCATGCGGGTCGGGGGGACAATCTGTTTTGATGATTTACGGACTTATAGCTCCGGCGTCGACAAGGTAGAGTTTCCGGCGCCAAGTCGACTCGCCAACCCCGCTCCGAACCCCACTTTTTTAACGAAACATCATCAATCATAGGGTGTTCAAAGGTGCGAGGATGCGGGTTCGAGGATGGAAAAGCCTTAGCGATCTACGCATAAGGAATCACCAAATCGGTCTTGTCGGCTGTCTTAAGCTCCGCTTCGAGCGCGTTTCTCCATTGGTGAGACGCAGAATCAGTCATTTGTTAAGACTCCCTATTTCATTCGCCTAACGCAAAAATCAGCGGCGAGTTTACGAGTCCGCTGAATTTTCTTGTTCAATGACTTTCATTCGATGGGCAACTTCTTTTTCTAGCTCCATCATATGGATTTGCATTTCTTTATACTTCATAGATGAGTTTTCAAGGTTTTTTCTAACTCTCGAGTATTCCTCGGATAGAGCTGTATAATGATCCATAAATGGTTCAAATTCGGGGTTGTCTACGCCCTCTCTCAGTAAATTCTCTTGATGGTGCCGCATGTCGCTTCTTACTGACTCCAACTCTTGCATACGCTGCTGCAACATGTGACGTTCTTCTTCGTATGCCATCATCCTACTCTTGCTGCGCTCCAGCTCTTGAAACAAATGACTCATCTCACTTTTTCTCCGTTTTAGGTATTCCATTTCCCTCATCCGTTTCTGAGCCATCTTGTCCCTTCTCCTAACCTCTCGAATCTCCTCAACTATTTCGTCACTTACTTGCTCATCTAGGTTTTCTCTAGCCAGCTCCAGAAAGCGATCAGCTTGATACATGTGAAAAGTATTATTCGCACGATCTTTGAATTCTTTTACCAATTCAGGACGTGGCCCAACGGTCTTCCCTTTAAATTTTTCCCACCAGTCTTCTTTTTTGTCATCAGTGACTAAAACTATGCCTTTTCCGGAAGTTATTGCTTGATCAATGACTTGCGTCCAAACAATTAAGTCGCCATACTTCCTGCACTTCTCTGTGAATATATCGCTGTCACCTGACTTAGCTCCATCTTTAAAGCCAGGTGGTACTTTTTGCTTATATCTTTCTTCTCCCTCAGCAATCAATTCGACAAGCCTTTCCTTATCATATGGCTGTCCGACTCTATTCTCGAATATTGCCGAAACCGACGATTTTATTTCATCATTTGAAATTCTATTGGTATGAACTGACCGGTTTTTATCTAGTTCTTCGCAAAGCTCATCAAATACCTTGCTTACTTTAGACATAGTTCTGTTGCTGACAAAAGGATGTTGGCGGGCATTCTCAAGATCGCTGCGTAGAGACTGGATCGACTTCTTTGTCTCATCGTAAGATCTTTCTTGCTGATCTATAACGGAAAGTCGATTGTTTAAGTACTCTTCAGCAGCTCTATGGGGAATCCAAACTCGATCTTTAATCTTATCCAGAATACGTAGAAATTCTTTGCGAGTAGTATCGGAATATCGATACAGATTCAGAAGGATGTTGGCATCAAAAACAAACAATGAGGTATCCCAAACCTCCCGAAGCTTTCCTTCACTCTCTTTAAAGTGGCCTGGGAACAGATCCTTCATGCTATCTCCTCATTGAACAGGTATTAGACGGCGCGTTCTATGATTGGACCAACGTGCCGGCACGGTTGTCCAGCCAATATAGCTTACCACTTAGCGGCTAACCAATTGATTTTAAAATAAATTAATTATAATTTTGCTGTCTATTCAGAATTCGCGCGCCTGCTGCTTTTTCCGACTTCAATCATCCCGGGGAGCGGGCTGCTGATGTGGTGAGGGGCGCCGGGCACGCTACCGCCCCTACCCTGCGTCTTGGGATGGCGGCCGCCATCCATGCGGTAGTCCCCGGGTACCTTGTCATTATTCTCCTGACCATCTCAGCGGCCTTAAGTATTGAGAGTAAGCAAGGGAGGTGGGAGATGCAAAGGTGGAGTGTTGGGGGGGATCGCAGCAACAGGGGCGCCTGGCGGCGCCAATCGCCGGCTAAAGCCAACTCCAACAGGAACCTGGCGGCGCCAATTGGATCGCCCTTCGGTCGATATCGCGCGGAATCCGCGCTCCCACAAGAGCCAGCAGGATTCAATAGGGCATAGCATTCCAGAGGCAAAAAACCCCGGGCGGTGTGCGGCCGTCCGGGGTTGGGTGGGGCGTGGCGGGCTTAGCTTAGAAGAACAGTTGCTTCAGGGCGTCGCCGGGGCTGGGTTGGCGCATAAAGGCTTCGCCGACCAGGAAGCCGTGGACGGCTTTCTCGCGCATGCGGGTCACGTCGTCGCGGGTGTGGATGCCGGACTCGGTGATCACGGTGATGTCTTCGGGGATCTGCGGCAGCAGCTCGAAGGTGGTCTCGAGGCGGGTGTCGAAGGTGTGCAGGTCGCGGTTATTGATGCCCACCATGGTCAGGTCGAGACGCAGGGCACGCTCCAGCTCCTTGGCGTCGTGCACTTCCACCAGCACGTCCATGCCGAGTGCCCGGGCCTGCTGGTAGAGGTCGGCCATGCGGGCGTCGTCCAGGGCGGCGACGATCAGCAGGATGCAGTCGGCGCCGATGGCGCGGGCCTCGCTCACCTGGTAGCCGTGGGTGATGAAATCCTTGCGGATCACCGGCAGGTCGCAGGCGTCCCGGGCGTCGATCAGGAAGTCTTCGTGGCCCTGGAAGAAGTCGGCGTCGGTGAGCACCGAGAGGCAGGCGGCGCCGCCGGCGGCGTAGTCGGCGGCGATCTCGGCGGGCCGGAAGTCTTCGCAGATCACGCCCTTGGAGGGCGAGGCCTTCTTGATCTCGGCGATCACCCCGGGCTCGCCCCGGGCGATGCGCGTCTCCAGGGCCTGGACGAAGCCCCGCGGGGCGCTCTGGCGCTCGGCCAGGGCCAGCAGGTCGCGTTCGGCCACGGCGCGGCTGCGCTCCTGCACTTCCTCGTCCTTGCGGGCGAGGATACGGGCCAGGATGGTGGGCAGTTGGGTCGTCATCAGTGGGTATCCTTTAGCCCGCGAAGACGCGGGAGAAATCGGCCAGTTCCTTGAGCTTCTCCAGCGGTAGCTTGGAGTCCTGGGCGTCCTGGGCCATGGCCACGCCCTCCTTGAGGGTGTCGGCCACCCCGGAGGCATAGAGGGCGGCGCCGGCGTTAAGGGCGACGATATCCGCCGCCGGACCCTCACCCACCAGAGCCTCCTTGACCAACCGCAGGCTGTCCTCGGCGGTCAGCACCTTGAGGGGCTCCAGGGACTGGCGCTCGATGCCGAAGTCTTCGGGGGTAATGGTGTACTCGCGGATCTCGCCGTCCTTGAGCTCGGCAATGCGGGTCGGCGCGGCCAGGGAGATCTCGTCCAGGCCATCCTCGGCGTGGGCCACCAGCACATGGCGGCTGCCCAGGCGCTTGAGCACCTCGGCCATCACCGGCACCAGGCCGGGCTCGTAGACGCCCAGCACCTGGTTGGGGGCGCCGGCGGGGTTGGTCAGCGGGCCGAGGATATTGAACAGGGTGCGCACGCCCATTTCCCGGCGCGGGCCGATGGCGTGGCGCATCGCCTTGTGGTGCATGGGCGCGAACATGAAGCCCACCCCCACCTGGTCGATGCAGCGGGCCACCTGCTCGGCGTTCAGCTCCAGGGTGATGCCGGCCACGGCGAAGAGGTCGGCGCTGCCGGAGGAGGAGGAGACGCTGCGGTTGCCGTGCTTGGCCACATGGGCGCCCCCCGCCGCCGCCACGAAGCTGGAGGCGGTGGAGACATTGAAGAGGTTGGCGCCGTCGCCGCCGGTGCCGACGATATCGACGATATTGTCGCCATGCACCTCCACCGGAATCATCAGCTCGCGCATCACCTGAGCGGCGGCGCTGATCTCCTCCGGGGTCTCGCCCTTCATGGAGAGGCCGATCAGCAGGCCGCCGATCTGGGCGTCGGTGGCCTCGCCGGTCATGATGGCGCGCATCACCGCGTAGGTCTCGTCGAAACTCAGGTGACGGCCCCGCATCACCGCATCGATCGCTTCTCGCATCTGCATCGTTGGGTCTCCTTGCGATCCGCGGCGCTTAGCCACGCTTGAGGAAGTTGGCCAGCAGCTCGTGCCCCTGGCGGGTAAGAATCGACTCGGGGTGGAACTGCACCCCTTCCACGTCCAGGGTCTTGTGGCGCAGGCCCATGATCAGCCCCGGGGTGACGTCATCGTCGTCGACCCAGGCGGTCACTTCCAGGCACTCGGGCAGGGTCTCGGCGGCCACCACCAGGGAGTGGTAGCGGGTCACCTCCAGGGGGTCCGCCAGGCCCTCGAAAACGCCGTGGTGGTGGTGGCGCACCTGGGAGGTCTTGCCGTGCATCACCTGGGGGGCGCGCACCACCTCGCCGCCATAGACCTGGCCGATGGCCTGGTGGCCCAGGCAGATGCCGAGGATCGGCAGCTTGCCGGCGAAATGACGAATCACCTCCAGGGAGATGCCCGCCTCGTTGGGGGTGCAGGGCCCGGGGGAGATGACGATATGGCTCGGCGCCAGGGCCTCGATCTCCTCGAGGGTGATGGCGTCGTTGCGGTGGGTGATCACCTCGGCCCCCAGCTCGGCCAGGTACTGCACCACGTTGTAGGTAAAGCTGTCGAAATTGTCGATCATCAAAACCATTTCGGGCATAAGCTCCTGATTTTATTGAGTCCAGCAGTTCTTCTCCAGGATTCTTACTCACAATCTTACTCACAATGCCCGAATCAACCCCTCGCGAGCCGGCCGATACAAAAATGCCGCCTCGCAGGCGGCATTTTGTCCAGACACGCGAAGCCGCCCCGTCAGTTGCCGAGGCGCCACCACTGCTTTGCGAAGGTCATGGGAGAAGAAGTCATGGCGGTATAGTGTGGCCGAGGCGCCATGCTGTCAAGAAGACCGCCCCACCGGGCGACCTTCTTGAGCCTCGCCCCTCCGCCGGGAGACACCCGCGCCAGCGGGGATCAACCGGCGTCAGTCAGGCCAATACTGCAACACATTTCCGTTTATGCGTCCTGAGTCAATGGCGTCAGCAACATAGAGAGCAGCCCCGACCCCTTCTGAATAATAATCATATGAAGAGCGCCTTGAGGACGTACCGTGGCAATACATGGTGCCAGGGAAGCCGCTCGCACCAACAGAGAAGTTCCTGTTCTGCGTATCTGTTGGTGCGATGCTATTTTCCGCCCTTGTTCCAACATTAAGAGAAACACCAGAAGTGGTATCAACAACGTTTGGACCGTAGTTCGAGTGGTATTCTCCATTAATCCTGATGACATTTCCGGCGTCATGCATGGATGATCCATTCTTATTCTCTGGCCCCGATGGAGAAACACTGCCAGCGCCATAGCTATTAACATTAATTTCAATTGCGTTGCTTTGTAAGAGCCCAGAGCTATCAACATGGTAGTTGAAGTTGTCGAGTCCATTCCCATACGCCTCTACATCTTCAACGAAAACATCTGCTCCATCGGCATCTACCCCGAAGTTTAGAGAGTAGTAAACCCCTCCCTCGCTCATGTACAGGCGTGGCTTAATTCCATTTTCAGCATATGCCTGCACCGGATTTCCGCTTTGAATTTCAGCATTCTCTAGATATAGTGCTCTATCACCCTGGAGCAGAATCCCTCCATTTGACTGAACTCGCAAATCCCCATCCGGAGGGTTGTTAGAGAATCGACGAACATACAGCTTATTAGCACCTGAGTCGAAGAACCAACTACCAGGATTGGCGTTAACATCAGCAATGCTTGATCGTTCAGAAAAAGCCTTATACTGGCCGTGCCTGTTAAGAATAGAGGAATCAAAAACACCGAACACGCCAGAGGCGACGGTGGCCTCATAAGTGTGGGTGGTGCCTGATGCCACAGACCATGAAATCTCAGATGGATCTGGGCCATTCCAGATCGTGACAGGGGATCCAGACCAGCTCTTAATCTGCACAAATGGTTTTTGGTAAGATGAGTCGATCACTATAGTTGATTCATTGTAGTTCACATCGGACATCATCCACACAACGCCGGCAGAGTTCAAAGAAAAAGCAGCGGAAAGTGTTTTTAATGGAGCATTCACGCTACCATTGTTGGTGTCATTGCCATTTACATAATCAACATAAACAGCTATCAAAGATTCGTCTTCAACCTCTAACGCATAATCTCTAACGTTAAAGTCAACCTCGGCCATTCCATCCGAATTAATAGAATAAGTGTCAAATGGAGCCCAAGAGAGACCGGGGGGGAGGGAAAACTGCGCCACCCCTCTATCAAACGAGCTTCCAACTCGATTAGAAAAATTGGAAAAATAGGCACCCTCGCCAACGAACTGAATGCCAGATGGGTTAGATAGAGGATCACTCACATATTCGCCAGAATCCAGATAGATCACTGGATAGTTATTTCCTTCACAGTAGTTGATAAGGTTCTGAAAAATAGCTGTATCTGTGTCACCAGTGCCAGGAATAATTCCTGCAAACTCTGCATTGTTCCTTGGATGCACAGCAATGTACACGCCAGCGCCGCTTGGATCAGACTCTCCTACGCCAGATTGAAAGTCACCAAGGCTGGGCTTGGTGCCATCCCACGGGACAGTTGGAGAAATAACCCCAATGCCATCATGTTCAGACTTTGGAGTACCAGCCGAATAGTAGAACTCTCCTCCACCAGCGCCTGATCCTGGAAGATATTCACTTACGCTCACATGCTGACCATCAACGAGACTAACAAGCGCCTGCATCTCAACAATAGTGTTCGCATAAACAACTCGCCGATCTAGTCCGTCGCCCAGGGCTATCAGCGATGCCATCCATTCCGCCAGAGATCGTTGGTCGGCGGTGCCAGAGGCGGTCACCAGAGTTGTGTCGCCCACCGCACCCGATTCCAAGGCAGCAAGGTACTGATAGACCCACTGCCTGCTCACTGCGTCAGATGGCTCAATGGGATCGCCAACACCGGTGATGCGCCGCCCCTGGGCGTCAAAGTAGTCGCTTGCCCGGGTGCGCGACAGTGTGCGCTCGAGCCGCTCCTGCTGCTGCTGGTCGATCATCCGCGAGCGATCGAACTCGTCCTCGATGGTCTCGGGATAGTAGGCGCCCTGGTTGCGTAGATCGGTCTCCTGCACCACTGGGATCTCGCGCAGGATGGTCAGCGTCTCACCGGTGGCCAAGCGGTCACCGCTTAGCGGGTAGGTGACGGTGCCGCCGGCCTCATCGCCCACGCCATCCACGCTATAGTCGCTGCCGCGCACCAGGGTGGTTTCGGTGTCATCGACATCGGTGAGCACCACCACTAGGTCGTCGGCGTCGAAGATCTTGAAGGTGTAATCGAACTCGGTGGCGGAGTCGTTGCCCTCGTACTGAACGCGGTTTTCGCTTGTAGGGACGGTCATGGGGCTTCCTTTTGTTGAGCCCCTCGAGTCTTGAGCGACAAAAGGGGCGGGCTGGATGAGAATGACTGCCAAGACCGTGACCAGAAACTTCATCAGTAATCCCTGAAATCGAATTCGGGTCACAGCCTATCATGCCGGCGCTAGGAATGAAGGGCCCGGCCCGTGGTCATCCTGTAAGTTTTAATAGCGGTCTACCAATCGTAGGCTGAGCACGCGAAGATCATGTCGCGCACTAAATTATGGAGACTATTCGGGCCTTCCTCGTCGGTGACCAGGACTTGAGCGGGGCATTCTGCCCTTGAGACAACTACTGGTAGTGTGACTCGGAGAGGCTGGCTATGCTGTCAGCCAATCTACCCGGAGAATCTCAATGGAATACCTGATTGGCGCTCTCTATGTGATTGCCGTGGTCGGCGGCCCTGGGGTGATCTTCACTTGGCTATTCGATAAGTGATCGTCGCTGAGGCGTGCCTATCTCGATATACCTAGCGGGTCCAGATGGTCGCGCGACGGTGAGATAAGCAGCTCTTGCCGGTTCTCCCGCTCGATGCGGCGCTCCATGCGGCGAAGTGACCCGGGATTCATCGCCTCCTGGACGCTATAGAGGAAAAGGTAATCCATGGCCGCCCGGGTGTAGAACAGGTTGGCAAACGGCGTATTGGCCAGGCCCACCCGGAAGGCGGAGGCCGCGGCGTCGTCGCCGTCGCGGATACGCTGAAGCACGTCCACGACAGAGGCCGCCTCGCCAATGGCGGGGCCGGCCAGGGTATCCACAATGCCACCGCCGAAGCGGTTGGACTCGCCCAGCAGGAAGTCGCCGTAGATGCCAAGGGCGCCGCCCTGCATCATGGCCGCCATCCAGGTCCCGGGGTCCTCCGGTGGCCTCGGCGTCCTGCCCTTGGTCATGTCTTTCAGGGCCATGGAGCCATAGCCGAACAGGGTCATCCAGAGCATGAGCTGAGCCATGCCCAGCATCTCGCCATTGCCGCTGGCGAGCGCTTTCACCAGCTCTCGGCCCGGCATGAAACTGGATCCGTACTTTGCCGGGGTGTAGCCGCGGCCGTACAGCTCTCGCCCCATGGTCTTCTGCAAGACCGCGATAGGGAAAGACTTGAACTGCCCCATGAAGCGCATCAGCTCGCCGACGAATGTCCCGGGGCGTGTGCCCTGCTGCATGATGGCCCGAGTGCGGGCATCGGGCTCGATGGCGGCGTAGGAAGCCCGGTCGGTGATATAGGAGCGCAACTGGCCGCGCAGCTCTTCACGAAGCTCCTCTACGGCGGCGTCGCTGGCCGTTCGCCCCTGGCCGGAAAGGTAGGCTTCCAACTGATCGCGGGGGATGGCGTCCACGCCCTGCACGGTCATGTAATCGCGCCCATCGGCCTCGCGGGTGGCGGTGCTGCGCAGCATATCCCAGCGGCGCGCGTCGAAGTCGAACAGCTCGAGCACGCGGCGCGCGTCAGGGTTGAGCGCCGACCAGCCCTTGCCACGCTGCGAGGCGAGGTTGTGGCTCATGGCCAGGGCAGCAGAGGAACGCATGGTGTCGGTCCACCAGGTCAGGCCGTTCAGCTTGAAGAACAGTCGCTGCGCCCGGCTCATCTTGCCGCCCAGGGTATCATTGGCCGAGAAGCGGCTGACGACCTCGCCCCGCGCGTTGTCGAAGAACACCCCAAGCCCGGCCAGAATCTCTTTCTGCTCGGCGCTTCGGCGCCCGCCGGAGGCTGCATCGCCGATGGCCCGGCCCATGTTGGTGAGCACGCTGCCGGCGCCCTGATAGCGCAGCTCGGTGGCGTTGTTGGCCAGGTCGGCGAAGGACGACAGCAGGGCCCCACCCAGCTTGGACATGGACTGCACGGCGCGAACGTTGGAAGACACCCGAGCGGCAATGTTATTGACCGCCATGCGTGCCGTGCCATCCACCTCGGCGAGCCGGTTGGCCAACATGCCATTGCGATCCACCTGGAATTGCCGAAGCGCTGCGTTATCGCTCGCCAGGTCGCGCTGCAGGTCGTCGAGGATCATGTTCCAGTTGGCCTCGGGATTGGTCCCGAGCTTGCGCATGATGCCGGTGGAGTCGCCCATTCGCTCAAGGCCTCCAAGGAACGATTCACGTAGCGATCCGGTGCCGTACACCCGGTTGTACTGGTCCCACGCCACGCCGTCCCTGAAATGCAGGGTGCGCTCCTGGCTGACCTTCTTGGCCAGGTTGCGCGGCCCCTTGAATCCGCTCGGCGTGTCAGGCGCAGCCTTCAAGTGCACGCCTGACGACAGCCCGTTGTAGACCTCGAGCAGCATGGCGTCGCGGTCACGCACGCCGGCAAAGGTGCGCTCATCCAGGAGGGGCAGGATCTCGTCGCGCCACTGCACGAAGCCGGCGCGGGTAATCTTGTACGGGTCGTGGCTCTGGCGAACGATGTAGCCCGGCAGCTTGCGGATGAAGGCGCCGGCTCGGTTGGCGTCCACCCGGGCGGCGTCCTGGTAGCGCTGCATGATGCGCGCGATCTCGATGGCATCCTTGTTCAGGCCATCGAGAGGACGGTCCATGCCGAGCCGCCACAGGGCATCGGTGATGTCGGAGTCCATCTCGCCACGCGCCAGGATGCGCGTTAGCCCCGCCTGCTCGATGTCGTTGAGGAAGCCGGCGATGTAGCCATGGGCCAGTTGTTTTTGCTCGGCGGCCACCGAGCGGCGGGCCCCGGCCCGGGCAACGTTGGTCCCGACAAGGAATGACTCCAGCCCCAGGTCGTAGCGATCGCGCCAGGTGCCGCGAATGTAGCCGATGACCTCGGCCCGCCGGCGGGCGTTCAGCGCCGCGTTGCGATTCTCGATGACGGCCGCCAGGCGGATCTCGTTGCCCAGTTCATCCGCTGCCTGGAGAGCGGCATCCTGGAGGCTCAGCATCTCGTTAGCTGCCCGCAAGGAGCTTACCCGCCCCTCCAGCTCTTCGATGATCTGGGTCAGCTCTTCCGTGCCAAGCTCGCGGCCAGCCTCCTGGGCAGCCTCCTGGATGGCGTCGATACATGCGTTCGCAGTCATCAGTTCCTCGTCCTGCAGATGGCAGCAGCCCGGAAGGCGGCGGCGAAGGTTTCGGCATCGGCGGTCAGTTCGTCCGCTTCGCGAAGGGCGGCGCTTAGATCGAAACCGGCCTGTCGTGCCATCTCTTCGGTGATGGCCAGTTCTTCATCCAGCATGGCACGTGCCGACTCGAGGTCGGTGCCGTCGGAAGATTGCGACGCTTCGTCGGCATGGCGCGAAGCGGCCAGGCCATCCTCGTCCAGCCGGCCCTGCCCGGCCGGGGAGCTATCCTCCACCTTCGCCTTGAGCTGCCTCAGGGAGGCCTGCCGGGTGGCGGGATCGTTAAGCGCGAAGATGGGCTCGACATCGACTCGCCGGCCGGTGGCCGCTTGCGCCACGGCAGAGCGCAGGGCGGCCTGGCGAATCGGCCAGGGCGATGCCTCAGCGACGGCGCGGGCGGTCTTGGTGAACTCGAAGCCGCTGGCGATCTGCTCGGCGCGCTCATCCACCCTGGAGATGAAGCGCTCCGGCACATCGCCGCGGCGAATGCGACCGATGTCGGCCCGGGCGAGCTCCGCCTGGAGGTTGACGTCGAGCCGCTCGGATATCTCGAGGTTTCGCTCCTGCAGTCGCTCTCGCTCGGCGACGATCTGGCGGCGCGCCGCCGACTCCGCCTGCTTGCGTGACAACCCCTCTTCGCGTTGGAACGCCTTGGCCCGAGCGCGGAAGGTTTGATCCAGGCCTTCGAGCTCTAGGGCAATCTGCTGCTGCTCGTTGCGCAGGTCACGGACGTTGGGGAGGCGCCCCTGGGCGATCTCTTCCAATTCGCCACGCAGCGTCGGCAACAACTCTTCCTGGGCCTGGCGGGCGGCCTGCTGGCGACGCGCCGGGGCATCCAGCTCGATCTGGCGGCGAATGGCCGCGCTGATTCCCGGCGCGGGATCGTCGGCGAAGGCCAGGCGCGTGTAAGACACCTCCTGGGTATCCGGGCGGGTCGCACCTTCGGCTCCCGGGGGGGTGCTGGCATCCGGATCTTCGGGCGTGGCCAGCCGGCGCGCGCGGAAGTCCGAGATGGCGCCACCCAGGGTATGCAGCCCGCCGCCCAGCACCGCACCAAACGCGATGTTGGACAGGCTATCCACCAGGCCGTAATCCGCCTGCTCGCGAGAGGCGGCCGAGAGGACGATGGGCTCGACCAGGGCCGTGCCCACCGCGCCCTGCACGGCGCCTACACGAGCCCTGACGCCCGCCCGCCCCAGCCGTGAGGTGGCGCTGGCCAGCATCGAGGCATAGCGCGCCTGGCCGTAGACCGGGACGAAGGCGGCGCCGATGTTGATGGGATCGATGGACGAGGCGGCAAAGCTGGCAAGAAGCTGGAGCGGCACCGTCGATGCCGGGGCGTTATCCAGCACGAACTGACGTTGCAGCTCCTCCTGTTTTCGCTCCATCAGGATGTCGAGCACACCCTCGCGGATACCCTCTTCCGGCACCGTCAACGGGAGGCCGGCATCCTGCACGCGCTGCCGCGCCTGCTCGGCGCTGAGCATGGGCGTTTCTGGCTCGCTGCGAACCTCAGGAACGCCGTAGGCAGGAAAGCCCGGGCGCTCGAACTTGCCGCGCTCCTGCTCCACGATCTCGGCATTGCGCCTGCCTGACGAGGTGGGGCTGCGAATCCACCCCTCCTGCGCTGCCGCCCTCGCCGCTCCGAACTGGCCGGTCGTCACTTCATCCAGCAGGTTTCGGCTGCGCCGGACAATGGGCCCGTCGGTGAAGATGGTCACTGGCGAACCTCCCATGCGCGCGTCGAGGTTTCGCGGCGGACATCTTGCGCCTGGCGACGCCCTTCCTGGAAGCGCTGCCACAGACCAGGCTCTTGCTCCTCTGCCCGTGTCGAGAGATCAGCCCAGGAGCGAGTGACGGGATCGCCGTCGCGGGTCAGCACCGCCTCGCCGTTGACATAGAGCACCAGCCCACTCTCATCAGGGGCGGTCACCCAATAGGCGCTCTCGCGAAGCACATTGCGGATCTGTTGGGCGGCGAATTCTTCATCCATCCACTCTTGGCGCTCGTACTGAAGCTGCGCGGGGTCGATACTCTCCAGCTCCGCGTCGGCGCCGCGCTCCACCAGGTCGGCGTCAACATCCCTGGGCACGCGATAGGTGCCGTTGACGGTGTAGCGATCATCCACCAGCGAGCTGAACGCCCTATCGGCGGCGTCCTTGGCACTATCGCCCTCGGCGGCGTAGGAAAGCGATAGCCGTTGGGCCTCTTCGTACAGGGCCGCGAAGGTGCGCTCTCCCCCGGCCTGGTTCTGGAGGGTCACTCGGAAGTCGGCGAACCTGTCGTTCAACTCGTCAGTCACGTCACGCGTCACCGTGCTTTCCAGCCCCTTCCTGAGATCCTCGGTCGGGATATTGGCGATGCGCGCCAGGCGGCTTGCCGTGGCGCCGTCTATACCGGTGCCGATGACGAGGGCGGCATTGGGGAGCTCGTCCTGGAGCTGCCGGAATACCGTTGGCCAGTGCCTTCCCCATTCGCTCTGTAGCCCGGAGATCAGTTGCGCGGCGTTATCGCCGCCATCCTCGGTGCTGCGGAAGCCACTGACGATCTCGGCCTTTTGCTGCGCCGTGAGCAGCTGCGGCTGCGAGATGCCGAGTCGCTGTTGCTCGGCGACCAGTGCCGAAGCGTAGGCATCCAGAGCGGCCGGGCTGCCATCTCCGGTAGCGGCGGCCATCGCCTGAATCTGGGGGCTGTGACGGTTCAGGTAGGTCACCGGGTCGTCTTCCATCTGATCTTCCATCCGCTGCGCGGCGTCCATCAGCACCCCAAACAGCCGCGCATCCTCGGCGAACCCCTCGCCGGCGGCGCCATCCTGCTGCTCGGGACGGAAGTTGCTGAGCAGCTCGCGACGCTCGTCGGGCGTGGCCAGGGCGATCTGCTGCAGTGCCTCGCCGACGCTCCGCACTTTGCGGAAGGCTTCATAGCGGCTGCCGCCATCCGCGCCATAGGCGCGCAGGAAGTCGGCCTGGCTAGGCGGGTTGTCGAAGGCCAGTCCCTGCAGGTAGGCCGCCTGGGCGTCTTCCACCCGGGAGTCGAGCTCGGCCTGCTCCACAGCGCGCAACTGGTGGAACTGGTTGCGCTGGCTCGTGAACATGGACAATGCCTGCTGCCGGACATCAGGATCTTCGATTCGCTGGATGCGCTGCAGTGCATCGCGCATACCGAATTCGCCGGTCACGGCGTTGTAGCTGTCCTGGCCGACGACGCTGGCCACGTAGTCGCGCGTCTCTTGGAACGGGATGCGCTGGGCGAACTCCTCGGGGGTGATCTCGCCGGATCGCGGGTCGCCGAGGCGCAGGCGGCTCTCGTTCTTGCCGGTGCGGTTGGTGCCGTTGATCCAGTCGCTCACCATGCCAGGGCCAGCGTTGTAGGCCGCGGCGGCCAGCAGCGGCATGCCGAAGTCCTGCATCTGCTTGTCGAAGTAGGCGCGCCCCAGGGCCTCGTTGTATTCGGCATCATTCCGGAAGCGCTGAGGATCCCACGGAAGTCCGGCGAGTTCCGCAGCCTCCCGGGCGGTACCGGGGAGAAGCTGGGCCACACCTACTGCGCCAGCGCTGGAAGTCAGCGGCTGCCCATCGGAGTCGAACTGGTTGCCCCGGCTCTCTCGCTGGATAAGCCGCTCCCACAGGTCGCCATCGCTGGGCATCCGCACGCCGGTGAAGGCGCCGGAAAGCGAATCAGCAATCTGCTGGGCCTCGATCCTCTTGATAGCGGGCTCGAGGCGACTGCGATCATCCGGCAGTATTTGCGACTTGACCTCGTTGAAGCGCTGCAGGGCGCCCCGGGGGTCATTGTCCGCCATCTGTTGAACAACCGACGCCTGGGTGGCGCTCTGGGCTCTCTGCAAAGCCAGCTGGGTTTGCTCTTCGCTCCACCCCAGGTCGCGGGCCCTTGTGGTGATGGTGGCACGCTGCCGCTGCAGCTCGGTCGCGATGCGCTGGGGGTCGTTGTAGTGATTGGCCGCGGCCAACTGGCTGTTGGAGATCAGGGCGTCGGCCTGCTCTTGCTCATAAGTGCTGATCTGGCTGTGCACGTGGCGCTGAATGGTGCTATCCACGGACCGACGACGCTGAGCGGCCAGGCGGTCGAAGGCGCTTCGCTGAGCGCCTACCAGGCCGTCGCGGATTTCGGCGACGCGCTGATCATAGGACTGCATCACCGTGTCAGGCAGACCGAAGGCATTTTTGCCCCGAGCATTGAGCGCGCCGCTTTCCGGATCGTAGAGGGCGGTGTTCTCGAATTCCGAGAGGGCGTTGTCCGCCTCCATCACCCGTGCGGTATTGGCCCGGTCGGCGGCGCGCAGGGCGATCTGGCTGAGTTGGTCGGCCGCGGGCCCCAGGTCGGGGCCGAAGGTGCCGGCCGGCGTGGCG
Source organism: Bisbaumannia salifodinae (assembly GCF_055388505.1). Next base: position 2,672,581 of record NZ_AP043781.1, read on the forward strand.
GGGTTGATTGATCCGTCGGGCAGGCCGCGCTGCTGGACGCGCCGGCTATCGGTCAGGCGGGGGATGCGAGCCACTGGTCAGCCTCCGTAGGCGGTACTGAAAGAGTTGGCGGCACTTGCACCGCTGGTCAGCAGGGTGCCGAAGGCGCGGTTGCGGCCGGCCTGGCGGGCATTTCGACCGCTGGCCCGGGACTCGGCGGCCCGGGTCTGGAAGCCAAAGGCCTCGCGGTAGGCGTTGTTCTCGGCGACCTGGGCATCGTACTCGCCCAGCGTGGCGGTCTCGGCGAACAGGTCCAGACTGGTGCCGGAGGAGATATCCAGGCCCGAGGCGGCCAGGCCAGTGGCCTGCCGGGCCCCCACCTGCCGGGCACGGTCGCGCTGTTCCTCGCCGGCCACCACGCCGCGGGCCCGGGCGTCCTGGGCCTGCTGCTCCTGAGCTCGGGCATTCTGCTCGGCCACGGCCTGCTGGTACTTGCCCTGGGCGCGAGCCTGCTGATAACCGGCCACGCCCTGGGCGAGCTGTAGGCCTCCGGCGATGTAGGCCAGAGTGGTGGGTTCACACATGGGGTCGCATCTCGAAGTGGTGGAACGGCATCCCGAAGACCCCGAAGGGTTCGGGGTCGTGGATCGTGAAGCCCAGCCAGGCGAGCCAGCGAATGGCCACCGTGTTGCGGGCATCGACCCAGTTGTGCAGGTAGTTGAAGCCGCGCGCGATCTCGGCCAGCGCCGGGCGGCTGTGGCGAAGGAAGACCAGCGGGTGCCGCTCGATCACCTCGCTGCCGAGCATCCAGGCCGCCCCGGTGCCGCCCAGGGTGGATTGCGGCACCACACCCAACAGGCAGGCGAGCTCGCCATCGATCACCCCGGCCAGTGGCTGGCGGCTGGCCCGCACGGCGTTGCGCAGGCTGTCGCCCGGGGACTGGCGGCTGGCCGCCCAGATCTCGTCGCGGTCGGCCTGGCGCATTCGCGGCGCCAGGGCGTCGGCATCGGCCAGGGTGGCCGGCCGGATCTCAGCCCTTACCACCGATCGTCACCTCCGGAATGATAGCCAGGATAGTCAGCGGCAGCGGGTCGGCTTGGCGCAGGAAGACCCGGCCGTCCTGGTCCCAACTGGTGGGGATGGCTAGGCGGGTGTAGCCGGTGATCATCCGTGTGGTCTCGGCCCAGTCTTCATCGCTGCGCTGCTTGAGTTCGATCAGGTTTTTATCGGCCTCGTAGTCCTCGCGGTTGCGGGCGACGAACACGCCGCGGCTCTTGTGCAGCACCAGGCCCACGGCCGGGATCGACTTCTTGTTGTCGCGCACCGTCTCTCCGCTGCTGCTGATCGGCAGGGTCTCCAGGTCGCAGGTGATCGGCAGCCCGACATGGGCCACGGCCGCCGGGGCGTCCAGGGTGATCTCGCCGCCGGTGACCACCTCCTGGGGGGCGGCGTTGCCGTCGGCACAGATGCTGACCGTCTTGCCCTCCAGGTGATCCAGGCCCGACAGGGTGGTGGCCATCAGCGCCCAGCCGGAGGTGGCGGTGTCGCGCACGGCCTCGGGCACCAGGCGCACCGGCTCGACGCTGACCTGGGTGTCGCTGGTGTAGGTCGTGATCTCCACGTCGGCAAACTCGTCGCCCACGCTTAGGCGATAGCGGCGCCCCACCTGGCCCGCGTCGAAGGTCGCCGCACTGGCGGTTAGTGTCAGCGTCTCGGCGGTGGTCCACTCGGTGCCGCCGGAGAGGGTCAGGGTGGTGGCGGCGGTATTGCGGCCATCGTAGGTCAGGCCGGCGTCCACCCCAAAGAAGTCCTCCAGATCGTCGAACTCGCGACTGTCGAGGCGCTCGACGTAGCGCACCGTGGCGCCGTTGATCGTGCGCCTGACCACCGCATAGACGGCATCCTCGGCACCCTCGCTGACCGAGGCCACGGACTCGAAGGCGCCCTCGGTGTCGTGGCGCGACCAGGCCACCACCTGCTGCTCGCGAACATAGGTCATGGACAGCAGCGCGCCGTCGTCACGCACCGCCCAGACCAGGGAATCGGGCTCCTGGGCATAGGTCCAGTCGGTGAGGGTGTAGCCGCGGAACAGGTGGTTAGAGAAGACCGTCAGGTCGTCGCCGGTATAGCTGTCGCTCTCGAAGGTATAGGCCAGGTCGCGCACGATGGACCCCCGGGCCTGGACATACAGGGCGCTGGAGCCGATCAGCAGGGGAGGAAGGTGCGAGCTGCCCCGGTAGCCCTGGGCGCTGGCCTGCACGGTGTCCGGGGCCAGCCCCTGGTCGCCGCTGTCGATCTGCCACTCGGCGCCGGAGGTCAGCGCCAGCAGTGAGCCCAGCGGCACCAGGTGGCGGATCTCGTTCACCTGACGGCTGGCCAGGGTGAAGGAGATGGCGTCGTCGGCCTCCAGCGGAAGGTTGGTCTCGAAGCCGTCGAAGATCCCGGTTTCGCTCATCCAGAAGGTCTGGGGCTCGGCCGGGCTGCCGGCCAGCACCAGGCGCTGCTGGTAGTAAGTGGCGGTCCCCGGGTAGCCCCGGGCCGCGTTCCAGGCCGCCAGGCTCCAGCGATAGGTACCATCGCTGACCACCGGCGCCGGCACCCGCGATACCACGGTGGCATCGGCGGAGGTGCTGCTATTGACGGCGGTGATCTCTACGACGCCGACCCCTGAGTGCAGGTAGCGCCACTTCACTCCCAGCACCTCGGTGATGCCCTGAACCGTGGCCTGGGGCCCATCCCACTGCTCGCCCTCGGTATGCGCCGGTGTGTTGTCGCCAGTCAGGGCGGAAGTGGTAGCTTTTTCCACTGCATTGTAAACCCGCTCATCAACGTAACGCTTATCGCCGAGATTAACCTCTGCACGATTCTGCCAGGCGCTAACCTCGCCCATGTCCTGCTGACGCAGCTTAACCAGGGTGCCGACGTGCTCGCTGGAGAACAGGGCGCTTGAGGCAGTCAGGGTGATGTTGCCGGTCTCGCCGCTCGCGGTGATCGTCACCGCCTCATCGACGTTCTGGTCCTGGAAGGGGCCTAGCTCCGGCTCGAAGGTGGTCACCGAGAATGAGGTGGCCGAGGTGCGGCGGATCTCGTGCGGCTGGTAGTCGGGGTGCAGCAGCGTGAGCACGTCGGCGCTCTGCACGTATTTGACCAGCGGCAGGTCGGCCTCCAGCCAGGGGGTGACGACCTCCACCGGGCTACCGCCGTCCATCACCGGTGCACCGTTCTGATGGAAGCGCGCATAGCCGTCGCCCAGCTCGATGACGTAGGTCTGCTGGGCGTTGAAGACGAATGGGATCAGGCGGCAGGCCTTGTCGGCGTGCTTGGTGGCGGCCACGTAGCGGAAGCCCGGGCGTGATGCCGCACCGCCATAGGGCAGGACGGTGAAGTTGCGGCAGGTGCGCAGGCTGATCGCGTAGCGCGCCAGGTCCACCCGGCCCTGTAGGCTGGGCGCCAACTCGCCACCAGCGAAGGAGGGCTGAATCAGGCTTGGCATCTACTCGCCTCCGATCCGGTCGAGGGTCCACGGCGCCTCGGGGTGGTCAGGGTCATGCGCCTCGCCGAGATTGCCGGCCATGGCGTCATCCAGGGCGCCACGCGCTCGCTGATACAGCCAGTTGCTCAGCTCGGGGTCGTTGACCAGAGGCATGGAGATGTTCGCCGCCAGAGCGAATTCCAGGGCGGTCACGAAATCGGGGGGGAACAGGTTGGGGTCGGTCACCTTCGCGGTATAGGTGGCCCGCGCCTGCTCCATATTGGTCAGGATCACCCGACCGCCATCGCCGGTGCTGGACACCGTCCACGGCTCGCGGTTCAGGTCATTGCCCTTGCGCCCAGGGAACCAGTTGCCCTCGACATAGACGTTCTGCATGTCGAGGCAGTCGGTGGGATAGCGATATTGGTAATCCCAGCCCACCGGCGCATCGCCCAGGGTGGCCAGGGCCACACGGCGCTGAGCGAAGTTCCAGGGAAAGGTGCGCAGCAGTTGGTCGCGGGCGGCCTCGTACCAGCGGGCGCACAGCCGGGCCTCCTTGCTCTTCTCTTCCAGGCTGGCGATGGTCTGATCGGTCCCGGTGTGGCTCAGGGCCCGGTTGCAAATATCGACTACGCTCGGCATTGCGCTCTCCGTCAGTCTCGTTCGCCAGACCCGTAAAGGGTCTCGGCCGCGCCATCGCGCACGTCTTCGTCGCTCAGCTTCATATCCGTGATCTGCAGAGACATGCTGCGACGCTTCTCGCCATCTCGGTTATGGATGTCGGTGCTCACGATCTCGACCTTCGCCATCATCATTCGCTTGGCGCCTGGATCGGGCATCATGTCGATGCCGAGCTTTGCTAGCTGATCGTCCTCGAGGTGGATTCTCAAGCCCCAGGGATATTCGTCGTCGGGGGCTTCGGCTACGGTCATCCCGGGAGCGTCGCCAGTCCCCTTCATGCTCACCATCTTGGCCATAAGGGCCTCCAGAAACAGGAAGGGGCCCGTAGGCCCCTGGGATTTACTCGCTGTCCTTGGCCGCCGGCTTGGGCGCCTCGACCTTGGTCATCCAGCTCGGGAAGTAGGGCACATCCTTGCCGTCCTTACCCTTCTTCTTGGTCGGGCCGTCGTAGTCGAAGACCTCGCCCGGCTGGCGTTCGCGGTTGTGCGGCCAGAAGCCGCGCTGGTTGGCTTTCACCTTCATTGGTCGGGCTCCTTAGTGGCCGTGCTGGTGGGCGGCGACGATGCCGGCGGTGATCGTGCCTTGCGTCGGCGCGGTGGCGCCGGTGAAGGTGTACACCACGCGCAGGTAGCGTTCGGTGTGGATCGGCATGTACTGGATCGGGAACTGATAGCCAGCCACCAGGTCGGCGATGGGGATATCACCGGAGACCGCCAGAGTCTCCGCCGAGGTAAACGACTCGTTGTCGTCCGTCTGCACCTCGGCCCGGATCGTGTCGGCGCCGTTAAAGTCGGCCGTCACCTGGATCAGCAGCGGCAGCGGGACACCCTTGCCGATGTCGCGCACGACGCCCAGGTCCACCACGTTGGTGGAGTTGGCCGTGCCGGTGATTGCCTGGTTCTCGCTGAACAGGAACTCTTTATCGAGAATCATGGTTCGCTCCTATGCGTAGGGAGAGCGGAACCGCCCGTTTACACGGACGGCACGGCCGCTTCGGTGTTGAGGATGGCGTCGCACTCGCGTACCGGCATACCGCGGTAGCCCATGACCTCGCGACCATCGACCTCCATCGGCGACAGGCGCACGTAGGAGGCGCTGGTGGACTGGGTCGGCGTGGCGCCGGCATCCAGGGCCTCGAGCACGTCGCGGTTGCAGTAGATCGCCGCACGGCCACCGGTGACCTTGCGCTGGAACAGGCGGTAGTAGGCCTTGCGCATCAGGGAGTAGATGTCCACGGTGCCGGCGCGCAGGTCGGAGACGTCGATGTTGGCGATCCGCACCACGTAGCGGAAATCGCGCACCGACAGGCCGTTGTCCCAGTTGAACAGCTCGGCCATGGCGCGGAACTTGCCGCCCGCCGGGTCATCGGCGTCGATCTCGCCGAGGTCCTTGCGCTGCAGGCCGGCCATGGTGCCCTGGGGATAGATGCCGTGGACGGTGCGCTCACCCCACACGATGAACCACACCGAGGTGTTGTCGGCACCGGTGCCGCCGCCGTCGATCACCTGGTCGGCGGTATCCTGGGCGGGAATGTTGGCCGGGTCCCGGTAGGCGTTGAAGCGCGGCGCCAGGCCCATGAACCGCTCGGGATTCACGTCGGTGTCGCCGTAGAACAGCGTGCCGGCCATGTCCTGGTTCATGCCCTCGAGGAAGGCGGTGGCCTCGTTGAGGCGGAACTGCCCGGGGTTCTTGGAGAGTTGCACCAGCTTGGCGTCGATTTCGGAGCGCGCCTCCAGCATGCCAGTCGCGTCGGTCACCTGCTTGGTGGTGGACTTCTGCGGCTGGACACCCTGGTAGAGCTTGCGCCAGGTGCCGGCCGGGAGGCCGGTGCGCACCGTGGTCAGGTGGCCGGTGCCGTTGTTGGCCTCCTGGACGATCATATCCGTCAGGATCGGGTTGGTCTCCGCCAGCAGCTCGATGATCTGGCTGGTGACCTGGCCGTTGCCGTCCTGCTGCTTGAACAGGTCGGCGAGGGTCAGATAGGTGTTGCCGGTGGTAGCCATGGCTTACCTCACTTTTTGGCTTCGTTGGGATAGAGAATGTCGGCGGCGCTGCGCTCGCCGTGCGACTGGTTGCCCATGTGGATCTTGTCCTCGCTGATGGCCTTGCCAATCGCGGCGAAGGTGCGTACCAGCTCGGGGTGGTTGCCCATCCCGGTCTGTTCCAGCGCCTCCTTGAGGCCCGGCGAGCCGAACTTCTCCACCGCCTTAACGGCGGTTGCCACGTTCTCGTCGAACTTGGCGCCACCAAAGTCGGGGTCTTCGCGGAGTTCGGTCTGCCAGGTCTCCAACTGCTGAGCCCAGTTGTCGCGGGCTTGCTGCTGGGCGCGCTGGATGGATTCGGCGTGCAGCTTGACCATCGTGTCGGCCTGTTCCTGGGTCAGCCCCAGTTCCTTCGCGATGGGTTCGAACTGCTCGATGGCGGCCTGATCAAGCTCTCCCTCGTAGCCTTCGGGTGCTTTCCACTCGTAGCTCTCGGGCGCCTGGCTTTTGGCCTCGCCTTCGCCTTCTCCCTCCTTCTTGCCCTGCTCGCCCTCCTGGGGCTCAGCAGCGGGCTCGCCTTTGCCTTCGCCTTCTCCGGGTTGGCCTTTCGGCTGCCCCTCGGTCGGTTCCGGCGCCGGCTCGCCCTGGCCCTCAGTCCCAGTCGCCGGTTCAGTGTTAGGTTGCCCGGTCAACACGGTCTCTTCGGCCATGATCTAGTCCTCGTCGTTGAGTTTTGCCGCGGCCACTCGCTCGGCCTCTTCGGCTTCCTTCCACATCTGGGTGAAGCGTTCGGGGTCGAGCGCCATCACCTCGTGGAACAGTTCGAGCCCCACCGACTTGCGGCCGTCCTTGTAGAACGACCCCGAGTTGCCGGTGAAGCTGTCGTCGAAGGCGCCGGTGCGTGCGAACAGCTCGAACAGCACGCGGCGCCCGGCAGGCAAGGCCAGCAGCTCCGTCATGTCGTCGGCGCGCCGCTCGGCCTCCTGCTGTTGAAGTTCTTCCTGTGTCACTGCCCAATCCCCATCTGGCGCATGAGAGCGGTAAGCCCATTCTCGGTGCTGGTGTCCGTCTCGCTGAGCAGCTTGGCGCCCTGGGCGGCCTGCTGGGCAGAAGCGGCCATCTGCTGGGCCTGTTGCGCCTGGGCCCGCTGCTCGCGGATCTCGGCCACCTGGTCGTCGCTGCGGATGATGTCCGGCGGAGCGCTGACGGCCTGGCCGTACTGATCCACGGTCTGGTCGAGGTCGAGCTTATCGAGCACGGAGGGATCGGCCCCGGCCAGGTTGCCGACGAAGCCGGCGATGCGCTCGATGGCGCCCACGCCTACCAGGCGCTGGGCCTGGGCCATGACGCTGACGTACTCGACACGCAGCTCGGCGCCCTGCACCTCCTCGGGAGGCTCGGGAAGATGGCCGTTGCGCAGCATGATCCCGAACACCCGATCAATCAGCGGGTCGAGCAGCTCGGTCTGTAGGCGCTCCAGCACCGGGCCGAGCATCAGCAGCTTCTCCTCGTGGCGCTCCTGGATCTCGCGGGCGGTGATGTTCGACCGCGTGTCGTTGGCCAGCATCATGAACAGGTCGGCAAAGAAGGTGCGCTGCAGGCGATCCTCGGTCTTGGCGATGTCTTCGAGCAACAGCCGCATTAGCTGGTTGTCCTGCACCACCGCCGGCTCGGCCTTGGCATTGCCGTTGCCGGTGACGTCTATATAGTTGGTTGCCCCTGGCAGCAGCGAATAACGCTTGTTCTTCATGCTGCTGGGCACGTTCATCGGCGGATCGACCGACTTGGCCACGCTCTTGGCCTTGGCCTTCTCCATGGTCTGCAACGCGCGGGCATCGCCCACCGCCGCATGCCCCGGGCCATAGCCGTAGACGTCCTCGCCCAGCACCTCCCAGCGCGGCGCCATCACCGGGAACTCTTGGAAACCCGATTCGGAGAGTAGCTTCTGGCCGGATGCGCCCTTTTCGTAGTAGCAGGAGCGGTAGGCCAGGTTGCCGTTGTCCTGCTTGCTCGGGTTGCGCTCGTCGTTGGGTTCGATGAGGTGGACGACCTCGACCTTGTTCTCCAGGGAGCCGCTCTCGTACTGGCGCAGCACGCCCTCACTGACGTTGTCGCGCCCGAACTGCTGCACCAGTTGGCGGACGGTCATGGTGAACTCGCGGTACAGCGTATCCACCACCTGCCGATGGCCGGTGGCCAGGTAGTAGGTGCCGGCGGTCAGCGGCACGGCGCGGAAGATCTCCTCGTCATCCTCGACCACCACGAATGCAGCGGTGCCGAAGGTGCCAAGCTCGGTGTAGAGCTGGTGCAGGGCGTTGTAGAGGTTGGCCTGGGCCAGAGCGGTGCGCATCCGGCGCTCCACCTCGTACAGCCACATCTTGACGCCGGCGATCTCCATCAGCTCGGGGTCGGGCACCTCCAGCTTGAACCACGGCCGCGCCGGACTGGTGACGCCAGCCATCATGCCGCTGGCCAGGGTCCGGCTCGCCAGGTAGGGCGTGGAGTTCACCAGCTTGGTGTTGCGCCGCGTGCCCTGGTTCGCGTCGCTGACCGTGAACCGCGAGCGCCACGGCTGAATCCAGTCGCTGATATCGCGCCACGACGATTCCCAGCCGGAGCGCTCGGTCTTCAGCTCCTTCAGTCGCTTATCGAAGCGCTGGCGTTTGCTCTCGGCCTGGGCCATGGGTTACCTCACGCGCCGAGCAGGGTCTTGCCCTGGGCACCTTGGCCCTGGGCACCCTTCGGTCCGGTCAGAATGGTGGAGCGGCGACCGCCGGCCGCGGCACGGCGACGGCGTTCCTCGTCGCCAGACTGCTGAGCCCGGCGGTTTTGCTCGGGCGCCACCGGAGGCGGCGGGGCGGGATCGGGCGGCGGCGGAACATCGGGAGTAGAGAAGGGATTGCCACACATGGCGGATCTCCAGGCATTAAAAAGCCCGCGCGCGGCGGGTCGGTGATAGGCGCTTGATGGTCAGGCGTAGGGGTCGAAGTCGGTCTCGGCCATGGCGTGGTCACGCTCCTGCATGACGCTGCGAGGCGCTACCGGGTGGGCGAAGGTCAGCGCCAGGGCGTCGGCCCGGTTGGGGCTGGGCACGCCGCGGCGCTTCATCTCGTCCTTGCTCTCCAACACGATCTTGCCGTCCAGGCGGACCTTGTATTCCGGGGCGGTGATCTCGTCGGCGGTCTGCTGGTCATCCAGGGCCCCGCCCTGGGCCAACCAGGTTTTCAGGCTGTTCCACATCTCGCCGCGCTTGTTCAGCATCTGCGGATCGGTGGAGTGGCCGCCGAACTGCACCAGTTGCCAGCTCCTGCCCCAACTGCTGCCCACGGAATAGATGCCGGTGCCGAAGCCGAAATCGATGAACACCGCATCGGCCTGCCACTCGTCCTCGAGCTTGGCGATGGTCGATGCCATCCGCACGTCGTCGTCGGTCTTCTCGTAGACGCCGAGCAGCTTTGAATACAGCCCCTGGCGCAGGTAGATGGCGCACTCGTCAGAACCGGACCAGGCCGGGTCCACGCCGAGGATGCGCGGCGCGTGATCCATCTGCCCCGGGATCAGCGTCACCCGCATGGCCTGATCGACCAGGTGCTGGGGGACGAACTGCAGCTCGGAGGCGCTGGGGAACAGGCCCCGCACGCGGACCTTCACGAAGTCGGAGTCGAGCCCGTAGTCGCTGATCCACTCATCGATCAGCGCCTTGTTGGTCATCTTGGCGGTGCGGCTGTCCACCTGGCGGGTATTCCAGCGATGGCGAAACTTCCGCCAGCACTCACGGAAGCGCCCGGTATTCCTGGTGGGGTTGCCGAACACGAACCAGAACGGCTCGCCATCGGTCAAGCCACCCTCAGCCACCTCCCAGATCTTGTCCGGCACCGCCGAGGCCTCATCGAACAGGTACCAGGGCGAGGAGGTCGCAGCGTGAAGGCCGGCGAATGCCTCGCTGTTCTCCTCACGACAGGTCTGCCCGTCCACCCGCCAGCTCTCGGGGAACTGCGGATGGTAGAGGCTCATGTTGCCCTTGCCGTTGTTGTACTCGAACCAGTGACCAGTGATGCAGCGCTTCTTCCACTTGCCGAGTTCGCCCCAGGTCTTTGTCCTGAGCTGCTCACCAGTGTTGGCCGTCACCACGCCCTTGCTGTGCGGGCGAGTGCTGGGAATATAGAGGATGATCCAGGCCGCCAGCGCCGACTTGCCGATACCGTGGCCAGAGCTGGTGGCGTCGCGATAGGCCTCTACCGGCTTGAGGCCGTCGAAGTCGTTGGCGCGGATAGCCTTACCCCAGTCCTCCAGGAACTCTCGCTGCCAGTCATCCGGGCCGTCGAAACCGGCTAGATCCCCCTCGCCCCAGGGGAAGGCATACATCACCCAGCCCAGCGGGTCGTAGAAGAAGCGCCCCATATCCTCGGCGAGCATGGCCTCGACGTCGTTACTCATCCCGGGCCTGGCGTGCACGCTTGCGGGCGGCGACGATCTGGTCGGCCATGCGGTCGCTGACGTCATGCTCGACGCGATCGACGAACATCTTCAGGTGCTTGCCGATCAGCTCAATGGGCTTGACCTTGTCCACCAGCTTGACCTCGTGGACGTACTCGATCTCGGCCTCGTCGTCACCCTGCCCGGGGATTGTCTTGGTCACCACCTTGATGCTCTGGATGGCCGCGGCAAGATCATCGGGCAGATCGTGGACACTGCGCAGCTGGCCGCCTGGGGTGAACAACTGGCGAATGTCAGCGAAACCCATGCGCACCAACTGATTGATGACATCGTCTGCTGCAACCTGAGTGCGCTGCGAGCGCTCCTGGATGGCCTCGTTCACAGCGTCCCAGACATGACGCATGTTCGCCGGGCAGGATTCCCTACTTTTCCCTACCCAAAGGGGCGCCTTCTTCTCGGCGGTGGACTTGGCGAAGCCCGCGCGCAGAGCCGCCTTTGTGGCGTTCATGTCGATCAGGTATTCGTCACGGAAACAGGCCTGCCGAGCTGTCAACTCGACAGCCCCCTTATTGGCAGCCTTGGTCATAGGTGATTCCTGCTGTGTCAGTAGCCCCAGGTGCGCTCTTCGAACGCCAGCGTGATGATGCCACTTGTTCCTCCGGCAGCGCCGGGGAGTTGCGTCGCGACCACATATGCAGATGTTGGAGGGAAGCCTCGCATCAAGCCGGCGTTGGCACCGACGAGCGATGCATGAGCAGTGGCGCCAGAGGTTCGAACTCGTCTGACCGGGTAAGGCGAGTCATCATCAATCGTGACTCCACCGGTGGGCGACACTCCATCCGTCCATGCGGTTGTCTGTAGCGCATAGCTAGGCGCGAACGATGTCACGTTGAGTGGGTGGGCCTTTGATGTCACGTTAGTGGCGAAAGACCCCGTCTCGGTAATTTGGTCAGCCCGATAGACGCGGTAGTAGAGCGATCCATCGTCTACTGACAGTTGGGAGTCGAGGAGGATGACGTCTACCGGCAGGTCGAACCTGAATACCTGCGTCTCGCCTGCCGCGAGAGAGAGCTCATACTCCCAGGCGAACTGCTGTGCTGCCCAGAACCCTGGTTCGCCGGCGTCAACCCGAATGCGCCGAAAGCCATCCGGCCCACTGGCCAGTTCGGGCACAACATCGTGATGCCTCCAGGTAAGCGGCATGGCAGATTCCTCGGGATTCAAAAATAGGGCCCGGGCGTCTCACGACGTGCCGGGCGAGTGTCGGCGGTGCCTCGCGGCAGGGCCTCCCAGGTCAGCGTTGCCTGGTGCGCAGATCGAGGATCACCTCCTCACCTCTCCGCGGGGTGTTCGGTCAGGCGAGCGAGTCCAGCCAGCTGGACAGGATGGCTTGCATCACCTGGTCTCTGTCTGCGATGTCATCGACGGAGCGCCTGCCGGCGATGATGTCGTCGATCAGGTTCACGGGCACGACGTGCGCATTGCCGTCCGGCGTCGGGATACAGAGATGCGGGCGATGGTCATCGAGGCGCGTCACGCTCACTTGCGGATGCCCTTGAACAGGTCCATGAAACCGCCGGGAGCCTGCCCCAGCTGACGGGCCTTGTCGTTGGAGCGCTGCTTGATGTTCACCCCCTGCACCGCACCCTGGGCGACGACGGACCAGATCAGCACGTCCACCACCTGGGCCAGCTGGGTCGGGTCTCGCAGCACCACGGCCACCAGGCCGAAGTTCACGACGGCTAGGCTTAGCGCCAGCATCCAGCCGTTGAAGGGGCGCCACCCAGCGCGCCATGCCGAGTCACTGCCCAGCTCGGCACGCATGGTCTTGTTGATCTCGGCCAGCCGCGCGGTCTCGGCCTGGAGAGTCAGCGAGAGGATCTCCCGCTCGTGCTCTTGGTCGAGGCGCTTGATCCGCTCGACCGTCTCCGGGTCCGCGCCCTGTAGCGCATCGCGCACCGCTTCCGGTGACTCGTCAACGCCCAGCACACGAGCGATGAGGCTGCCAACAGCAGCACCAGCCGAACCGCCAAGAGCACCACCAGCAGCAGGCGCCACGCGGCCGACAGTCTCCGCCACATCTGACCAATCCATCAGCGATCCTCCAGGGCGGCAACGCGGGTATCAAGGCTATCGATGCGCGTTTCGATATGATCGAGGTCACGCATGGCGTCAGATCGTCGGTAGTAGAGGTCGCCCCACTCGCGCAGCTCGGCGCGCAACTCATTGAGCAGCGCCCCCTGGCTAGTCAGGCGCTCCTCGAGAATTGCTGACTGCTGGCCCAGCTTCCACAGTTGAGTGCCGGCCCACATGATCAGGGCCACCGACAGGATCTGGATTCCGGTCTGGACGTGACGCTCGAAAACGGACGGTTTCACGGGTTGCTCCTGGGCCATCAGGCTCCTCCGTGACTCAGTTCAAGGACACGGCGCAGCCACCCGTAGGTGAACGCCTCCTGGCTCTCCCGTTTCTCGGCCAGGCCGACCAGGAAGGCCTTGCGCAGCCCGTTGAGCGACTCGGCCAGCACGACCAGTCCAGGACGCCCGCGGGTATCGTGGTACGCCTCCAGGGCGCCGAGCGTCGCCGGGCCCACGGCACCATCCACAACGATATCGTCGTAGTCGCGCTCGACTCGGTTGAGCACATTGAGCAGGCGCTGGATGTCGCGCCCCGGGCGCCCCGGGCCGGAGTGATAGCCGTAGTCGAACAGGTATTCGGCCAGCGGCTCGTGGAGCGGCGCGATGTCATCCAGGCGAAGGCTGTGCCAGTAGCGGTCGGCGGCGATGTCTCGGGCCAGCTCAAGGGGCAGGTAGCGCATATCGCCCCGATAGCCGTACTCGCGGGCCACCGCCTCGGTTACGCCGTAGCGTGTCGGGCCACCACGGTCGGCGCGGTGATTGACGTATCCGCCCTCGCGATCGATCAACTCATCGATCACTCGGCGCTGGAGAGGATGGGGCATGACAGCCTCGGGATTCGGTGAGGCCGTCCCTGGCCGGAGAAACGGAAAAGGCCCGCACGGTGGCGGGCCTGAAACGAGAGCGCCCCGGCTCGGAAGCCAGGGCGCAATATTCGATGTTGGGGATATGCTAGCCGCTGCGTGCCCACTCTGCAAGTTATGCCGCTTCCGGGATCAAAGCGGCGACCGGCCCCAGCGCCTGGCTCTCCCAGTCATCGAGGATCGTCAGCATACGCCGCCACACGTCCGCCCAGCTCAGCCGACCCGCCCGGCTCCAGCGGTGCACGTCGATCAGCTCGCCGCGCTCCTCCTCCAGCCAGCGCTGGATGCGCTTGGGCGAGTGCAGCCCTGGGCGGTTGTAGGGGTAGGTCACCTGGCTGTGGTGGTAGATCGCCGCCCAGCACAGCGCCTGCAGGGTGCGCGCCGAGTCCGCCGGCGGCAGTTCTTCATACCCCTGCCCCGGGAGCCGCTGCCGTTGCATCGCGCTGACCAGGGCGGCGTGCAGCCACTCCCGGTCATCGGCCAACTCCTCGGGCGTGAACGGTCCCCAGCAGTAGCGAGCCATCGCCTGCAGGTGTTGCGGCAAGCGCTCGACCGCGGCGATCACTTGGCCACACTCAAGACCGTGAACGATCTTCCAGTCGTTATCGGGCAAATGCCCCTCGTTGCTCGACTTGCTGACGTCCTCCAGCGCCGTGCGCACCTCCGACAAGCGCCGCTCGGTTCGCCGCACGGCCGCCTGCTTCTCCTCGAGGTCGGCGTCGAAGGGCCCGGCATTCATCAGCGACCGGACGTTGCGCTTGTGCTCCGCCTGCAGGCTGCGCAGTTTGGCGCCATTCCCGCCCACCCTCTCTCGAATCCGCTTCAGGCTATCGAACAACCCGGCAATGGAGCTGTCTCCGCGCCGTACGTGGTACGCCTGAAAAATCATGCTGCGCGCTGAGTTGAATCGCATCCTGTCGCCCCTTCCGTTGCCCTGTAGCCCGTGTTGCGCTGAATTCGTTGCCTATCTGTTGCCGCCGCCTGGCATCGGCACCCCTTCCCGCCATATCTCCCCTACCCTGGCCCGGGTCACCGCCGGCAGCTTCTTCTGCCAGCGCTCGAAGATCGCTCCCCGCTCGGCGCTATTGCGGCCCCTGCGCATCTCCCGGGCGATGTGGCGAGCCTGGCATTCGACAGTCCAGGCCGCTGCCGCCATGCCCTCAGGGCGCTGGCCGTAGATCACGCCGCCCCCTTCACCATGAGCTGACGGCCGTACTCGGCCAGGCAAAGGGCATCGGCCATACCGTCGTGCGGTACGCGCTTGCGGCCCGGCGTCAGGTCTACGCTCGGGTATGCCCGACGGACGAATGAAATAGCGGCATCCTTGTCCTTCGCAGTTCCCGCTAGCACGACCTTCTTCCAAGCCTGCGGTGTCACCAGTCGATAGGAGATACCCAGGGCCTCGCAGACACCAATCACCAAGCCGAAGCCCATACCGAACTTGAACGTGCTGCTCACGCCTTGCTTGGGCATGGCGTGGACCTTCTCGATGATCACGGTGCGAATACTGCGTCCGCGCAAGGCATTGGCCAGCTCATGGCCATCAATCTCCCTTCCCGTTACCGGCATAGGCATGGCGTGCGACGAGCCGCTCGCATCGTCGATATAGGCGATGCCTCCTGTCTGCCCTGGATCAATGCCTACGATCATTACTTCCCCCTCACGTCGATCAGGCCCCGGCGGGCCAGTTGGTCGATGGTCAGCACAATGGCCCGGTCCAGGCGCGCTCGGCGCTCCTCCCGGCTCAGGATGCGGCCGTTGTCGATCTCGCCGTGGCAGTCCGGGCAGATCGCCGCGGTCAGGCAATCGCTGGCCTTCTGCCCCCGGCCCCGATCCTGGTTGGAGTGGGCGGCCTGGATGCCGTAGGCACCGCACAGCACGCAGGTCTCGATCTCGTGCACCGCGGACAGCCAGTCCCGGGAGCGGTATGGGCCACTCGGCAGATAGCTCTCGTTCGGCAGCATCAAGCGGCCTCCTTGTACTGGGCCGGGTCCATGCCCTTGAGGTTCGGATCGGTCAGGCGGAAGCCCAGGCCGGTGAAGTGCTGCCAGCACAGATCCAGGTACTCCCGCTTCTGCACCGTGGTCATGCCGCGGGTAACTGGGTAGTCATGGGGTTCCTGCATCAGCAGCAGGCGCTGCTCGTAGGTCAGGCCGCCAAGAACCTGCTTGCAGGCCTGGCGGTACGTCTCGCTGTCGCGACACAGGATGCGCAGCCCGAAGTGGTACTTGCAGTAGCCGCGGTACTCCTCAGCATCCATGTCGCCCTGGGTGGCGGCTTCCTTGCACCACAGGCGCTGGAGCTTGTTCTGCTCCCAACTCCGGCGCTTCTCCCGCTTGCGGACGATGATCTCCACCTCGCCCCAGCGACCGATGGCCTCGGTCACCACCCCGGCGAGCTTGGCCACGGTGGCCAGGGCCTCCTGCAGGGTGCCGGCCCGGCTGACGTACTGCTTCGGCTTGCTCATGCTGCCCCGTCCTGGCCGCCCCAGGCGGTCATCATGCGGTACTCATGGGGCCCCGCCTTCTCGCGGCTGACGATGGTCTGGCCGTGGCCGCGCAGCTCGCGGATCCGCGCCGAGATACCGGCGTGGCTGTCCATCCGGCCGAAGCGGCGCTGGATCTCGGCCCCGATCTCGTGCAGCTGCAGCCAGGCGCCAGCATCGCGCAGCACCAGGTAGACCCGGCCCAGCTGGCTCTCGGGGTTGTCGAGCCGGCGCGGCCGGCGCAGTTCGGTGACGGTGCCCATAGTCATGCCCTCCCCTGGGTGGCGTTGTTCCGCTCGCGCATCCGCTGCTCGGCCTGCGCGATCAGTTCCTGGCGACGCTCTTCCTGCTCCTGGCGCAGTTCCTCGCGACGGCGTGCGGCCTCCTGGTCTCGCCCGGCGATCAGGTCGCGCAGGTGGTCGGTGATCTCCCGGATCTGCGCGCGCCCCTCCTCGGTGACCGGCTTCTCCGGCGGCGGCAGTAGAGCCTCGACTCGAGGGGCCGGCAGCTTCCCTGCCTCGACCGCTTCCTTGAGCGCCATTTCCCGGCGTTGCGGGTCATGGCCCAGCGATGGCTTCCATGCCGGTTGGCGGCCAGAGGCCTTGGCCTGCTCCACCTCGCGCTCGTAAGCGGCGATGAACGCCATGCGGGCGCCCACCTTGTCGCCCTCGGCCAGGATCGGCGAGGCCACGCCTAGCGCCCTGGCGATCTCCTCGGTCCAGACCACGGTCTCGGCCTCGTCCATGCTGGCCAGTGCCAGGGCCCAGGCCTCGTTTGCCGACAGGTAAGCGTTGGCGGACGGCACTCGCGCCAGGATCGCCGCCAGGGTCAGCCGGCCATTGAGCTCGGCGCGGCAGCGCGCCAGGGCCTGCTCGACCTCGGGGCGCTCGTAATCGCGCAGGTCGCGAACCATCAGCGATGCGGCGGCGGGCTTAATCTCGCTTCCGAGCACCTCGGCGGTGGCGTAGAGCTGCTCCAGCAGTTGCTCGGCGTCGTGCTTCGTCAGCGGCATGGCTCAGTCCTCCCAGCCGGAAGCCAACAGGCGCTTGGCTTCGTCGGCGGCACTGGCGTTGGCTTGCGTGCCGTCCATCTGGCGGGCACGGGTGGCGGTCATCTGCTGGCCGGTCTGCATCTGCATCGCGATGGTTTCACAGTCCGCCAGCAGCAGGCCCACGGGGTGGCCCTTGGCGACGTAGAACTGGTTGTTCATGCGGAGGTAGTACGCGGCCACGCCCGGGGCGATATCGGCGCCTACCCGGTCCACCAGCTGGCCCAGCTGGCCGGCGGTGCGGGCGTTCCAGATCGGGTAGACCCCGTAGCGCTGGCGGTAGGTGATCGCGTAGTTCGCCCAGGGCTTGAACGTCTTGGCGCCCTGGTCCTTGGGCCCGGGCATGTCGGGCGGGATGGCAATGCGGGGCTCGTCTTGCTGGGCCGTTTCCTCGACGGCCTCACCGAGCAGATCGCACCCGGAGGGCGAAGCCCCCGGTGCAACCGGTTCATTGGACGGTTCATAGGGATGGTTCAAGGACGGTTCGGGTGACACTGTGTCACCCCGTTCCTGCACAGATGTCACCCCGTTGGCGTCAGGATGACACCCCGTTGCTGCACCAGTGTCACCCCGTTTCTTTCGGGATGACGCCCTGTCACCCCGTTTCTCGGGCAGGTCCGTCATGATGATGTCGTACACCACCGGGCGCCGGTCGGCGCGCTCGATGTGTGCCGCGGCAATCGCCTGGTTGCCCTCGCGGATAACGCCTAACTCGAGCAGGTCATTGATCTTGCGGGTCACCGTGCGCCCGGTCAGCCCGGTGTACTCGGCCAGCGTCTCGTTCGAGGGGAAGGCGTGCCGGCCATACTTGTCGGCGTGGTTGGCCAGGCCCACCAGGACGAACCGCGCGCCGGAGTCGGTGACGATCTGCTGGTTCATCGCCCAGCCCATGGCTTCAACACTCATTGAAAAGGCGCCTCCACGGCGTGCTTGCGGGCGGCGATCAGCCGGGCAGCAGTATCGTTCTGCGCCGGGATGCTGCTATCTGGGCGGTTGATCACTCGCGTGTCCTGCATTACGCTTACTCCTGTCTGCATTGCATGAAGCCCCGGGGTTTGGTTGGTAGCCTCCCGGGGCTTCGTGGTTTCAGTCGCCCACAACCTGGAGCGACGGCCTCAACACACGCTGCTTGACCAACTCGCGCGCCCCCATCAACGCCGCAATGGCGTTGTCGATGTCCTTGAGCGCCTCCGGCGCCGCGGCGGCATCCCGTTCGTCCAATGCCCCGTCGTCCAGCAGGCCGGTAAACGAGCCCATCATCTCGCCAGTCTCGCGGCTCACGGCGCCCAGGGCGGCGAAGGCGCAGGCGCAGGTATTGCCCTCCTGGGGGCGGCGAACGCCGAGGAAGCCATGCCGACGGGCCAGATCGATGCGGGTCACCTCGTCGCCGTGCTCCTCCAGCGCCGCCACCCACGGCTCCTCCAGCCACGCCGGGATTTCGGTTCCGCCGTCTTCCGGGTCTACCGACCAGCGGTCGATCCGCTTACGCCAGGCATTGATGGCCCGAGTGCAGGCGGCGTCCACGACCGAGAAAGACCGGATCGCCGGCTGGTCGCGCATCTTGTGCGGGCACATGGCGTGCACCATGTCGTTGAGCGTCAGGGCAAAGGCGTCGATGGTGACGCCGCGCTGCTGGCGAAGTTGGCCGAGGGCATCCCTCAGCAAGCCGTCGCGAGACGGGTGTCGATTGGCTGACGTAGGCATATAGATCGCCTGCCTCTAATCTGTGGGTGTGGTTAGGCGGCGCGCTGCTGACGACGTATTACCCGCCGGTAAAGCCGCTCAATTTCTCGACCTGTGCTGTAACGGATGTCGGCACCCTGAGCAGCCCGCCAGATGGTCGGCTGGGTCGTGTCGCAAGCCTGGGCGATTGATGCCTGGCTGAAACCGGACTCCAGAAGGGCCTGCACCATGTCTTTAAGCTGCATGATCAGCTCCAATACTCGAAATCATGAATCAATGATACGCACGGGTATTGGTTCGCGCAATACAATTTGCGAATCGAAAACGTATTGCGGGAGCACAAGAGTGGAATCGCTAGGCGACCGGCTGCGCGCCGAGATGAATGACAAGGGGTGGTCAGAGGGCGAGCTGGCGAGACGATCAGGCCTTAAGCAGCCGACCATTCATCGCATCCTCACCGGGCAAAGCAAGGAGCCGCGGTTTGGCAACATCGAGAAGCTCGCCTTTGCCCTGGGAGTCGATGCCAACTGGCTTAGGACCGGCAAGGGCGGTAGCACCCGGGGGGTCGCCAACGTGTCGCCAGCAAGGCAGGCTGAGCGGGTCTATCACTATCCTGTCGTTTCCTGGATCGCCGCTGGAAGCTGGTCTGAGGCCGTCGCGCCATATGAACCGGGAGGCGAGCAGGTCTTCGAGGGCACGGACTACGCAGCCAAGGGAAGCGCATTCTGGCTGGAGGTCCAGGGCGATTCCATGACAGCCCCTGCCGGGGTAAGCATCCCTCAGGGCATGATGATTCTGGTGGATCCAGAAGTTGAGGCCGTCAATGGCAGCCTGGTCGTCGCCCAGGTGGACGGCGGGGCGGAGGCCACCTTCAAGAAGCTGGTGATCGATGGCGGGGCCCGCTACCTAAAGCCGCTCAACCCGGCCTATCCCGTGATCTCCATCAATGGCAACTGCGAGATCGTTGGCGTCGTGGTTGAGGCCAAGATGAAACTTCGCCTAACCACTCACTAGCCTGTCGCGCCAACCTTCCTTCGAATCCGCCGTCCTGGCGGATTTTTTTGTCGGCACCAATACCCTTGCGTATCAGCGGTTTAGCTAAATCTCCCTTCCTGCCGATGAATTTCAATACATAAAATCATTGACGCATCCAATACGCGTTAGTATCGTTTGAACCGTCGGAAGGGCAACCGCCCACCGACCGGAGCTGACCGCAACAGCCGCTCTTTCACAACACGAGATCCGCAGGTGCAGGCGCTTCTGCATCCACGTCCACGAGGCGTGCTTTCGAGAGCCCCCAGCGGGGCCGTCAGGACACACCGGCAACGGTTAGCCCCTGGCGGCGGGCATGGCGCCCGGCAGTTGCGATGCCGCTCGATTGAAGACCACGCCGGGGTCAGTACCGGCACGCTGGCCCCTGGCGATCAGGGGCCATCGGGAAGGGCTTGGCGAAATGGCGGAAAGCCACGCCGAGAAGGCAGGCGGAGTCGCAGTAACCGAGCCCTTCCCGATGCATCCGCATCTCAGGCCAGGGCGATACCCAAGCCCGCGCAAGGTCGCCGGACGCTGTAACCGGCATCTCTCAGTTCCCTGCGTATTGCCCGCCACCCCGGCGGGCTTTTTTACACCTGCGGGCTCGCGATCAGCGGGCCGCGCCACGACAAGGAGGCCGCATGCAGCCGATCACCAAGCAGGAGAGCCGCCAGCGCAACGACCGGCAGGCCTCCGCCAGTCTCTACCGCCGCCGTCGGATCATCGACCAGCGCCTCAGCGATAGGCAGCTGGAACGCCAGTTGAAGGAGGTGTGGGAATGATCAACAACCCCGTGCTTCTCGAGCATCGCGCCCAGCAGCGAGCCCAGGGCGTGATCATCGGTCGCGTCGAGCGCCCGATCATCGGCTGCCGGGCCCATGAGTTGAAAGACCCGGCCAACGCCCGGCGCCTGGCCGACTACCACGCCCGCCGAGCCGGCCAAGCCGCGGCGCTGATCCTACTCTGGAGGTGACCCATGCAGACCGTATCCCCGCCACCCATGACCCGGGCAGAGGCCCAGGTGGCGCTGATCCGCCACATGCTCACCGAGCACGGCCGGCGCCAGGCCACTGACTTGGTGATCATCGATCGCCACCTCTACCGCATCACGGCGACCGAGGTACCGCCGGAAGAGGTGCCGGAGGCGACCCGCCAGTTTCTCAACCGGGAGCACGATCATGACCAGTGACGAATCACGGCTGCTGGGCGAGATCCACGCCCTGGCCGATGCCGTACAGCGCGACACGGGACGCTATTGCCATGTCAGCGCCGGCCATCACCACGATGGAGTTGTCGATGTGAGGGTGGATATCCACATCAGCGAGCCGGGCGAGCCCCACAAGTTCGACCGGTGGGACACGGCAATCCAATGCCTGACCATAACCGAGGTTCGCGACGAGCTGGCCCAGTGGATCGCCAGCAACCGTAAGCAGGAGGAAGCCGCATGAGTGCCGCTATCGACTGGAATTGCCAGCCCGTCCGCTTCCCACAGTTCGACCCCAGCCGCCCCGACCCTGCCGCGGCCCGGGCCTGCTACGAATCCGAGTATCTGGAGCGCTGGATCGAGGGCGACCTGGTGGAACTGGAGGGCCAGGACCTCTACGGCGGCCCTATCGACCGATTGGTGGATGACGACGGTATCGAGCGACTCGGCACCCTGCTCGACCACATGAGGGCCGGGCGTGACGCCGAGCTGCTGGTCGATACCAAGGCCTTCCTGGAGAAGCTGGCCGACCACATCAAGGCCGACGCCGGCGCCATCGCATGACCTACGAGCCAGGGCCCGCGCCGAAGAAAACGAAGGTTATCTCGCGACATAAAAAAAAGCGCTCGTTTGGGGCGAGCGCTGAATTGGTCGTCCACAGGGAATGGACCACTAGGAGCTTATCAAATGAACCCAGACACTGACCACCTGGCGCTATGGCGGCAGGTCGAGAAGACCCCGACGACGGCGATCAAACCCGCCGATGTCGATGGCCAGAAGATCATGACGCTGGACCAGATCTATGTGATCCAGCTGGCCACCGAGCTGTTCGGCCCCATGGGTATCGGCTGGGGGTATCGCATCGAAGACGAGCGCTATGACCAGGGCGCGCCGATCCTCGACGTCAAGACAGGGGCGCTGATCACGCACGAACAGACCCATACCGTCCGCCTGGTGCTCTGGTATCGCTGGCAGGGCGAAAAGGGCGAGGTCACCCAGTTCGGCCACACCCGCGCCGTCTACCGCACGAACAACGGGCGCTGGAAGACCGACGGCGAAGCGCCGAAGAAAAGCGTCACCGACGCCATCAAGAAATGTCTGAGCCTGCTCGGCTTCGCCGCCGACGTCTACGGCGGGAAGTTCGACAACCTCGGCTACCTGCAGGAGCGCCAGGCCGAGACCGAACTGGAAATGGCCGAGGACTTCGATGCCGCCCTCCAGGAGAAGCGCGACGAGTTCAAGTCATGGCTCGAGAAACAGTGCAACGGCTTCGCCATGATCCCCCACCCCTCCAGTGTGCAGAAGGTGCTGGCCATCCAGCTCGAGCAGTTGCCCCGCCGCGCCAGTATCGCGCGCCTCGACGAAGACGCCCAGCGGTTCGCCCATGAGCGGCTGAACGCGGCTGCCCAGGAAGCGATCGAGAAGCTCCGCCAGGCCAAGGCCGCGGAAAAGGCCACCCAACAGAACCCCGAGGAGACCACCCATGAGTAATGCCGCCGAGAAACTCGACGCCCCGCAACCTTATGCCGCCGAGCTGATCGAGCTCAACGACGTCGAGAAGCAGTTGGTCGAGCTGCGCGCCAAGCACGGCACGGTGCCGGACTACACCACCAAGGAGGGCTATGCCCACGGCAAGGCCTCGATCAAGGAGCTGACCTCCTACCGCACCGGTACCGACAAGGCCCGCCTGGCGATCACCAAGCCCCACCGCGAGTTCATCGACCAGGTTAACCAGTACGCCAAGGGCCTGATTGCCGAGATCGAGAAGCTGGAGGCGCCCCACCGGGACGCCAAGCAGGAGGTCGATGAAGCCGAGAAGCGCAAGAAGGAGGAGCGCATCGCCCGGCTGCGCGAGAAGTTGCACAAGGAGGTCACCAGCTACCTTGACACTGCTGTGGGCCTCGACGCGGCCGGCCTGGCCGAGCTGATCGACGCCGCCGAAGCCATCGACACCGAGAACTACTTCGATGTCACGAAAGAGGCCGAGGACGAAAAGGCTCGGGTGCTGCGTGAGCTGCGCGACCAGCTAAGCCGCGCCCAGGAGCGTGAGCGCCTGGCCGCCGAGCGCGCCGAGATCGAGCGCCAGAAAGCCGAGCTGGAGCGCCTCAGGGCCCAGCAGGCGCCGGCCGAGCTCGCACCCGGCGATGTTGCCACGACTGGCGGCACCGCCTTCAGCCATGAAGACCCTGACGACTGGGAAGGCCTGGGGAGCGCACTGCAGGACGTGCCGTCCGCTGATCCGTTTGGCGACGCCCTGGAGGACCTGCAGGGCCTTGGCCTCGACCCTAGCCAGGCGGTGGATGTGCTGTCCGCCATCCAGCGCGGTGAAGTGCGCCACGTCACCCTCAACGCCACTACCGGAGCCTGACCATGACCCCGATCCTGTTCTTCGACACCGAGACCACCGGCCTTCCCGACTGGAAGGTCCCATCCGACAGCGAGCACCAGCCCCACCTGGTGCAACTCGCCGCCATCCTGGCCGACGCCGACAGCCGGCAGGAGCTGGCCACCCTGGATCTGGTTATTGCCCCGGACGGCTGGGAGATCCCTGACGAGGTGGCCGAGATCCACGGCATCACCACCGAGCATGCTGCCGCGGTAGGCGTCAGCGAATCCACGGCAGTGAATCTGCTTTTCGAACTCTGGGCCGGCCACCGCCGGGTTGCCCACAACCGCACCTTCGATCAGCGCATCCTACGCATCGCTGCCAAGCGCTACCTGAGTGAAGGCGATGTGGAGGCCTGGGCCGACAAGGACGCCTTCGACGACACCATGCTGCTGGCCAAGCCGATCATGGAGCTGCCGCCGAAAGGCAAGTACGGCTGGAAATCCCCGAAGCTCTCCGAGGCCTATGAGCACTTCATCGGCAAGCCCCTGGAGAACGCACACAGCGCCATGGCCGACGCTCGCGCCTGCATGGAGGTGTACTGGGCACTCCTCGATCACCAGGCCAAGGCCGCCTGACATGAAGGGCCTAACACCAATCTGCCCATACTGCGGGCAGTTCTCCCGCAAGGTCGGCGGCGATGCCATCTACCCACACCGCCCTGACCTCTATCACAAGACCTTCTACCAGTGCGCTCCCTGCGATGCTCACGTTGGCACCCACCCCGGCACCGATAAGCCCCTGGGCCGGCTGGCCAATGCCGAACTGCGCGAATGGAAGCAGCGCACCCATGCGGCATTCGATCCCATCTGGAAGGACCGATACCTGAGGAAGTCAGCCGCCGACCCCGACTACAAGAAGGGGATGGCCCGGGGCGGGCGGTACAAGCGCCTTGCCGAGCTGATGGGGATCGACAAAGAGGACTGCCATATTGGCATGTTCGATGTCGCCGCCTGCCAGCTGGCCATTCAGATCTGCGAGAGCGGCGCCCTTCACGACTGATCACCACCCGGGGCCGGCGGGCCCCTCACCCACCACCCGAGAGGGAAATCCCATGTGGTTCCGAAACCTTTATCTCTACCGCCTGCATGTTCAAGCGGAGATCGATGCAGCCGCCCTCGAGGAGGCCCTGGCCCAGCAAACCACTCGCCCTCTCAGAGGTAGCGAGGCGCGCCGGACTGGCTGGGCCCCGCCTGCCGGGCGACGGCATGAACGCCTGCTGCATGAACTGCAAGGGCATCGACTGATCACCGCCTGGCGCCAGGAGCGCATTCTCCCGGCCGCCGTGGTGAGCGAGGAGGTGGAGGACCGCGCCGCGGACCGCGAGGCTGCCGAGGGCCGTGCCCTGCCCCGCCGCGAGCGTCAGGCCATCAAGGAGCAGGTCTATGAGGAGCTGCTGCCCCGGGCCTTCGTCCGCACTCACCGCATCGACCTCTGGTGGGATACGGGCCGCCGGCTGATCGGCATCAACACCTCAAGCCGCCAGCGCGCAGAAGAGGTGCTCGATCTGCTACGCATGACGCTCGGCAGCCTCAAGGTCACACCACTCGCTCCACAGAAGGTGCCGGCTCGAGCCATGACGGAGTGGCTCGCCGATCCCACCCAGCGGCCCGAGGGGCTGATCCTGGGGGACCGGGTAGAGCTCAGGGCCAAAGACGAGGGCGTGGTAAAAGGCCGCGAGATCGACCTCGATAGTGACGAGATGCGCAGCCTGCTGGAGAACGACCGCCAGGCCAGCCAGCTTGGCGTAGAAATCGAGGAGCGCTTCAGCTTCACCCTCCGGGACGACTTCAGCCTGCGCGGTATCCGCTTCAGCGACAGCCTGATCGACGAAGCCGCCGCTGCTGACGACGGCGACGATGCAATCCTGCGCCTGGAGACCGACTTCGTGCTGATGGCTCAGACCCTGGGCACTGGCGTTGATCAGTTGCTGGGCTGGCTTGGAGGCGAGGCTATCAACGAGGCACCGCTGCTGGATAACGCAGCCTAATAATCACCCTGGGCCCTACGGGGCCCCGAACAAGGAGACCAATATGGCCCGTGGAGTCAACAAGGTCATCATCATCGGCAACCTGGGGCAGGATCCGGAGGTGCGTTTCCTGCCCTCCGGAAACCCGGTGGCCAACCTGCGTATCGCCACCACCGACAGCTGGACCGACCGCCAGAGCGGCCAGCGTCAGGAGCGCACCGAATGGCATAGCGTGGTGCTCTTCAACAAGCTGGCGGAGATCGCCCAGCAGTATGTCCGGAAAGGCTCGCGCATCTATATCGAAGGGCGCCTGCAGACCCGCAAGTGGCAGGCCCAGGACGGCCAGGATCGCTATAGCACTGAAATCAAGGTGCGCGACATGCAGATGCTCGACAGTCGCAGTGGCGGTGGTCAGCAGCCCGAGGGACACGACCGCGGCTACACATCGCCCCAAGGCTATGGCGAGCAGGGCCAGCAACAATCCCCAGCAGCCCAGCAGCCCGCCCCGGGGCAGTACGGCGCCCAGCAGCCGGCAGCGCCGCATCCGCCGGGCGGGGAGTTTGACGACTCTATTCCATTCTAGTAAGTCATTGATTTTATTATGATTCAGGCCGCCTATCAGCGGCCTTTTCTATGCCTATATGGAGGGTGTCAGGATGAAGGCATGCCATAAATGTGGCGAAGAAAAGCCGCTCGATGGGTTCTACAAGAGCCCTTGCGCCAGGGATGGCCGGGACAACACCTGCAAGGAGTGTCGAAAGGCCAGGGTACGGCAGAACAGGGCCGATAAGATCGACTACTACCGCGAATATGACAGGAGGCGTGGTAACCGTCATGGCCCTGGATATCTCAAGCAGTACCGCAAGCAGAACGCAATCAAGCAGCAGGCGCACAACCGAGTCAATCACGCGCTGATCGACGGCAGAATTGAAAGGCCGGATGGCTGCGAGGTTTGCAATGAGAGTCGGTTCACGCTGCACGCCCACCATGACGACTATCTGCGTCAGCTTGACGTGCGCTGGCTTTGCCCTGGATGCCATCACCAGTGGCATGCGGAGCACGGCGAGGCGGCCAATGCTGGCCATCCCCCTCTGCCGCGCGGCGTGTTCAGGGGTGCATAACTCGCGACCCACACATGAAGGAAAGGCCACCCAAGGGTGGCCTTTTTCGTGGAGGCAACCATGCCACACACCAAGCCACAAGAGCGCCTGGTGCGCTCCATGAAAGCAGGACAGAAAGTTCAATATCTGATCGGGGGGGGTGGAGGCTCATGGATGGAACAGCAGTCCATCCGCGCACCGTTCAGTCACTAGCGCGGCGCGGAGAGATCGAGCCCGCGGGAAAGGATCTGCTCGGCGATAGGGTCGTCTGCTACCAGCTATCTCCCCGCGAGGAGGCCACATGAACACCAGCCTAGCCGCCACCATGCGCATGATCGCCCACGTTGAGGACATAGACCGCGCTGTCGATGCCTGGCGGCGTGGGGAGATTACCTGTTTGCGCCTGGCACTGTTGGTCAACGAATGGAGCGGCCAGTCGCCGCTGAGGGAGGCCCCATGCGAAACCACGGCAAGCCCTGGTCGCCAGAGGACGACGCCGACCTAGAGCGACTGTATCCGCACAACGAAAACCGAGTGCTGGAGAGGATATTCGGAAGGCCAGGGCAGGCCATAACATCGAGAGCCCATAAATTGCAGTTGCGCAAAGCGCCGGATTACACGCCGCCGCGTCGCGGATGCTTCGAGAAAGGGCAAGCCCCGTGGAACAAGGGCAAGTCACATAGCCCGGCAGGCAGCGAGAAGGGGAGATTCAAGCCCGGACAAAAGCCGCCTACTTGGGTGCCAATCGGCACGGAGCGCGTCAACAAGGACGGCATCCTGGAGCGCAAAACCCAAGGCGCGGAACACCCCAAGGACAACTGGCGTAGCGTGCATTCCCTGATTTGGGAGGAGCATCACGGCCCGATTCCTGACGGCTATCTAGTGAGATTCAAGGACGGCAACCGTCAGAACATCACCATCGACAACCTGGAGCTGGTCAGCCGCGCCGAGAACATGGAGCGAAATAGTTATCACCGATACGGGCCTGAGATTGCCCAGCTATATCAGCTCAAGGGCGTACTGACTCGCAAGATGAACCAGAGGAGGCGGGAAATTGAAAACCAAGATCACTGACCTCAGAGAACATCTGTTTGCTCAGCTTGAGCGGCTGGGCGATGAATCGCTGGACGAAGACGGCATCAAGCGCGAGGTGGAGCGGGGTAAAGCCATCCAGGGCGTGGCCGGCGCGATCATCGACAGCGCACGAGTGGAGGTTGATTACCTCCGAAACACCGGGCAGAGCAAAGGCACTGATTTCTTGCCTCACGACGGCATCAAGCGAATACAGGGGGACTCATGATCCAGTTCAAGCGCCTGGCCGATGACGCCAGGCTGCCTGTCAGGGCGACTGAGGGTAGCGCCGGCTTTGACCTGTACTGCACCATCCGAGCCGACATTGCTCCCGGCCACCGCATGCTACTACCCACCGGCATCGCCGCCGCACTCCCACCTGGCACTTGCGGTCAGATATGGCCGCGCTCGGGTATCGCCGTGCATCACGGCATAGATCGATTGGCCGGCCTAATCGACGCCGATTTTCGCGGAGAAATCCAGGTCAGCCTGGTGAACCACGGCCACGAAACAGTATCAATCCGCCCCGGTGATCGCATCGCACAGCTAGTCGTCACGCCCTATCTCGCCGAGGCCGTGGAGGTCGAGGAACTGGATGAGACATGGCGAGCGGAAGGGGCGTTTGGATCAACGGGGGTATAGGAGATGGGTATGAGCCAAGACGCACTGACAAAACTGGCAATGGAACTGGCGGCATGGCCTTCCGACGGGCGGGAAAAGGTGACCCCGCAAGGCAGGGTTAACGAGAAAATGTGGCTCCAACGCCGCGCTGAGCTCATCAACAAGCCGTCGTGGGATGATGCGCCGGAGTGGGCCGAGTGGTTGGCGCAAGACGAAGACGGATCATGGTGGTTCTTCAATGGGCGACCAAAACTTGCCGCTGACTTTTGGTATCACGGAGATCACAAAGAAGATCCCCGGTTCGGGAAAAAGGCTCTCAATGGAGGGCTACCCGCCGGCCACGACTGGCGCCAAACGCTGGAGCGGCGGCCCACTGAATCAAAGGAGAGCGGCGTGATGTATGCGATCCACGGGCGGACGAAAGAGCACCGGCCATACAGGGATGCAGCCTTTCGACCGGAAGGGTACGAGCACGTCTGGGAGATCGTCCAGGCCGACGCCGACGGCTGGATTCCGTGGGAGGGTGGGGAGTGTCCTTTGCCTAGCGGCCAGTGGGTAGAAGTGAGGTATCGCATCGGGGCGTGTCGAAAAGGCTTTGCCGGTAATTGGTCGCCGGGATGGTGGAGCGCTCCTGGCGACATCGCTGGCCCCGATGACATCATCGCCTACCGCCCCATCCTCGACGAGTCCAGCGAGCCAGAGACGCCAGACGACAGTTGTGCATGTGGAGGCCGAGGCATGTGCCCCGAGTGCCTAGAGCCCGAGGCGGTGGAGTGGGATGGAGAGGGCCTGCCTCCGATAGGGGTGCCTATCGAATCGAAGCACAAGGGTGCTACGCCAGAATGGGCGAACCCTGACTTCCACGAGACAACCATCGTGGCTATGGGAAAGCAGATAGCTATCTTCACCCACCCCGGCAGCGACCTAGAGACGGTGGGTCGTATCGAGGACTACGATTTCCGCCCTATCCGCAGCGAGGAGGATCGTGCCGTCGAGGCGATGCTCGAAGAGTTGGCACCGTCGATGAAAACAGATGGAGTGCAGGTAGTGTGCCGCGCCCTCTATCGAGCTGGCTACCGGAAGCAGGAGGTGGAGTGATGGGCATCAAGAATATGAGCTACACGACATGCGAGCAGGTTCTCTGTTTGCGAGAAGCTGCCATCCGCATGGAAAAGCAGCGCGACCTGCTAGCCGAGGCTCTCCGCAAAATCGCCTCTTGCGAAAGCATGGTTGATGGCGATGTTGTGAGCGTGGCCCGCGCAGCCCTTGCCGCCGCAGATGGCGATGGAGGAGGCGATGGCTAGATTCGACCCCATCACCACGCCCTTGACAGGATGCGTTCTCACCGAGGCAAACCAACTAGCGGCCCTGAGCACATTGCCAGGGCCGTTTTCGTTGCCAGAGTTGGCCGCGGCCATCTGCCGGCAATTGCCGCTGCGCTATAGCACGCAGTCCGGGCGATTGGCCGAGGCTGCGCTACATCACTGGCACCATCGCGGGATTGTAGATCATGCGGGGTTGCGTGATGGGCTGCCGTTATATCGGAGGTTGAGATGAGCGATTACTACTGCCCGAGTTGCCGAGACAAGTGGAATCACTGCTACAACCTTGACGGCCGCTGTGTGACGTGCGGCGCCATTATCTTGGCGGTAGAGGAGTGGCGTCGGAACCGCCCGGAGCCGGCACAGGAGGACGAATCATGCCAATCAGCGACGACCTAGCGCAGCTACAGCCGCTGCTGTCACGCGGCTATGACTGCCGCCTATCGCCGGAGGTGGCGCGGGAGATTGCCGGCATCGTGTCCGATCATCATGGCAATCGAGAGGATCTGCTATCCGCACTCCGGCTAATCGATCAACTGCATCGCGCAGCCGGAGATGCGGATCACGCCATGACGACGCCCGAGCTGGCCATCCATGTCAGACAGATTCTCGCCTGGGCCGAGTTTGCCCAGCGCCTGATGGAGGCAATCGCCCGGGACGGGCTGGGCCCGGAGGCACGCAAGGCGCTGGAGAGTGCGCCGGTTGATGTGAGGGAGGTGAGTCAATGACCAAGCCTCAATCCGCTGAAACCCTGCGCCGATTGGGCGAACTATGGGGCGTTTCGCCCACCACCCTGGTGCGTCGCGCACAGCTACAGGGCCTGGACATTCCCGAGGATCTGGCCGGCCTGCAACCCGCCGAGTATTACGCCGACTACTGGTGCCACACCGACACAATCCGTGAGCTGTGCGAGGCGTCTGGCGTGAACATCGAGGACTACTACCTGGCCAAGCGGCGCAACCCTGGCATGAGCAAGGACGAGATCCTCGACCATCTGACACTGGAGGGCGTATGACTGACGATGCATATGAGCGGCTGGCTCAGCGGAATGCTGAGCTGGAAGCCGAAAAGACGGTTCTGGCAGAGGAGTTGGAGCACACCCAGGGCGAGCGAGATGGCGCGATCAAGCGGGCGCAGGTGGCGGAGGATGAGCGGGATGCGTTGGCGGCGCATGTGGAGAGGCTCCACTCATTCATTGAACACGCCCCCGCCGGCACAGGGGTATGTATGTGTGGATCTCCGATGGCAGAACACCCGCACGATAATCATTCACCATGTGATGAGTGGGACCATTACGGCGCCATCCTCTTGAGTGATTCGCCCACCACCTCCCTCGCCCGCCGGGATGCGCTGAAAAGGGCCGAGGCGCTGGAGTGGGCGGTCAGGCACATCAAGGATGGAATGGCGCGCGAATTCTTGGCGAGCAACCTGGCCGACATAGAGTGCGAGGCGGATATGTCGCGCCGGCGGGCCGAGGAGTCGCCCCATGGATAACGTGATCGCGTCGTTACTCGGCAAGGCTGCTAAAGCGAGCAGACCAGGAGGCGACTCTATCGACCACGGTTGGTCATTGCTTAAGGAGCTGCACGCCCGGGGGTTCGACGTAACCGTCCGGGCGGACAGCAGTTACCAGTTTTTCGTCCCATGGCACGCCAAAGACAAGTCATTGAACGAATACTGCAAGCTGAACATCGAGGAGGATCCCCATGGCTCATGATCGCCTACTCCCCCTGCCCGAGCTGGAGCGCAAGGTCGGGTTCAAGAAGACCGCCATCTACGCCATGATTGGCCGCGGCGAATTCCCCCAGGGCAAGCTACTTCACGGCAAGCGCCTCTGGCGCGAGACCGAGATCGATGCCTGGATCGAGGCCGAATGGAAAAAGGCCTCCTAGCCCTCCCCCTCCTTGGACTGCTTCAGCCGGTCCAGATAGTCCGCCCACCACTGCATCATGTCGCGCCGCACCTCCATGTATTGGGCATGGTTGTAGCTCGCTCGCGTCCGGCTGGCCGGCGCGTGAGCCAGCTGCCGCTCGATGGCGTCCGGTGGCCAGCCCTGCTCATTGAGCACGGTCGAGGCCGTTGCCCGGAAGCCATGCGGCGCGAATCCCCCTTCCTTGAAGCCCATCCGCACCAGCGCCTGGCTGATCGTCGTGTGATGAATCGGCTGCCGCGGGTGCTTCATGCCGGGCAGTATCAGCTCCCCTCCCCCCGTGTATTCCCTCAACTCCTTGAAACACGCCACCGCCTGCTTCGACAGCGGCACCAGGTGCGGGCGCCGCATCTTCATATCGCTCTCGGGGATCCGCCAGATGGCGCCCTCGAGGTCCACGTCCTTCCAGCGCCCCCGGCGTAGCTCGATGGTGCGCACCATGGTCAGCAACAGCAGTTGGATCGCCAGTTGGGTGGTTCGGTACCCGCCGAATACCTCGATCTGCCCCAGCAGGAAGCGCAGCTGCTTGTCGTTGAGCGCCACCGCATGCTTGACCTTGGGGCGAGAGACCGCGCCCTTGACGAAGGTTGCTGGGTCGGTATCCGCCATTAGGTTGATGATCCCATAGCGGAAGACAGCGCTGATCCACTGGCGAAGCAACTGCGCCACCGTGGGAGCGCCGCGCTCCTCGGCCTTCTTGATCAGCTCCAGCACATCCGCCGCCCCGACCTCACGGATCGGCTTGTCGCCGAAGGCGGGGTAGATATCGTTGTCGAGGCCTCGCCGCACCTGGCCGGCATAGTATTCCGTCCACTCGCCGGCGCGCTGCTGGTACCACTCTTCAGCGACGTGGCGGAAGGTCTGCGCCTGCTTGGCCTGGCGGGTCTGCTTGTCGCGCTGATCCTGGTCCCTGGGGTGGATGCCCTGCTCGATGAGCTTTCGCCCCCAGTCTCGCCGCTCCCGGGCTTCACCCAGCTTCACATGGGGGTAGTCGCCAATCGTGAACATATTGGCCTTGCCGTCGAGGCGGTACCGGAGACGCCAGGTTTTGCGGCCAGACGGGCGGACCTCGAGGCACAGGCCATGGCCATCGGCGATGCGGTAGAGCTTCTCGCGCGGCTTGGCATTCCGCGCCTTGGTGTCGGAGATTGGCATGGGCAGTGTGAGTAAGCGGTGGGTGTACTCACAATCTTACTCACACTTTCAGCGGATGCATATGGATTGCAGAGAACAACAGCGAACAGGAAAGGCCGTGGTTGCGGAGGCTTGGGAGGGGCTTGCGGAGGGATAAGGAAAGGTGCGGTCGCCGATATCAGTTATCGATCATCAGCACGGACATGGCTTTATGGTCCTGTTTCTATGCTTGTGTCCAGTTGGCGTGGGAAAGGCTACCCAGGGAGTGGCCCAGATCATCCTCGGTATCTTTTCGCCGGCCGTGCAGGAAGCCCAGACACAAAAATGCCGCCCTGCAGGCGGCATCGTCATTCAAGACACGAGGGAGCCGCCCCACCTTAGGAGCGCCACCACTGGCTCGAATGTGTGTGATCTGGAGTCTTCATGCCGGTATGGTGCGGCCGGCGCGGCGAGCTGTCAAGGCGCCCGGCGTTAGTGCCGGGCCCGGCTTCGTGGCAGAATTCGCCCATGATCGAGACTCCCCCCTGCTGTGGCCCCCTGGCGCGCCACTGGCCCTGGTCCTTTCCCCTGCCCGGCACCTGCCTGGTGGCCGCCCCCTTCGATGCCGAGCGCCTCGAAGCCGCCGCCTTCGCCACGGCCGGTATCGTCCTGCCTCCGCGCCTGGCGAGTGCCGCCGCCAAGCGCCAGGCGGAGTTTCTCGCCGGGCGCCTGTGTGCCCGCCAGGCGCTCTGGCAGTTGGATGGTCGCTGGCAGGCCCCCGATATGGGCGAGGATCGGGCGCCGCGCTGGCCCGAGGGCTGCGTCGGCGCCATTACCCATGGTCATGGCTGGGCGGCGGCCCTGGTGGGCCAGCGCTCGGCCTATCGAGGCCTGGGCCTGGACGCGGAACGACTGCTGAGCGACGAGGAGGCCGCTCGCCTGGCACGCCGGGTGCTGACCCCGGCGGAGCGGGAGCGGCTCCCCGCCGACGCGGCGGCCCTGGCGGTCACCCTGACCTTCTCCCTCAAGGAGAGCCTGTTCAAGGCGCTCTACCCGCTGGTGGGCCGGCGCTTCTATTTCCCCGACGCCGAGCTGCTGAGCTGGCGGGCCGACGGCCACGCCCGGCTGCGTCTGCTCAGCGACCTCTCCCCAGCCTGGCCCGCCGGCCGCGAGCTGGAGGGCGGCTTCTGCCGCTGGCAGGGCCGGCTGCTGAGCCTGGTGGCGATTCCCGCCAGCTGACCCCCAGCCTCGCCTCTGCCGGCAGGCGTTATTCCAGGTTGTCGAGGCCGCGCTCGGCCATGGCCACGGCGCGGAACAGGGCTCGGCCCTTGTTGAGGGTCTCCTGCCACTCCATCTCGGGCACCGAGTCGGCGACGATGCCGGCGCCGGCCTGCACATGCAGCTGGCCGTCCTTGATCACCGCGGTGCGGATGGCGATGGCGGTGTCCATGTTGCCGTGCCAGGAGAGGTAGCCCACCGCCCCGGAGTAGACGCCGCGCTTGACCGGCTCCAGCTCGTCGATGATCTCCATGGCGCGGATCTTCGGCGCCCCGGAGAGGGTGCCCGCCGGGAAGGTGGCGCGCAGTACGTCCATGGCGGTCAGCCCCGGCTTCAGCTGGCCGGTGACATTGGAGACGATATGCATCACGTGGGAGTAGCGCTCCACCACCATCTGGTCGGTGACCTTCACCGTGCCGGTGCGGCTGATGCGCCCCACGTCGTTGCGCCCCAGGTCGATCAACATCAGGTGCTCGGCGACCTCCTTGGGGTCGGCCAGCAGGTCCTTCTCCAGGGCCTGGTCCTCCGCCTCGCTCTTGCCGCGCACCCGGGTGCCGGCGATGGGCCGCACCGTGACCTCCCCCTCTTCCAGGCGGGTGAGGATCTCCGGGGAGGAGCCCACCACCTGGTGGTCGCCCAGGTCGAGGAAGAACATATAGGGCGAGGGGTTGAGGCTGCGCAGGGCGCGGTAGAGGTCCAGCGGCGGCGCCTGGTAGCCGATCGACATGCGCTGGGAGGGCACGCACTGCATGACGTCGCCGGCCAGCACGTACTCCTTGATGGTCTCCACCGCGGCCTTGAAGCCGCCCTCGGTGAAGCCGGAGGTGAAGTCGCCCTCCTCCACCGCCGGCGCCCCGGTGCCGGGGCTCTGGGTATTGACGGTGGCGCTGCGCAGCCGGATCTCGAGGCGCTCGAGGCGCTCCCGGGCCCGCTCGTAGGCGTCGGCTTCGGCGGGGTCGGCATGGGTCCACAGGGTCAGGCGGCCGGAGAGGTTGTCGAAGACCACCAGCTCCTCGCAGACCATCAGCAGGATATCCGGCACGCCGAGGGGATCGGCCTTGGCGGCGGCGGCCGCGCTGCGCAGCCGTGGTTCCACGTAGCGGATGGTGTCGTAGCCGAAGTAGCCCACCAGGCCGCCGTCGAAGCGCGGCTGGTCGTCCAGCCGCGGCACCCGGTAGCGGGACTGGAAGGCCTCGATCCAGGCCAGCGGGTCCTCCGCCTCGGCTTCCTCGATCACCTTGTCGCCATCCAGGTGGCGCACGGTGAAGCCGCGCACCTCGAGGCGCTCGCGGCACGGCAGGCCGATGATCGAGTAGCGGCCCCACTTCTCGCCGCCCTGCACGGATTCGAGCAGGAAGGTCCAGGGCGCCTGGGCCAGCTTGAGGTAGGTGGAAAGTGGCGTATCGAGGTCGGCCAGCACTTCCCGGGTCACGGGAATACGGTTGTAGCCGGCCTGGGCCAGCTCCTGAAAGCGGTCGGGAGTCATCATGCCCGTCAAGTCCTTTGGTGGTGTCTCGGAAAATGGCTAGCGGCGGCCGCCGGGGCGGCCCGAGGGCATCACCATCGCCAGCGCTTGACCTCGCGCATCAGGGTGGCGAGGCCCTGACGATTCGAAGGGAAATGACCGGGCATGGGAGTGGTGTCCGTGCGAGAAAGTTATAGCAACTTCTTATCAAATCGGCGTTTTTTATAGCGCCTTAGCGAAGGAACACTAAACGAGTTCCGCCAGCGATTCAACCATGCCGTCGGGGCCGCAGGCCGCCACCGGCTCGCCGTGATTGTAGCCATAGGGCACCGCCAGGGTACGGAAGCCGGCGGCCTTGCCGGCGGCGATATCGTGGCGGGAGTCGCCCACCATCAAACAGCGCGACGGCGGCACCTCGAAGTGGCCACTCATGGCCAGCAGCGGCGCCGGATGGGGCTTCTTCTCGGCCAGGGAGTCGCCGCCCAGGCAGCGGGCGAAGAACCCATCGATACCCAGCCCCTCGAGGATCGGCGCGATAAAGGCCGCCGGCTTGTTGGTAACGAGCGTCAGGGTCAGGCCGCGCCCGGCGAGCCCCTCCAGGGCCTCGCGCACCCCCGGGTAGAGGCGGGTGCGGGCATCCGGAGCCTGGCCATAATGGTAAAGGAAGCGAGCATGGGCCGACTCCAGGCGCTCGGCCTCGGGGGCCCGGCCCAGGGCCGATGTCAGGGCCCGCTCCACCAGCACCCGGGAACCATTGCCCACCCAGTCGCGTACCCGGGCCTCGCCGGCGGCGGGCAGGGCCATATCGGCGAGGGTGAGATCCACCGCCGCGGCCAGGTCGGGGACCGAGTCCACCAGGGTACCGTCCAGGTCGAAGCTGACCAGGGTGATGCCTTCCAGGCTGGGATGCATGGGCGCTCCTCGTGGTGTCAGACAGGGGTCGAATCGGCCATGCCGATTATGCATGTAATATTACGAAAAAATCTTCCACTTTTTGGCCGTCGGCCATAGGCAGACGAACGTCGTAACGTTATGCTAGGGCCAGCCGTTGCCGACTCCAGGGCATCTCCCTCCCTACTCGGCCGGACGCCTACGACACCCCCGCCGTGACGCCCGACCGCCGTATCGAGGCCTGTGTCCTGACCCCGGGCAACTTTTTCAAACCTCTCCCTTACACACTTTGTCAGGAGTCTCTATGACGCTACCACGCATCGTGGTGGTCGGCGGAGGCGCGGGCGGACTCGAGCTGGTCACCCGGCTCGGTCGCAAACTCGGCAAGCGCCAGCGCGCCGAGATCGTGCTCGTCGATCGCAACCCTACCCATATCTGGAAACCCCTGCTACATGAGGTGGCCACCGGCGCCCTCGATTCCGGCCTCGATGAGGTCTCCTACCAGGGCCATTCCAAGGGGAATGGCTACCAGTTCCAGCGCGGCACCCTGAGCGATATCGACCGCGAGGCGCGCCGCCTGACCCTGGCGCCGATCCTCGACGACGATGGCAGCGTGGTGCTGCCGGCCCGCCACCTGGACTACGACTACCTGGTGCTGGCACTGGGCAGCGTCTCCAACGACTTCGGGACTCCCGGGGTCGCCGAGCACTGCCACTTCCTCGACTGCCCGCAGCAGGCCGAGGCCTTCCGCCACGACATGCTCAACACCTTCCTGCGCTACAGCGCCCCGGAACGGCGTACCCACACCAAGCTGACGGTGGGCATCATCGGCGCCGGGGCCACCGGGGTGGAGCTGGCCGCGGAACTCTACGACGCCTCCAAGATGCTCAAGAGCTACGGCTTTACCTCCATCGAGGCGAGCCAGGTGCAGGTGCATCTGGTGGAGGCCGCCCCCGGCGTGTTGCCCGCCCTGCCCTCGCGGATCGGCAAGGCGGTGCACAAGGAACTGGAGAAGCTCGGCGTGCATATCCATGCCGATACCCGGGTCACCCAGGTCACCGAGATGGGCTTTATCACCGCCGAGGGCGAGAAGATCGAGACCGACCTCAGCGTCTGGGCCGCCGGC
Organism: Bisbaumannia salifodinae; assembly: GCF_055388505.1. Next base: position 2,709,857 of record NZ_AP043781.1, read on the forward strand.
ATCAAGGCGCCGCCCTTCCTCTCCGAGCTGGGGCTGTCCACCGAGCGCAACCACCAGGTCAAGGTGCATGCCACCCTGCAGAGCATCGACGACGAGCGCATCTTCGCCTTCGGCGACTGCGCCAGTTGCCCTCAACCGGATAACAAGCGGGTGCCGCCTCGGGCCCAGGCCGCCCACCAGCAGGCCGGCGTGCTCTATCGCAACCTGCGCGCGGCCCTGGCCGACAAGCCGCTCAAGGAGTTCACCTTCCGCGATCGTGGCTCGCTGATCTCCCTGGCCCACTTCGATGCGGTGGGCAGCCTGATGCGCGGCGCCTCGGCGCGCAGCCTGTTTATCGAGGGGCGCCTGGCCAAGCTCTTCTACGCCTCCCTCTACCGCATGCACCAGTTCGCCATTCATGGCGCCGTCAAGACCGGCATGACGGTGGTGGTGGATGGGCTGAACCGCTTCCTGCGACCGAAGATGAAGCTCCACTAGGCCGAGAACACCGGCACGAAAAAGGCCGCCGAGCCATAATGCTCGGCGGCCTTTTTCGTGGTCGGGCGCTGGCCTTAGTCCACCTTGGCGGGAATGCTCGCCTCGGCCGGCAGCGCCTCGGCGCCGTGATGGTAGAGGTGCACATCGCGCTGGGGGAAGGGAATGCTGATGCCCTCGGCGTCGAAGCGCCGCTTGATCTGCTCGGTCAGGTCCCAGTAGACGTCCCAGTAGTCCGCCGCCTTGACCCAGGGGCGCACGATCCAGTCGATGCTGGAGTCGGCCATGGCGCTCATGCGGATATTGGGGGCCGGCGTCGGCAGGATGCGCTCGTCGGCGCTCAACACCTCCTCCAGCACCCGGCGCACGGTGTCCGTGTCTGCTTCGTAGCCGACGCTGGCCACCAGGTCGACCCGGCGGGTGTCGTGGCTGGAGTAGTTGGTGATGGCGCCATTCATCATCTGGCCGTTGGGCACGATGATGCGACGGTTATCGGCGGTCTTCAGCTCGGTGGTGAAGATCTGCACGCTGTCCACCACCCCGGCCACGCCGCCGGCCTCCACATAGTCGCCGATCTTGTAGGGGCGGAAAATGATCACCATCACCCCGGCGGCGAAGTTGGCAAGCGACCCCTGCAGGGCCAGGCCCACCGCCAGGCCGGCGGCACCCAGTACGGCAATCAGCGAGGCGGTCTGGATACCCACCCGGCTGATCGCCGCCAGCACCACGAAGACCAGCAGCAGCGCATAGAGGATATTGCCCAGGAACTTGACCAGCAGCGGCTCCACCTTGGCCCGCTCCATGGCCTTGGTGGCCAGCTTGTACAACAGCTTGGCCGCCCAGCGCCCGATCAGGAAGATGGCGATGGCCGCCACCAGGTTCACACCGAAGCTCGCCCCGGAAGTCTGCAGATAGGTCATTACCCCATTCGCATCCATAAGTCGTCCCTTTTCCATTCCATTCAAGTAGAGGTGGTTTGCCCGGCAAACCCTTGCAGCATAGCAGGGCTGCTAACTATGACTCATCGGCGGTATCCCGCTGCCGCGCCAGCCAGGCGCGCTTCTGGGCCGGGGAGAGCCGCTTGATGGCGGCCTCCTCGCGCAGTGCCTCACCATGGCTTTCCATCGGCTGCTGATACCTGAGGACCAATGGCCCCTTGCCGCGCAGCGCCTTGGCGCCACGACCGCTGCGGTGCTGCTCCAGGCGGCGCGCCACATCGGTGGTGATGCCGGTATAGAGGGCACCGCCGGCGGTCTCCAGCAGGTAAAGGGTCCAGCGCCGCTCGGCCGTCATCCTTCAGGCCTTGGCCAGCTCGTCGCGGAAGGCCTGGATCACGCTGTCGTAGCGGTGAGGATCCTCGCCGCGACCGGCATTGAAGACCGCCGAGCCGGCCACGAAGGTGTCGGCGCCGGCCCGGGCGATCTCGGCGATATTCTCCACCTTGACCCCGCCATCGATCTCCAGACGAATATCCAAGCCCGAGGCATCGATGCGCCGACGCGCCTCGCGCAGCTTGTCCAGGGTGCCGGGCAGGAAGGACTGGCCGCCGAAGCCCGGGTTGACGCTCATCAGCAGGATCATGTCGACCTTGTCCATCACATGGTCCAGGTAGGCCAGCGGCGTGGCCGGGTTGAACACCAGGCCCGACTTGCAGCCGCCGTCGCGGATCAACTGCAGGGAACGGTCGATATGGTCGGAGGCCTCCGGGTGGAAGGTGATATAGCTGGCTCCGGCCTCGATAAAGTCGCCGATCAAGCGATCCACCGGCTTGACCATCAGGTGGGCATCGATGGGCGCGGTGACCCCGTGATTGCGCAGCGCCTTGCAGACCATGGGGCCGATGGTCAGGTTGGGCACATAGTGGTTGTCCATCACGTCGAAGTGGACGATATCGGCGCCGGCGGCCAGCACATTGTCCACTTCCTCGCCCAGGCGGGCGAAGTCGGCGGAGAGGATGGAGGGGGCAAGCTTGAAGTCGCGATGAGACATGGAGGTCGAAGACTCCTCGGGTCAGGGTAGCCAGGTCGGGCGTATTCTAGCAGCCCGACCGGCTTCCCTACAGGCATCATATTACCGACAGGCACTCGCCCGATGCGGAGTCGATGCCCATATCGCGGGCCGTTGCAGCGCCACTGCCTTATGCCTCACTAGCCTGTGGCGACGCATCTTCAGCGACCTTGCCCACCCGGTAGATGACATACAGGGCGGAGATAAGCGTCAGGCCAACGAAGAGGACCAGCCCCGCACCGAGACCGGCATAGCCGCCCCACTCCACCGAGTAGCCCGCCACCACCGGGGCGATGCCATTGGCTGCCATCACCGCGCCTCCCGCGGCCGCCACCACGCGGCCCTGCTTGTCGGCGACACTCGCCACCCCCATCAGGCAGCTATAGGTGAAGAAATGCAGCGTCGACCAGGCGATGACGAGGCCACCATAGAGCCATTGGCTATCCGTCTGGCTGACCGCCAGGGTGACCCCTCCGGAGGCGAGGATCCCGAACATCAACAACGCCGAGCGCCCGAATCGCTTGCCGGCCCAGATAAGCAACAATGGACCCAACAGCGAAGTGGCCCCATGCACCCCAAAGATCAGTCCCAGCCCGCCCGGCTCGAAACCGAGGCGATGCACCCCGATGCGCTCGGCATACATCCAGATCATGGTGTCGCGGATAAAATAGAAGAGCACCATCGCCAGCACCGCCAGCGACAAGGGGGTCAGCAGAAACAGGTAGGAGCGCTTGCCTGCCTGGGGAGTGCGTATAGAGGCCCCTTCGCCGACGAGGTCTCGCTGCTCCGGCGTCGCCATCAGCCAGGGGAGGCAGAGCAGGTGCAGGACGATCAACACCAGCATGACCCCATCGAGGGCAAAGCGGCTGGCGAACTGTGGCGTCAACACCAGGAGGGCGATAAACAGCACCGTGCCCAGCAGGACGACACGATCGAAGGTCTTCTCGGGATCCTCATAGCCGGCCACCACCGCATTGCCCACCGCCAGCACGACCCCATAGCCAATCCCCGAGAGCAGCAGGGGTAAAATCACCGAGGCGCTATCGTTCACCATCACCACCCCGATATTCCCCAGCACGGCCAGCGCCGTGCCCAAGAGCACCAAGGGCCGCCTGGGTAGCCGATGCACCACGGGAGCGACCGCGAAGGCCGCCAGACACATCGCCGTGAGGTTGTAGGTGACCAGCAGCCCCGCCGCGGACTCCGAGATGGCAAAGCTGGTGATATAGGCACTAAATAAATAGGGCAAGACGAGCAGTGGTGCCAATCCGACGCCATAGATCGCCGCGAAGGGCATCAGGATATTTTTCGATGTTAGTGTCTCGAATATTTTCATTATTGTTCACTCCCTTGCTCAGTCCAGGCATCACCGGCATGGGCTTCGGCCAGGGCGATCACCGCCTCCTGATGAGGCAGCACCTCATCGGTATAGGCGATGGTCGAGCCAAAGCTTTCGAAGGCGTTATCGATCCCCGATTCAATCCCCGATATTCCTTCGATCACCGCAAGCCCCATATAAGGGGTCGATGCCAGGTCATAGCCGCCTTCCTGGCACAGCACCAGGCGCCCGTTGCACAGTTGTTCGGCGGCGCGTCGGATTCCCTTGGCAAGATACTTGAAGCCACGGGGTGTCATGGCCATACGTGCCAGGGGGTCATAGCAGCCGGCATCCAAGCCCGAAGCGACGATGATAAAGTCGGGGTTAAAGCGCCTGAGCGCGGGCATCACGACCCGCTCGAAGACCTCCTGATAGACCCGGTTTCCGCCCCCCGGAGGCAGTGGCACATTGATATTCCTGCCGAAGCCCTTCCCTCCCCCGCGGTGATCGCCGGTCCCCGTATTTTCCTCGAGGAAGTAGTAGTCCTGATGGATGGAAATCGTCAGGACGTCGGCATCATTCCAGAAGATCTCCTGGGCACCATTGCCGTGGTGCACGTCCCAATCGACGATGGCGACCCGCTCACAGCCGAGTCGTTGAGCATGGCGTGCCGCCAGGGCGACATTGTTCAGCACGCAGAAGCCGGCACCACGGTGGCTCTCCGCATGATGCCCGGGTGGCCTGACGAAGGCGAAGGCATTATCGACCTCCTCCGCCATCACCCGCTCCACCGCCGTCATCGCCCCACCGGCCGCCAGCAAAGCGATGTCGAGCCCTCCGGCGGCGAAGACCGCTCCGGGTCCGGCGACCGCCGCCACCCCCTTATCCTGGGCCTTGAGGGCGTCCAGGTATTCGCCAGTATGCACACGAAGAATTTCGTCATCCGTGGCCCTGCGCGGTTTGATGCTAACCAATTGTTCGGCTAGCCCCGATTGCTGAAGCAAGTTATAGAAACGACGCTTTATCTCCGGTCGATCATAGTTGGCGCCGGGCTGCACCAGGAAGGGAGGAAAGGGTTGATTGAGGCTGTCATACCAGAAGTAGCTTTCATCGAATACCAGACCCGTGGCCATCAGTTCTCTCCTTGATTACCTTGTTGTTGTGCCAGGAAATACGGAATCTTCGGCGAGCCGCCCACCGAGCCCGGCGAGCGGCCGTCGATATCAACCCAAGGGGGACTCCGTCGCCACCTTCCCGGCCGGCGCACGGGTCAGGAGACTGACGGAAACGTAGGTCACCGCCGAGACGACGCAGCCCAGCAACGGCCCCTGAACCCAGCCCAAGTCGGTACCCAGCAGCACGAAGGCACTGGTGGCGAAGCCGGTGGCGATGGAGGCCAAGGCGCCGGCGCTATTGCCCTGCCAGAAGGTGGAGCACAGCGACACCCCGAACAGCGAAGCCATCAGGGTGCCGTTGCCCAGCACGCCCAGCCACAGCACCATCACCGGGGGCAGGTAGGCCATGGCGAAGAAGGCCATCACCCCCACTGCGATCACCATCAGGCGGTTGAAGCCCATGCGGCTGAAGAAGCCACTCTTGACCCCCAAGGCGTGGCGAATGTCATAGGAGATCGCCGTGGAGATGGTGTGCATCAATGAGTTGGCGGTGGACTTCATGGCGAAGAGGATAAATAGCGTGATCACGCTGGCCATGACCGGTCCGAAGGCGTCCTGGATAAAGGTCGGCATCGCCAGGTCGGGGGTACCGAGCTCCGGGAAATAGGCTCGCGCATAGAGGCCAGCCAGGGGGGTAAAGTTGAGCAGCAGGCCGAAGATCGCCACCCAGATCCCTACCCTGGCCATGCTGACATCCTTCTTGATGGCCAGGAAGCGCACCGACATATAGGGCAGCACCGCGGCCCACATGAAGGCATAGGGCAATACCAGGAAGGAGGACAGGGTGCTATCACCGTAGGGGGCTCCCGTCGAGGGGTTGGCGAGCTCGGAATCGATGCTGTTCAGACTCGCGATCAGATCGCCGACCCCCACCTGGACGAAGACCACATAGGCGATCGCGCAGGAAGCCCCCACCATGCCGATGATCATCACCGTATCGGTCCAGGCCACGGCCCGCAGGCCGCCGAAGATGGTGTAGCCGATCACCAGCAGGGTCACGAAGAGCGCCGCCGTATGGGACGAGACCCCGAGCCAGCCCGACATCAAGAGGCCGATGGCGCGGATCTGGGAGACCAGGAAGACGCTCAGCAGCAGCACGATGATGATGGCGGAAATCGCCCGCAGCCAGCGTCCTGCCGCCCCGTCCGAGTGGCTATTGGCGATGTACTCGGAGATGGTGCGGCTCCCCATGCGCTGTGCCTTGCGGCGCAGGAAGCCGGCGAAGAACACCGTGGCGACCAGGAAGGCCGGGGTATAGAAGACGTTGGAGTAGAGCTCGAAGGAGCCGTATTGATAGGCGACGCCGGGCGCCCCCATAAAGACGAAGCCACTATAGCCGGTGGCGATGATGGTGGCGGCGGCCACGAAGGGGCCCAGGGAGTTATTGGCCACCAGGAAGCCCGATTCGTCCTTGTCTCCCGAGGCCCGCATGGAGAGCCAGGATAGGAAGAACATGGCCGAGGCGGATACCAGGAGTAGCGTCCAATTAAGCATGGGGCTTGCCTCCCTTCCGGTTCGCTGACCGACGTGTATCCAGCACCAGGGCGAGAACGGCGATGGCCAGCGTCACGCCGGAAGCCACGAAGAAGCCGATAAGAGTCCAGGATTCCATAGATCCCCCGATAGGTTGTTAGCGGAACGTCTCGTTCGGGAATTCGAGACAAGGCGGCCCCAGGGCCGGTGCATAGCGCACCGGCCCGTCGTCGCTGGTCGCTCGACGAGAATCGTTAAACGGGTATTAGCACAGCGGCTCTTGCCACCCGCCTCGAGCGTGGCGGGTGGCCGACATCAGCGGGCCAGGTAGCCCTCGGCGCGCAGGCCTGCGGTGACCTCAAGGATGCTCTCCCTGAGGGTCTCGGCGACGAAGTCGACGTCCTCGCGGGTGAGGATCAGGGTCGGCGAGAGGATGTTCATATGCGCCAGGGGGCGCACGATCAGGCCGCGCTTCTGGCAGGCGTCGGCGATGCGATTGCCCACCTTGGCCGCCGGGTCGATCAGTTCCTTGGTCGCCTTGTTGGCGACGTTCTCCAGGCAGATCATAAATTTGCGGCCACGCACGTCGCCCACTAGGTCGAGCTCGCCGAGCTCGCGGATGCGCGCTTCGAAGTAGGCGCCGACCTCCTTCACATGCTCGCAGATGCCCTCGCGCTCGATGATCTCGATATTCTTCAGCGCCGCGGCGCAGCTCACCGGATGGCCGGAGTAGGTGAAGCCGTGGGTAAAGATGGCGCCCTCGGCCTGGGGCTTGCTGATCACCTCATAGATGCGATCGGAGAAGATCGTCGCGCCCAGCGGCAGGTAGCCGGAGGTGAGGCCCTTGGCGCAGGTGATGATATCGGGAACGATCTCGAACTCGTCCTCGGAGGCGAACATATGCCCGAGGCGGCCGAAGGCGGTCACCACCTCGTCGGAGACATAGAGGACGTCGTACTTGCGGCACACCTCGAGGGTCGCCTTGTGGTAGCCCTTGGGCGGCACGATCACCCCGCCGGCGCCCATGATCGGCTCGGCGAAGAAGGCGGCCACGTTATCCGGGCCGATCTCGAGGATCTTGTCCTCCAGCTCCTGGACCTTCTGGCGGCAGAATTCCTCCTCGCTGAGCCCCGGGTCGCGACGATAAGGGTTGGGGCAGGAGATGTGGTGCACCAGCTGCTCGTCGATATCGAAGCCAATATGGTCGACCTTGACCCCGGTGATCGACATGGCCATGTAGGTGCTGCCGTGGTAGCCGTCGATACGCGAGATGATCTGCTTCTTGGTGGGCTTGCCCAGCTGATTGAAGTAGAAGTGGATCAGGCGCACCGCGGTGTCGTTGGCCACCGAACCGCCACAGCCGTAGAGGACGTGGTTGAGGTCCCCCGGGGCCAGCTCGGCCAGCTTGGCGGCGAGCTTGGCCGCCGGCGGCGTGGTGTGATGGCCGAAGGTGGAGAAGTAGGGAATGGCGCAGATCTGCTCCGCCACCGCCTCGGCGATCTCCTTGCGGCCATAGCCGATATTGACGCACCACAGGCCGCCGATGCCGTCCAGGTAGCGATTGCCGTCGGCGTCCTGGATGGAGACCCCATCGGCGCCGGTGAAGACCATGGAACCGGTCTCCTTGAAGGTGGAGAAGTCGGTCCAGGGGTGCATGAAGTGATCGCGATCGGCTTCCCAGACTCGCTGCTTCTCGGCGGCGTCGACGGCGGTCAGGTTGGGGTTGAGGCTATTCATGGGTCACTCCTGTTCGTTCGGGGTCATGCGGTGGTTCGTGGAGACTAGGCGTCGGGTCGGTGACCCGACGCCAGCTCTCGTGATCAGTCGTTGCGCTTGTCGCCGGCGCTACCGGCCATCAGCTTATCCAGGGGCTCGGGGCGGAACAGCGGCTTCTTCATGACGCCCTTGATCCAGACGATGGCCACCAGGCTGACGATGCCCAGCACCACCCCGGCGCTGGTGAAGATCCAGGCGGTCAGCTCGGGGGCCGGCGAGGCGTAGACGATGGCGTAGACCATGCCGGCGATCCCGATCAGCTGGGGCAGCGGATAGAAAGGCGTGCGGAAGGGGCGCTTGGCGTCGGGGTAGCGGCGACGCAGGGCGATCACGTTGACGTGGGCGATGATATAGGCGAGCAGCCAGGCGATGGCGGCGGCCACCAGCAGCAGCCCCACGGTGCCCGCATCGTCGCCCCAGATCAGCAGCGGCAGCCCAGTCACGCCGGCGATGAACAGCACCGCCACCCAGGGCACCCGGCTGGTCGGCGTCAGCCGGCCGAGGATCGGGAAGACCTGCCCCTGCTCGGCCATGCCCTGCAGCATCCGCGGCACCGAGGCCAGGGAAGTATTGAGGGTGCTGCAGGTGGCGGTGACCGCCGCCACGGCGAGCAGGAAGGTGCCGGAGCCGCCGAAGGCCGCGGTGGCATACTCCAGGTGAGGGAGCTCGGCGTTGAGCAGGGTCTCACGGGGGATATAGAAGAGCGCGCCCAGGCAGTAGAGCAGGAAGACGCCGAAGATCATGGTCAGGCCGATAAACATGGCGCGGGGAATATTGCGCTCGGGGTTGCGGCTCTCCCCCACCAGCGGGCAGACGAACTCCACCCCCACATAGCCCCAGATGGCCAGGGCGATCAGGGTCAGGGCGCCGTCGCCCAGGTTGAAGTCGCCGAAGACCTGCCCGGCGGGAATCACGTGGGGCGCGAAGCCGCCGCTCAGGGCGCTGACGCCGAGCAGGGTCAGGGCCACCACCATCACGAAGGCCAGCACATTCTGCAGCTTGGCGAAGACGTCGATACCCATCAGGTTGAGCACCGTGAAGAGGCCGAGCAGCCCGAAGGCGATCCACAGGCCGCCGCCCAGGCTGGGATAGAGCACCCCCAGCAGGTAGTCGACCAGCAACAGCTCCGCGGAGAGGGCGAACATGGCCACCACCACATAGCCGGAGAAGACGGCGAGGATGGCCGGAAAGTGGCCGAGGGCCACCTCGGTGTAGGTACTCAGGCTGCCGGCCCGGGGAATCATCAGCGCCAGTTCCGAGAAGGAGGCGGCGTAACAGAGCGCCAGTACCCAGGCGATGGCCAGGGGCACGATATAGGCCGCCCCGGCGATGCCCACGCCCTGGAGCATGATCACCATGACGCCCTGGGACACCACCAGGCCCACCGCCACGGCGAGCAGCGCCTTCATGCCCAGGGCGGCGCGGGGCCGGGTGGTGGCCGCGCCGGGCGCGGCGGCAAGGGTTGTCTGTGTCTCTTGCATCGGAATTACCCTCATTATTTGTAGTCGTTGTAATCGTTGGGGTGCGCCGCCGGGGTTAACGGCGCCCCCTTGCCTCGTGGGCGGTCCGCTAGAGGCGGATCCAGGTGGTCTTCAACTGGGTAAACTTATCCAGCGCATGCAGGGAGAGATCGCGGCCGAAGCCGGACTGCTTGTAGCCGCCGAAGGGCGTGCTGAAGTCGATGGCATCCACGGTATTGACCGAGACGGTGCCGGCGCGCAGGCGCCGCGAGACCCGGTGGGCCCGGGACAGGTTCTCGGTCCACACCGAGGCGGCCAGGCCGTAGATGGAGTCGTTGGCGATGGCCACCGCCTCGTCCTCGTCGGCGAACTCGATCAGCGCCGCCACCGGGCCGAAGATCTCCTCCCGGGCGATGGTCATCTGCGGCGTCGCGCCCTCGAAGAGGGTCGGTGAGACGAAGGCGCCCTCGGCATCCGCCGCCGGCGCCTCGCCCAGGGCGAGGCGCGCACCCTCCTCCACCCCCAGGCGGATAAAGCCGCGTACCCGCTGGGCGTGGTCGTTGTCGATCAGCGAGCCGACGTTGGTCTCCGGATCGAGGGGGTCGCCCACCTTGAGCCTGGCGGCCGCCGCGACGAAGTGGGCCACGAAGGCCTCCTTGATCTCGCGCTGCACCAGGATCCGCGAGTTGGCGGAGCACACCTCGCCCTGGTTGAAGTAAATGCCCTGCACCGCGGCGGCGGCGGCGGCCTCCACATCGCAGTCGGCGAAGATCAGGTTGGGGCTCTTGCCGCCGCACTCCAGCCACACCTGCTTCATGTTCGAGCGGGCGGCATAGTCGAGGAAGCGCTTGCCGGTGGCGGTGGAGCCGGTGAAGGTCAGGCAGTCCACGTCCGGGTGCAGGCCCAGCGCCTGGCCGGTGATATGGCCATGGCCGGGCAGCACGTTGAAGACGCCATCGGGAAGCCCCGCCTGCTTGGCCAGCTCCGCCAGGCGCAGCCCGGTCAGCGGCGACTGCTCCGCCGGCTTGAGGATCACGCTGTTGCCGGCGGCCAGGGCCGGGGCCAGCTTCCAGGCGGTGATATCGAGGGGGAAGTTCCAGGGAATCACCGCCGCCACCACGCCGAGCGCTTCGCGGGTGATGGTGGCCAGGTTGTCGCCGTCGGTGGGCGCCACCTCGCCATACAGCTTGTCGATGGCCTCGGCATACCAGGCGAAGCAGCCGGCGGCACCGGGGATATCGATGCCATGGGCATCGCTGATCGGCTTGCCGGTGTCCAGGGTCTCGAGCAGCGCCAGCTCGTCCTGGTGCTCCATCATCAGCGCCGCCAGGTGCTGCAACACCGCCTTGCGATGGGCCGGGGCGGCCCGGGACCAGGTGCCCGCCTCGAAGCTCGCCCGGGCCGCGGCCACCGCCGCCTCGACCTCCGCCTCGCCACAGGCGGCGACCTCGCTGATCGCCTCCCCGGTGGCCGGGTTCCAGGTGGTCAGGGTGGCGCCATCCGCCGCGTCCCGGCGCTGGCCGTCGATAAAGGCGCCGCCGGGCAGGCTCAGCCGAGTGCGTAGGTCACGCCAGTAGGAAAGATCGTGTGCCGCCATCGGAATCACTCCAGTTGTCGGGGGTTGTACTTGGGGGCCTCGGAAGGCGCGAATCACGACTGGTGCGTTCACGATAGCCTCGGGCATTGCTTTACTAAAATATTATTATGCTAAGCGCTGACTCAGTTTTTCTTATGCAGCGATGGCACCCAGTGGCCGCCGATACCGTCCACTGGCGAGAGACTCAAAGGGAGGGAGACAAGACACCGGAGCCGGCGATGCTTTTAGTCTAGCCGCGACTCGATGGGGATCAGGATCGGCAAGGCACCAGGGCCTTATTCGCTCTCACTCGAGCCGATCAGTCGCTCGGGGACCTGGGCAAAGGAGTGCGCGAGCCGCTCCAGGGTCGGCGACAGGGAGTCGGCGTCGCAGGCCAGCCGATGCATGGCCTCGGCGGCGGGACTCAGGCGCAGCCCGCGCAGGCAGGCGATGCCCATGGAGAGCGGTGGCGCCTCGTCGCTCAGGGTCAGCGCCTTGAGGCGCCCGCCATCGAAGGCGTCCAGGGTGGTCAGGGGCGTATTGAACAGCGCGAAGCCGAAGCCCTTGGCCACCAGGCCGCGGATCATGTCCATCGACTTGGCGCGGTGGGCCACCGTCGGCGAGAGCCCTAGGTGGGAGAAGATCGACAGGAAGTAGTCGCGACTCAGCGGCCAGTCGAGGATCACCATGGGGTACTCCACCAGCTCGGCGAGGCGCACGCTCTCGCGGTCGGCCAGGGGGTGATCGACGCTGACCACCGCATAGGGAGGGAAGCGGTAGAGGGGCGTGAAGTCGATGCTCTCCGGGACCTGGAGGTCGTAGGTAAAGGCCAGCTCGTAGTCCCCCTTGCCCAGGCCGGCGACGATATCCACCTGATTCATCTCGTCGCACTGCAGGCTCACCGCCGGATAGCGGTCGGCGTAGCGGCGCAGCAGCTGAGGCAGGAAGACCGGCGCGAAGGTGGGAAAGGCCACCAGGCGCAGCTCGCCGCCGATCTCCTCGCCCAGGGAGACGGCGAAGCGCTCCAGCCCCTCGGCGTCGCGCAAGAGCTGCTTGGCGCGCACCAGCAGTTGCTTGCCGGAGGGGGTCAGGGAGAGCCCCTGGGCATGGTGGCGCAGGAAGAGCTGCAGCCCGGTGGTCTCTTCGATCTGCTGGATGGCCGCGGAGATGGAGGGCTGGGAGACATGCAGCCGCTTGGCCGCCTGGGTGACGCTGGAGAGGTCGCCGGCGACGACGAAGTAGCGCAGCTGCTTGAGGGTAAAGTGACGCATCGACGGGGTTCCGGGCTCGGGGACTCGAGGCGGCGACGCCGCCTACCCCGAGCATACCAAGGCTGGCCCAGGAGCGTTAGCGGCACTCCCAATCCTTTGGCCGTCGCCATCACTGCACGGTCCTGGGAGCTCGGGGCTACCCTGGGGACAGACCTCGCAAAGACGCTGTGAACCCGTCCCTGGGCGCTCGACTTTTTCGTCCCTGAAAAAGACGCTTTGCTCAGCTCTGCCCCCAGCGCCCCTCACTCTGCGGAGACGTTCCCTAGCCTTGTCTAAACAGAGTCCAGGGAGGCGCAGGCGCGATCCAGGCGGGCCACCGCCTCGGGGTCGGCCAGGGCCTCGGTAAGCCGCGCCAGGAAGGCCTCGCAGCGCCCCAGCTGCTCGCGGGTCACGTACTCATCGGGCTGGTGGCCCTGGGCCATGCTGCCGGGGCCGCAGACCAGGGTGGGAATCCCCAGCTCGCGCTGGAAGAGTCCCGCCTCGGTGCCGAAACCGATGCGTTCGCGACCCGGCTCGGCCAGCAGCGACAGGATCAGCGCCACCAGCTCGCCCTCCTCCGCCATGGCCAGGCCCGGGTAGTCGCCGAGCCAGCTCAGGGTGACGCCCGCCTCGGGATGGCACGCCTTGAGCTCGGCATCCAGGCGATCGATCTCCGCCATCAGCGGCGCCAGCAACGCCTGCGGATCCTCGTCCGGGACGTTGCGCACCTCGAAGTCGAGGCGGCACCGGGCCGGGACGATATTCAGCGCCGTGCCGCCCGCCATGGTGCCCAGCTGTAAAGTGGTATAGGGGATGGCGAAGCGGGTATCGAAGGGCCCCTGCTCGGCCTTGGCGGCGGCGGTGCCGGCGAACCACTGGATCAACGGCGCCGCCGCCTGGATGGCATTGATGCCCTCCGGCGCCATGCCGGAGTGGCAGGCCCTGCCCGTCACCTCGATGCGACCGGCCAGCTTGCCCTTGTGGGCGGTGGCCAGGCGCATGGAGGTGGGCTCGCCCACCACGCAGGCGGCGGGGCGTACCCGGAAGCGGCGCATCGCCTCGAGCAGGCTGCGCACCCCCAGGCAGCCCACCTCCTCGTCATGGGAGAAGGCCAGGTGGATGGGCGCGGCGAGCTCGGCCCGGGCCATGGCCGGCACGGCCGCCAGCACCGCCGCCAGGAAGCCCTTCATGTCCGCGGTGCCACGGCCGTAGAGGCGCTGCCCCTTGGCGGTCAGGCGGTAGGGGTCGCTACCCCAGGCCTGGCCGGTCACCGGCACGGTATCGGTATGCCCGGAGAGCATTACCCCGGGGCGGTCCCTGGGGCCGATGGTGGCGTAGAGGTTGGCCTTCTCGCCGCAGGCCGAGGGAACCAGGGTCGCCTCGATGCCCTGCTCGGCGAGGAGATCCCGCACGAAGTGGATCAGCGCCAGGTTGCTGCGATCGCTGGTGGTATCGAAGGCGATCAGCCGCTCCAGCAGATCGACACAGGCCGTCGAGGCATCGCTCATCGGTCGTCTCCCGGCACCCCGTAGCCGGGCGCCCGGTTGGGATCGACGGCACGACAGAGATAGGCGGCCCGCTCGGGGAGGTAGGCCTGCCACACCCTACGCAGCTCCTGGATCGGAGCGATATGCCAGTCCACCCGCAGGTCCACCGCCGGCCAGCTGGCCTGTTCAAAGACCTTGAGGCCCGCCGAGTGCACCGGCCCCATTTCGCCGCCGGCGGCCTGGGCCGCCTCCAGCGCCGCCAGCAGCCGCTCGGCGAGCTCCCCCGGGTGGCCCTCGAAGGTCTCTACCAGGGCATCGATCACCGCACTGTCGGCGAGCATATTGCCACCGGCCACGCAGTCGCGGCCGCGCCGAGTGGCATGGATCCCCAGGGTCTCGGCGCCGCTATGCACGGCGCTGCGCCCCTCGGCGTCCAGCACCTGCAGCTGGCGCCACTCGGGGAAGCGTTCCTCCTCGACGAGACGCGCCAGCACCGTCTCGGCGGGAAGGCCCTGGGCCAGCAGCTCGGTGCCACGCTGGCCCAGCACCGGGTTGGTGACGTTCTGGGTCAAGACCACCCCACGCCCCGGGGCGATAAAGGGGCAGCGGCTGGCCACGCAGATGCTCGACGAACTGATGGCGGTGCCGAACTGGCCGGTCTCGCGGCAGAAGCCGGCGATGGAAAAGGTCATTGGGCGCCCTCCTCGTCGTCGGGAATCACGGCGATCACATCGATCTCCATCAGCCACTCCGGCTGGGCCAGCCCCGCCACCACCAGGCCGGTGGAGATGGGATAGACCCCCTTGAGCCACTGCCCCACCTCCCGGTAGACCGGCTCGCGGAAACGCGGGTCGGTGATATAGGTGGTGGTCTTGACGATATGGCCGAGGTCGCTGCCGGCCTCCTCGAGTAGCTGCTTGACGTTCTTCATGGCCTGGTTGGCCTGGGCGGCGGGGTCGCCCAGGCCGACCAGGCGGCCCTCGAAGTCGGTGCCCACCTGGCCGCGCACATAGACGGTGTTGCCGGCCCGCACCGCCTGGCAGAGGTCGTTGTCCAGGCTCTGGTTGGGGTAGGTGGCCTTGGTATTGAACATGCGAATTCGGGTATGCGTCGGCATCGACGGCTCCTTGCTGCTGCTGAGGCGATAACGGCGAGAGGCGGCGCGCCTCCCGCCACGGGCTTACTCGACGGTCGCCGCCCGGCGCGGCG
Organism: Bisbaumannia salifodinae; assembly: GCF_055388505.1. The sequence goes on from NZ_AP043781.1 coordinate 2,725,062, forward strand.
CGGTGCGCCCCGCGCCCTGGGCCTCGGCGTGATAGGCCAGGTACTTGCGCTGGGTGGCGATGTGATCGGCGATATGCTTGGCGTCATGCCACACCCCCCAGATAAAGCTGGAGCCGCGCCGCGACAGCCAGGGCAGGCCGACGAAATAGACGCCGGGCTCGCGGGAGACGCCGCGCTGGTGCCGGGGCTTGCCGCTGTCGTCGAAGGCATCCACCTTCAGCCAGCGGTAGTCCACCGTGAAGCCGGTGGCCCAGACGATGGTGGTGATGCCGGCCTCGGCCAGGTCGAGCTCGAGCAGCGGCTCACGCACGCAGGTCGGATCGTCGGGGATATGCCGCGCCTCGGGCTCCTCCGGCAGATCGAGGCCATTACGGCGGGCATAGTCGTCGGCGGCATCCAGCATCGACAGGTAGTTGGCGTCGCCGGCGGCCAGGTTGTCGGCCAGGTCGGGCTCGAAGGTGACCTTGCCGTCGGCGAAGGCGCGGGTGCGCCCGACCAGGGTCATGCCCTGGTGGGCCAGCTCGCGGAAGTCGATGGTCTTGCCGCCATCGGCGCCGCTCACCGCGATGGTGACGTGCTCGCTGCCGGGGCGCATCATCTCGGTATCCCACTCGCCGAGCACCCCCAGCCACCAGCAGAAGTCGCGCCCCCGGTAGGCGCGGGGCGGACGATCGTGGGGCCCCACCGAGAGGTAGACCCGCCGGCCCGAGCGCCGCAGCTCCTCGGCGATCTGCACCCCGGAGGAACCGGCCCCCACCACCAGCACCGCCCCTTCCGGCAGTTGCCCGGGGTTGCGATACTCGGCGGAGTGAAGCTGGGTGAGGGTCGCGTCTTCGGGGGCGATGGGCGGAATCACCGGCGTCTGGAAGGGACCGGTGGCGGCCACCACCCGGTTGGCCTCGATCACCCCCTCGGAGGTCTCGATGGTAAAGCCCGGCCGGCCGGCGTTGCGCTCCACCGACCTGACCTCGACCCCGGTGCGGATGGGGGCCTGGATCTTCTCGGCATAGGCCTCGAAATAGGCCGCCACCCGCTCCTTGTCGGCGAAGGCGTCGGGGTCCAGGTCGTCGAACTCGAGCCCCGGGAAGCGGTCATGCCAGGCCGGGCCATTGGCCACCAGGGAGTCCCAGCGGCGGGTGCGCCAGGCCTCGGCGATGCGGTTACGCTCCAGCACCAGATGGGGCACGCCCTGATTGCTCAGGTGTTCGCTCATGGCCACGCCGGCCTGACCGCCGCCCACCACCAGGGTATCGATCGTTTCTACTGTCATGCTGCGTCCTCCGGGTGAAGTCGTTATGCCCCCACCTTAGGCGCGCCCCATGATTAGATAAAATATAGTTATTCTAGCTTTTGCATCAAAAAAACCGATTCTCGGTGACACCGCCGTCGTCATCGAGAATGGCTATCGGGCATTATTCCCAAAATATATATAAAACAGGATTGTCATTACTTATGGGCTAGTTTAGCCTGCTATCAAACATCCTTAATCTCGTGCGGAGCCCATGACCATGTTCAAGCCCTCCTGGATTCATCGCGGCATCCTGGCCGCCGCCCTCGGCAGCAGCGTCGTCGTCGCCACCCCGGCCCTGGCCCAGGAGCGCGAGCTGCTCAACTCCTCCTACGACATCGCCCGGGAGCTGTTCTCCGCCATCAACCCGGACTTTATCGCCGATTGGGAGGCCGAGCATGGCGAGACCGTCGGCGTGCAGCAGTCCCACGGCGGCTCCTCCGCCCAGGCCCGGGCCATCATGCAGGGCCTGCGCGCCGACGTGGTGACCTATAACCAGGTCACCGACGTCCAGGTGCTGGCCGACGCCGGCCTGGTGGCCGAGGAGTGGCAAAGCCAGTTGCCCAATAACGCCTCCCCCTACTACTCCACCACCGCCTTCCTGGTGCGCAAGGGCAACCCTAAGGGCATCGAGAGCTGGGACGACCTGGTGCGCGAGGACGTGAGCATGGTCTTCCCCAACCCCAAGACCTCCGGCAACGGCCGCTACACCTACCTGGCCGCCTGGGGCTTCGCCGAGCAGGCCTTCGATGGTGACGAGGAGCAGATCCACGACTTTATGCGCACCTTCCTGCGCAACGTGGCGGTCTTCGACACCGGCGGCCGCGGCGCCACCACCAGCTTTATCGAGCGCGGCCTGGGCGACGTGCTGATCAGCTTCGAATCCGAGGTCAACAACATCCGCGGCGAGTACGGCGAGGACGACTTTGAGGTGATCGTGCCGCCGGTGAGCATCCTCGCCGAGTTCCCTGTGGCCGTGGTGGAGGCCAACGCCGAGCGCAACGGCACCGAGGATCTGGCCCGGGGCTACCTGGACTACCTCTATAGCGAAGCGGGGCAGCGCACCCTGGCCGGCTTCAACTACCGGGTCCACCACGAGGCGGTGGTGGAAGAGTTCGCCGAGCGGTTCCCCGAGACCGAGCTGCTGCGCGTCGAGGAGGTCTTCGGCGGCTGGGAGCAGGCCATGGAGGACCACTTCGCCGGCGGCGCCCTGCTCGATCAACTGCAGCGTCGCTAAGCCGTCATGAGCCTCGCCCTTCCCCGCCTCACTGGCCGTCGCCGGGTCCTGCCCGGCTTCGGCCTGTCGCTGGGCATCAGCCTGATGTTCGTCTCGCTGGTGCTGCTGCTGCCCATGACCAGCCTGGTGGGCCAGCTCTCTGGCATCAGCCTGGCCGAGTACTGGGCCATCATCAGCGATGGCCGGGTGGTGGCCAGTTACACCGTGACCATCGGCGCCGCCGCCCTGGCGGCGCTGGTCAACGGCGCCTTCGGCCTGCTGCTGGCCTGGGTGCTGGTGCGCTACGACTTCCCCGGCAAGCGCCTGCTCGATGCCCTGATGGACCTGCCCTTCGCCCTGCCCACGGCGGTGGCCGGCATCACCCTGGCCACCCTCTACGCCGGCAGCGGCTGGATGGGACGGCTCCTTGAGCCGCTGGGACTGCAGGTGGCCTATACCTGGGTGGGCATCGCCCTGGCCATGGCCTTCACCAGCATCCCCTTCGTGGTGCGCACCGTGCAGCCGGTGCTGGAGGACCTGCCCCAGGAGGTGGACGAGGCGGCCCTGACCCTGGGCGCCTCTGATGCCACCGCCTTCCGCCGGGTGATCCTGCCGCACCTGTGGCCGGCGCTGGTGACCGGCACGGGGCTCGCCTTCGTGCGTTCGCTGGGCGAGTTCGGCGCCATCATCTTTATCGCCGGCAATATGCCCTACGAGACCGAGATCACCGCCCTGATGATCTTCGTCAAGCTCCAGGAGTACGACTATGTGGGGGCCTCGGCCATCGCCTCGGTGATATTGATGGTCTCGCTGGCGCTGCTGCTGGCGATCAATATCTGGCAGGGGCGCTTTATCAAGCGTCTGCATGGAGGGCGCGGCTGATGCAACGGATCGGTGATGCCCCGGCGGTGCGCCGGGGCCTGATTGGCGCCGCCCTGGTTCTCTCGGCGCTCTTCCTGCTGCTGCCCCTGGTGGCCATCTTCGCCCAGGCCTTCGCCCAGGGCGTGGGCATCTTCTGGTCCAATGTCAGCGACCACTACACCCTGGCCGCCATCGGCCTGACGCTGGTTATCACCGTGCTGACGATTCCCGTCTGCCTGGGGTTCGGCGTGGCCCTGGCCTGGCTGGTAACCCGCTTCAGCTTCCCGGGTCGGCGCCTGCTGCAGACCCTGATCGATATCCCCTTCGCCGTCTCGCCGGTGGTGGCGGGGCTGATCTACCTGCTGCTCTACGGCCGCAACGGCTGGATCGGTGGCTGGCTGGACGCGCACGATATCCAGCTGATGTTCGCCTGGCCGGGGATCCTGATGGTGACCATCTTCGTCACTTGCCCCTTCGTGGCCCGGGAACTGATCCCGCTGATGCAGGCCCAGGGCTCCCGGGAAGAGGAAGCGGCGGTGACCCTGGGCGCCTCCGGCGCGACCATCTTCCGCCGGGTGACCCTGCCCAATATCCGCTGGGCGCTGCTCTACGGGGTGATCCTCACCAACGCCCGGGCGGTGGGCGAGTTCGGCGCCGTCTCGGTGGTCTCCGGGGCCATCCGCGGCCAGACCAACACCCTGCCGCTGCACCTGGAGCAGCTCTACCAGGACTACAACACCGTGGGCGCCTTCGCCAGTGCAGCGCTGCTGGCCCTGATCGCCCTGTTCACGCTGGCCGCCAAGGCCGGCCTGGAATGGCGCGCCGCGCGCCGGGAGGCTTGATCATGGGCATTCGCCTGAGCCAAATCGCCAAGACCTACGGCCGTCCGGGCACGCCCCGGGCCCTGGAGCCCATCGACCTGGAGATCGCCAGCGGCGAACTGGTGGGCCTGCTGGGCCCCTCCGGCTCCGGCAAGACCACCCTGCTGCGGATCATCGCCGGCCTGGAACAGCCCGACCGCGCCCCCGCCGGCACCCTCCATTTCGGTAGCCGCGACGTCACCGAGGTGCATGTACGCGACCGGCGCATCGGCTTCGTCTTCCAGCACTATGCGCTGTTCAAGCATATGACGGTGTTCGACAACGTGGCCTTCGGCCTCACGGTGCAGCCGCGCAGCCAACGCCCGTCGAGCGGCGAGATCCGCGCCCGGGTGCACCAGTTGCTGGAGATGGTGCAACTGGAGCGTTTCGCCAAGCGCTACCCTGCGGAACTCTCCGGCGGCCAGCAGCAGCGGGTCTCGCTGGCCCGGGCCCTGGCCCTGCGCCCCGAGGTGCTGCTGCTCGACGAGCCCTTCGGCGCCCTGGACGCCAAGGTGCGCCAGGACCTGCGCCGCTGGCTGCGCCACCTGCACGACGAGCTGAACTTCACCAGCGTCTTCGTGACCCACGACCAGGAGGAGGCCCTGGAGCTCTCCGACCGGGTGGTGGTGATGAGCAACGGCCGCATCGAGCAGATCGATGCCCCGGCACGGCTCTATCGGGCCCCGGCCAACCGCTTCGTCTTCGAGTTCCTGGGCGACGTCAATCGCCTGGAGGGCGAGGTGCGCGACGGCGTGCTGACCTGCGGCGAGGCGCGCCTGGCGGTCGAGCTGCCCGAGGGGCCCCAGGAGCTGCTGCTGCGCCCCCACGAGCTGAGCCTGGACGCCGCCCCCGGTGCCGCGGCGCATCTGCCGATGACGGTCACCGCCGTGGTGCCAGTGGGTGCCGAGGTGCGCCTGGAGCTGGCCGCCGACTGGCTCGCCGAGCCCTGGCTGGCCACCATCGGCCATGGCGATTTCGAGCGCCTCGACGTCAAGCGTGGCCAGCGCCTCTATGCCCTGCCCCAGCGCTGGCATCGCTTCGGCGCCGAAGGCCAGCCGGCGGCCAAGCCCAGCCTGGCCTGACCGGGAGACCCGACGCTTTCCAGACTCGGCGCCCGCCCCCTATACTCGCCTCGGCATTCCGCCGAGGCGTTGTTATTGGAGATCCCCCTTATGCCGAACCCTAAGCCCAGCCCCCTTCCCAGCATCCCGGTTCTTGCGCTGTTGCTCGTCGCCCTGCTGCTGGCGGGCTGCAGCAGCCCTCACTACCTGCAGGTGGATCCCCGGGTCAGCGCCGAACTGCCGCGTAGCGGCCAGGGCCAGGCGGTGGCGGTGCATGTGGTGGATGGTCGCGACAGCGAGGTGCTGGGCACCCGCAGCGGCGCCGAGATGTCCGCCGCCACCATTACCGTGCAGGCCCATGAGCTGGTGCCCAAGCTGCAGGCCCAGGCCGAGGAGGCGGTACGCCAGATGGGCTTTAGTCCCACCCGCCAGACCGACACCACCCCGCGACTGACCCTGACCCTGATGCGCCTGGACTATGCCCGCGGCGACGGCGTGCCGGTGCTCGGCGAGGCGGTGCTGGAGGCGGTCTTCCAGGCCGAGGCGGTCAACGCCGGCACCACCTATACCGGCACCTACACCTCGCGGCGCACCCAGAGCTATGCCCTGCGTCCCAGCCAAGAGGCCAATACCCGGATGGTCAATGAACTGCTCGGTGACGGCCTCAACCGCAGCTTCCGAGACCCGGAGCTGGGTGCCCTGCTGGCTCGCTGATCGTCTACGCCAACGCCGCCACAAAACGTCAAGGGGCGCCTCCATGGAGGCGCCCCTTGACGTGATAACGCCGAGAAACCGGCGCTTAACGCCGCGGCCCCCGCCGCCGTAGCGACCAGATGCTCTCGCGAAAGCCGTTGGATTCCGGCTCGGCATCGTCCAGGTGCAACAGTTCGAAGTTGGCGCCGAACAGCCGCTCCACCTCGGCCGCCTCGACGCTGAAGGGCGGGCCGGCGCTATCCGGCCGGGTCAGGCTGACCAGCAGCCCGCGACTGCCCGGGGCCAGCAACTGGGCGAGATGAAAGGCATAGCGCTGGCGGGTCGCCTCCGGCAGGGCGATCAGGGCGGCACGATCATAGAAGGCCCCCACCTCGGCGGCCTGGGGCAGATGGAAGTGGAAGAAGTCACCACACCATAGCTCCACGCTGCCCTGGCGGGTCACCTCGAAGTCGCCCTGACGGTAGCGGGACGCCGGCGCCTCGCCCTCGGCCACGAACTGGGCGATCGCCTGGCTGGCCAGTTCGATGCCCAGCACCGGATGCCCCCGTTCGGCCAGCCAGCGCATATCCAGGCTCTTGCCACACAACGGTACCAGCACCTTGGTATCGCTGGGCACGCCAAGCCCGGGCCAGTAGCGCGCCAGCGCCGGATGGGCCGCCTCGCGGTGAAAGCCAATGCGACCTTCCCGCCAGCGCGCCAACCATTCGTTTTCCTGAACGCTATCCATCTCTCACCAGACTCCCTTGGTCACCGGCAGCACTTAGAACCAGCGATCGCGCTTCTTGCGGCGCCGCGGCAAGTGGGGAACGATCAGCCCCGCCAGCAGGCCGGCACCGGCCACGCCGCCGCCATACAGGAAGTAACGCAGCAGCAGGTCTTCCTCCTGGGTATCCAGGCGCGCCTGCAGCTCGCGTACCCGGCGCTGGGCCTCGGTGACCTGGCCGTCCAGCTCATGGTTGCGCGACTCCAGCTCGGCGATCCGCGCCTCGCGCACCGCCAGGGTCTCGGTCATGCCGGCCACGCGCTGCTCCCACTGCTCGTTGATGCCGTCGAGCTCCTCGGTCAGCTCGGCCACTTGGCTCTCCAGCGCCGGCAGGCGGACCCGATCGCTGGGCTCATCCTGTAGCTCGCTGGTCAACACCCAGACCGCATTGCCGTTGGCGTTCATCACCCGGGTGTAATTCCCGCTGCTCTCCAGGGCGCGTACCGGCTCACCGGCGGTGAGGGTGCCGATGATACGGTAGCCATCGGTGGGCCCACTGCGCACGAAGGTGCTGAGTTCATCGGTGACCCAGTGGGTCGGGTCCTGCACTTCCTGAGCCTGGACGGAGAGGCTCAGCCCTCCCAACACCAGGCCCATGATCATGGGGTTGAATTGTTTCATAGCTCTGCCGTCATGATGGGCTCGGGGTGGCACGGCGGCCCTGCCCCAGGCGATCTTCGGCGTGATCGGCGACTCCTTCGACGATCCCGCCCCACTCGGATTGCCATCCACAGCTTCTGTGGATAAGTCTTGGGAAAACCCTTCGCGAAGAGTTCGTATCCGGCATCGGCGCTGCGATCCCTACAAATCGATCACTTTTTGATCGAGGGCGCGGACGTTACTCCTCGCCGCGGGGTGGCCAGCTCATGGGCCGCGGAAACTCCGCCACCTTGCCCTCGGCCTTGACCGCCTTGGCCACGCCCTCGCGCTCCACTTCATCGATACGCACGATGGAATTCAAGGGGATATAACTACGATTGACCCCCTCGAAGGTGCGCCGCAGCTTGTCGCTGGAGGGGTCCACCACCAGCTTGGAGGCATCCTCGAAGACGAGTTCCTCCACCTCGATAAAGCCCCACAGCTCGCTCTGGAAGATCTCTCGTGCGTAGAGCTCCCAGACCTCGCCCTGATTATGGAATACCACGCGATAGATGGGCTTGGACGCCATATTGCCTCTGTTTCGACCTCATTTGACCGCCTCGCCGGTGGGCAAGAGCGCCCGCCGGACCGTGACCGGCAAGAATATCACAGCCGCGCCCGGGCCGAACCCGGGGCACGCCCCACCCTCGCGAAGAAACGCAGCTGAAATGGCTAAGGGGCGCTGGAGGCAGGGCGGAGCGGGGGTCCTATGCCAGGGGTGAGGAGCACGGCTCCGAACGGGCTGGCCATGGATGGCCAGCACCGGTCCTGCGAGCGGAGCGGGATGCGAGAGCGAAGCAGGGCATCGGTAGCGCCCAGGGAGGGGTTCACAGCGCCCCGCGAAGGCCTGCCTCCAGAATAGCCCTAGCGAAGGAACAGGCGACTCTGGCTCCCACCCAGGCGGGTGCGTATAATCCTTGCCCAGATATTCACGCTTGGCCGCAAGGCCCCTCCTGTATAGACCCCAAACCGGTGACGGAAACGTCGGGCCACGTGCCGCGACCCTGATTCTTATGGCGAAGAAACTCTTCATCAAGACCCACGGCTGCCAGATGAACGAGTACGACTCCGCACGCATGGCGGATCTGCTCGGCGAGTCGCACGACCTGGAACTGACCGACGACGAAACCCAGGCGGACGTGATCCTGCTCAACACCTGCTCGATCCGCGAGAAGGCCCAGGAGAAGGTCTTCCATCAGTTGGGGCGCTGGAAGAAGCTCAAGGAGAGCAACCCGGAGCTGGTGATCGGCGTCGGCGGCTGCGTGGCCAGCCAGGAGGGCGAGGCCCTGCGCAAGCGCGCCCCCCATGTGGACATGGTCTTCGGTCCCCAGACCCTGCACCGGGTGCCGGCGATGCTCGACTCCCGCCAGCAGAACCAGATCTCGGTGGTCGACGTCACCTTCCCGGAGATCGAGAAGTTCGATCACCTGCCCAAGCCCAGCTCCGACGGCGCCACCGCCTTCGTCTCGGTGATGGAAGGCTGCTCCAAGTACTGCACCTTCTGCGTGGTGCCCTATACCCGCGGCGAGGAGGTCTCGCGGCCCTTCGAGGCGGTGATGGACGAGGTGATCCACCTTGCCGACCAGGGCGTGCGGGAGATCAACCTGCTGGGCCAGAACGTCAACGCCTACCGCGGCGAGAACCAGCTCGGCGACGAGATCGACCTGGCCGAGCTGATCGCTTGCGTGGCGGCGGTGGAAGGCATCGATCGTATCCGCTTCACCACCTCCCACCCGGTGGAATTCTCCGACAGCCTGATCGAGGCCTACGGCGAGATCCCCGAGCTGGTCAGCCACCTGCACCTGCCGGTGCAGTCCGGCTCCGACCGCATCCTGGCGGCCATGAAACGCGGCCACGGCGTGGAAGAATATGTGGACAAGATGGAGCGGATCCGCGAACTGCGCCCGGACATCAGCTTCTCCTCGGACTTTATCATCGGCTTCCCAGGCGAGACCGACGAGGACTTCGAGGCCACCATGGACCTCATCCATCGCATCGGCTTCGATCACTCCTTCAGCTTCGTCTACTCGGCGCGTCCCGGCACCCCGGCGGCCAGCCTCGAGGACGACACCCCGGAGGGCGTCAAGAAGCAGCGCCTGGCGATCCTCCAGGAGCGCATCAACCAGCAGGCGATGCAGATCAGCCGCCGCATGGTGGGTAGCACCCAGCGCATCCTGGTCACCGGCTTCTCGCCCAAGGACCCGGGCCAGCTCTCCGGACGCACCGAGAACAACCGGGTGGTCAACTTCCGCGCCGCCAACCCCATGGAGCTGATCGGCTTCTTCGTCGACGTGGAGATCACCGAGGCGCTGCCCAACTCCCTGCGCGGCGACCTGGCCTCCCCGGCGCGCTATTGAGCGCCTCCGAGAGCCTCCTCCGAGCCCCGCCCGCGGGCCGCACCCAGGCATTGCCCCGGCACCGTCCGGGGCTTTAAGCTCATCGCATTCCCCCTGCCAAGGACCCTCTGCTCTTGAGCCAACACAGTTCCCAGGCCAATCGCATCATCACCCTTAACCTCGAGCCCAACGACCCCCTGCGCCTGGCCAATCTCTGCGGCCAGCGCGACGAGCACCTCAAGCTGGTGGAGTCGCGCCTCGGCGTGACCCTGCGCAACCGCGGCAATACCTTCCAACTGGCCGGCCCCGGCGCCCGGGTCAAGGCCGCCGCCAATGTGCTCGAGCACCTCTACCGGGAGGCCGAGGTCGACGAGCTGTCGCCGGACACCGTGCATCTCTTCCTGCAGGAGTCGGGCCTCGAGGCCCTGGAGGAGGACGAGGGCCCCCTGGACGATCACGAGGTGCTGCTGCGTACCCCCAAGGTGGTGATCAAGCCCCGCGGCCAGAACCAGCAGGGCTATGTTCAGAGCATCCGTAACCACGACATCAACTTCGGTATCGGCCCGGCGGGCACCGGCAAGACCTACCTGGCGGTGGCCGCGGCGGTGGAGGCGCTCAACCAGCAGCAGGTGCGCCGCATCCTGCTGGTGCGTCCGGCGGTGGAGGCCGGCGAAAAGCTCGGCTTTTTGCCCGGCGACCTGGCCCAGAAGATCGACCCCTACCTGCGCCCGCTCTATGACGCCCTCTACGAGATGCTCGGCTTCGAGCAGGTCGGCAAGCTGATCGAGCGCCAGATCATCGAGATCGCCCCGCTCGCCTATATGCGCGGCCGCACCCTCAACAACGCCTTTATCATCCTCGACGAGAGCCAGAACACCACCCGCGAGCAGATGAAGATGTTCCTGACCCGCATCGGCTTCGGCTCCACCGCGGTAATCACCGGCGACATCACCCAGGTGGACCTGCCCCGGGGCCAGAGCTCGGGGCTGATCCAGGTCCTCGAGGTGCTCAAGGACACCGCCGGCATCGGCGTCACCCACTTCGCCGCCAAGGACGTGGTGCGCCACCCCATGGTGCAGCGGATCATCGAGGCCTATGACCGCTTCGAGGCGGAGCAGGAGGCCGAAGAGCGCGCCCGCAAGGAGGCCCGCCGCGAGGCCCGGGAACGCCAGCAGGCCAGCCAGGCCAATGGCAAGGCCGGGGATGCCGGCCAATGAGCGAGATCGACCGCCAGGTGGCCCTGGCCGACGCCACCGACCGGGCCTGCCTGCCCGATGAGGCCCAACTGGCCGCCTGGGTCGGCGCCGTGCTGGCCCGCCACCCCGACGCCGCCGATCACGAACTGACGGTGCGTTTCGTCGACGGCGAGGAGAGCCAGGCCCTCAACCGCGACTACCGCGGCAAGGACAGGCCGACCAATGTGCTCTCCTTCCCCTTCGAGAGCCCGCCGGGGATCACCCTGCCGCTGCTCGGCGACCTGGTGATCTGCCATGGCGTCGTGGTTCGCGAGGCCGGGGAGCAGGACAAGCCGCTCTCGGCTCACTACGCTCATATGGTGGTCCATGGCACCTTGCATCTGCTGGGCCATGACCATATAGAGGATGACGAGGCCGAGTGCATGGAAGCCCTGGAGGTGGCCATCCTCGCCGAGCTGGGCTTCCCCGACCCCTACACGGCATCCGATCCGGCGCCCGGCGCGCCTTCTATCGAGGACACGAGACCCGACGCATGAGCGAAGACCGATCGAGTAGCCAGGGCAACAAGTCCTGGCTCGATAAGTTGTTCAGCGCCTTTTCCCCCGATAACGACGAGCCCAACTCCCGGGACGAGCTGCTGCTCTTCCTGCGCGAAGCCGGCTCCCGACTGCGCCTGGAGCAGGATGCCCTGACGATTATCGAGGGTGCCCTGCAGATCAACGACCAGCAGGTCCGCGAGGTCCTGATCCCCCGCTCCCAGGTCACCGCCATCGCCATCGACCAGCCCCTGGAGGATTATCTGCCGGTGATCCTCGAGACCGGCCACTCCCGCTACCCGGTGGTGGGCGAGAACCTCGACGAGGTGCTCGGCATCCTGCTGGTCAAGGATCTGCTGCCGATGCTGTGCCGCTCTTCGGAGGAGCGCGACGGCCTCGACCTGCGCCAGGTGCTGCGTCCGGCGATGTTCGTGCCGGAATCCAAACGCCTCAACAGCCTGCTCAAGGAGTTCCGCGACACCCATAACCATATGGCGGTGGTGGTCGACGAGTACGGCGGCACCGCGGGCATCGTCACCATCGAGGATATCCTCGAGCAGATCGTCGGCGATATCGAGGACGAGCACGATATCGACGAGGAGGAGGATATCCGCGAGCTGGGCGACGGCCGCTTCGCCATCCGCGCCCTGACCCCCATCGAGGACTTCAACGAGCGCTTCGAGACCCGCTTCCCCGACGAGGAGTTCGACACCCTGGGCGGCCTGGTGATGCAGCGCTTCGGCCACCTGCCCCGGCGCGGCGAGTTCACCGATCTGGGCGGCTGGCGCTTCACCGTGCTCAACGCCGACAATCGCCGTATCCGCCTGCTCCAGGCTGAGCCCTGCGAGATCGGCGAGGACGACTGACCCGCGCCACCAAGGAATCATCTTCGACAAGGAACGCATCGATGAGCGAGTTGCGCCTGCTCCCCTGGCATGCCTATCTGCTGGCCCTGCTGGCCGGGGGCCTGACCACCCTCACCGTTTCTCCCTTCGGGCTCTGGTGGCTGGGCCCGCTGGCCGCCGGCCTGATGTACCTGGGCATCCACGCCCTGACCCCGGGCCAGGCCGCCATGAAGGGCTGGTGCTACGGCCTGGGCCTGTTCGGCAGCGGTGCCTCCTGGGTCTATGTCTCGATCCACGACTACGGCTACACCGGGGTGCCGCTGGCGCTGTTGCTCACCGGCCTCTTCGTCGCCGGCCTGGCGCTGTTCTTCGCCGCCACATTCTGGCTCTACCGCCGCCTGACCGGGCCGCAACTCGCCGCCTTCACCTTCGCCGGCGCCTGGGTGCTGGGCGAGGTGCTGCGCACCTACGCCTTCACCGGCTTCCCCTGGCTGCTGCTGGGTAGCGCCCAGGTCGACTCGCCCCTGGCCCCCTGGGCCCCCATCGGCGGGGTCTACCTGCTGTCGCTGATCACCGCCCTTACCGGCAGCCTGGGGGTCGAACTGCTGCGCCGCCGCTGGGCCGCCGGGGCGATCATCGCCCTGCTCTGGCTGGCCGTACTGGTACTGCCCCGCCAGTGGAGCGAACCCAGCGGCGAGCCCCGCCGGGTCGCCCTGCTGCAGGGCAACCTGGATCAATTGATCAAGTGGACCCCGGAGGGGCAGCGGGTGGCGGCCAATACCTATAGCCGCCTGACCCTGGAACAGGACGACGACATCGACCTGATCGTCTGGCCCGAGGCGGCCCTGCCGATGTTCGAGGATCAGGCGCGGCCGATCTTCGAGCGGGTGCAGTCAAACCTGGCCCCGGACACCGCCCTACTCAGCGGCGTCCTGCAGCGGGACGCCGATAACCGCTTCTATAACGCCGTGGTGGGCCTGGGCGAGGTGGAGGGCGAGTACCGCAAGGCGCACCTGGTCCCCTTCGGCGAGTACCTGCCCCTGGAAAGCCTGCTGCGCGGCGCCATCGCCTTCTTCGACCTGCCCATGCCGGCGCTGCACCCCGGCCCGGACCGCCAGGCCCCCATGCATGCCGCCGGCCTGAGCCTGGGCAATGCCATCTGCTACGAGATCATCTATCCCGACCTGGTGGCGAGTCGCGCCCGCGACGCGGATATCCTACTGACGGTCTCCAACGACACCTGGTTCGGCGCCTCCCTCGGCCCCCAGCAGCACCTGCAGATGGCCCGCCTGCGGGCCCTGGAGAACGGCCGCTATGTGATGCGCGCCACCAGCAATGGCCTGACCGCCTTTATCGACCCCCAGGGCCGGGTGCTGGCCCAGGCCCCCCAGTTCGAGGAGACCAGCCTGGTCGGCGAGGTGCAGGGCATGCGGGGCCTGACGCCCTTTACCCGCACCGGCAGCTGGCCCGCCTGGCTGCTGGCCGCCCTGCTGGTGCTACCGGGGCTGCGCCTGACGCGCCGCAAAGCGTGATACCGAGTGAGGCAAACCAAACATAGTGGCTAAGGGGCGCTGGGGGCAGGATGGAGCGGGGGTTTTTTGCCAGGGATGGCAAAAGTAGCGCCCAAGGAGGGGTTCACAGCGCCCCGCGACGGCTTGCCCCCAGAATAGCCCCGAACCTCACGTAGAAAGAATGCAAGCCACAATAGCCCACTCACTGCGAAAGAAAAATACCGCCATACTCCCGTATCATGTTAGCGTGATTCTTTGCCCTGATACGGGTTTGGCGGCGCCAAGTCATTGGAATCGCTAAACTCTACCCAACTCCAATAAAGACCAGAATGTCATGATGTCAGCTACCGAGTGTGTCGCCTCCCTGATCGAGAGCTTCCAGAACCGGCGCCCGCTGCGCTCCGGCTCGCTGATCGTCACCCTCTACGGCGACGCCATCGTGCCCCGCGGCGGCACCGTCTGGTTGGGCAGCATCTCCCAGTTGCTGGAGCCTATCGGCATCAACGAGCGCCTGGTGCGCACCTCGGTCTATCGCCTGACCCGGGAGACCTGGCTGCAGGGCGAGAAGACCGGCCGACGCAGCTACTACAGCCTCAGCGGCCCGGGGCGGCGGCGCTTCGAGCAGGCCTTCAAGCGGGTCTACTACGGCAACGGCGAGGCCTGGGACGGCGGCTGGACCCTGGTCTTCCTCAGCCAGCTGGCCACCGCGGAGCGCGCCAAGGCCAAGGAGGAGCTGGAGTGGCTCGGCTTCGGCGCCTTCGCCAGTGGCGTGCTGGCCCACCCGCGCATGCACCGCAGTGAGGCCCTGGGCGTACTCCAGGAGCTCAGCATGGCCGAGGACGCCATCGTCCTGCATAGCGAGGCCAGCGAGCCCCTGGCCCCCAAGGCGCTGCGCCTGCAAGTGCGCGAGAGCTGGAACCTGGATCAACTGGCCGACAGCTACAGCCGCTTCCTGGTCCAGTTCCGCCCGCTCTGGAAGGCACTGAGCGAGGGCCACACCCTCGGCGATCAGGACGCCTTTATCGCCCGCACCCTCTTGATCCACGAGTATCGCAAGGTGCAGCTCCGCGACCCCCAGCTGCCCGAGGAGCTGCTGCCCACCGCCTGGGAAGGCCGCAACGCCCGCCAGCTATGCCGCAATATCTACCGGGAGATCTACCAGGGCGCCGAGCGCTGGCTGGACCGCCACCTGGAGACCGCCGAGGGCCCATTGCCCGCCCCCGCCGCCAGCTTCTACCAGCGCTTCGGCGGCCTGGACTAGCCACCAGGACACCGATACAAAAACGCCCGCCGGCATCATCGCCGGCGGGCGTTTTCTTACTGGGAAGCGCTAATTTACTTGTGCCGGAAGCTGGGCTTGCGCTTCTCGGCGAAGGCGGCCATGCCCTCCCGGCGATCCGCGAAGGCGAAGGTGCTCTGGAAGGCACGCCGCTCGAAGGTCAGCCCCGCCTGAAGCGGGCTCTCGAAGGCCTGGTGCACCGACTCGCGAATCAGCCGCACCACCGGCGCCGAGTGGCCGGCGATGGTGGTGGCCAGGGCCAGGGCCTCGGCCTCGAGCTCGGCGGCGGGGACCACGCGGCACACCAGGCCGGCGCGCTCGGCCTCCTCGGCGTCCATCATGCGCCCGGTCAGGCACAGTTCCATGGCCTTGGCCTTGCCGATGGCACGCACCAGGCGCTGGGTGCCACCGGCGCCGGGCATGGTGCCGATCTTCACCTCGGGCTGGCCGAACTTGGCGCTATCGGCGGCCAGGATCAGGTCGCAGGCCATGGCCATCTCGCAGCCGCCGCCCAGGGCGTAGCCGGCCACCGCCGCTAGCACCGGGGTGCGGCAGCGTTCCAGGGCCGCCCAGCCGCCATCAAAGGCGAAGGGGAAGTCCTCGGCCTGCAGGCCGGCCATGTCGCGGTCGAGCATCTCGCCGATATCGGCGCCGGCGGCGAACACCTTGTCACCCCCGGTCAGCACGATGGCACCGATCTCGGCATCCGCATCGAAGGCATCCAGGGCCCGGCCCAGTTCGGCCACCAGGCCGTTGCACAGGGCGTTGTAGGCCTGGGGACGATCCAGGCGGATCACCCCGACCCGGCCCTCGCGGGTCACCTGGAGATAGTCGTAATTCATGCGCTTTCCTCGCTATTCTGACGCGTGCCCTTGGGCTCGTGTGTCGTCCCCTTGGGTGCCGTGCTGCCGGCCTCCAGGCGCGGACGCTCGCTATCCAGCTCGCTGAGCGGCTCGCAGGGCTCCATCTGCTCCCGGCAGCGCCCCACCAGGCGCTGATACTCCCGGGTGCCCTGCTGCTTCCAGGCCACTTCCTGGTCGCTGAGCTCGCGCTTGACCTGGGCCGGGGAGCCCAGCACCAGGGACTGGGGCGGGCACTCGAAGCCGGCCTTGACGAAGGCGGCGGCGGCGACGATGGAGCGCTCGCCGATCACTGCACCATCCATCACCACGGCGTTCATGCCGACCATGGCATCGCGCTTGACCACGCAGCCATGCAGCACGGCGCCATGGCCGATATGGCCGTCCTGCTCCACCTTGGTGACGCAGCCGGGGAAACCGTGCATCACGCAGGTGTCCTGCAGGTTGGCTCCCTCCTCCAGCACCAGCTGGCCGAAGTCGCCGCGCATCACCGCGCCGGGCCCCACATAGCAGTTGGGGCCGACGATGACGTCGCCAATCAGCACCGCGGTGGGGTGCACATAGGCGCTGGGATGCACCACCGGGGTCACCCCCTCGAGGCGATAGCAGGGCATGGTGGGAACTCCTCTAGGCTGAAATGGCCACTCTGGGCCCGTGCCAACACGGGCCCAGAGTGGATGTCAGGCGATTACGCCTCGGCCGGGGCGTGGCGACGGCTCTGCACCACCACGAAGCGCCGGGCGACGAAGGCCTGGTCGCACAGGGAGGCGTTGGCCGCCGGGTTGCCGCCGGTGGCGTGGAAGTCGCTGAAGGCCGCGGACTGGTTGACGAAGACGCCGCCGTCCAGGTTGAGCGATAGCGGGGCCGCCACGTCCATGGCCAGTTGCTCGAACTGCTCCGCCACGGCGTCGTCGGTGGTATAGGCGCCGAGGGTGATGGCGCCCTTCTCGCCGATCACTTCCCGGGCCAGCGCGATGCTGTGCGCGGTGCTGTCGGTGGCAATGACGAAGCTGATCGGGCCGAAGCGCTCCTCGCTGAAGGCATCGCGCTGGCCGGCGTCGACCTTGAGCAGCAGCGGCGTGTGGATGCGTGCCTTGGGGAACTGCGGATGCTCGCGGGACTCGCTATCGAGCAGCACCTCGCCCAGCTCGCGGCAGGCCGCGATGCGCTCGGCGGTGGCCGGCGCCTGGATGGCCCCCAGCACGGCACAGGCGCGGTCGTTATCGGCGAGGAACTTCTCCACGGCCTTGGCCAGGGCGCCGGCCACCTGATCGAAGCTCATATGGCCGTCGGCGGTCTCGATGCCGCCCTTGGGCACATAGATCGCCTGGGTGGTGGTGCACATCTGGCCGGAGTAGAGGCTCAGGGTGAAGGCCAGGTTGCGGGTCACCGCCTTGAGGTCGGCGACGCTGTCGATGATCACGCTGTTGATGCCGGCCTTCTCGGTGAACACCTGGGCCTGGGTGGCGTTCTGCTCGAGCCACTCGCCGAAGGCGTTGGAACCGGTGAAGTCGATCAGCTTGACCGCCGGGTGGAGCGCCAGCGCCTTGGTCACCGGGGCCTCGAGGCTGTCCGGGGCCAGGGTCACCAGGGCGGGGTCGAAGCCCGCCTCGCCGAGCACCTCCTGGGCGACCCTGACGGTCATCGCCACCGGAAGGATGGCGCCCGGGTGCGGCTTGACGACCACCGGGTTACCGGTGGCCAGGCTGGCGAACAGGCCCGGGTAGGTGTTCCAGGTAGGGAAGGTGGAGCAGGCCACCACCAGGGAGATGCCGCGGGGCACGATATGGAAGCGCTTGTTCATCACCAGCGGGTCGTGCTTGCCCTGGGGCTTGACCCACTGGGCGGTCTCCGGCACCTGGGCCATGGCCTGCCAGGCATAGGTGACGGCTTCCAGGCCGCGATCCTGGGCGTGGGGGGCGCCGGCCTGGAAGGCCATCATCGGCGCCTGGCCGCTGGTGTGCATCACCGCCTGGCCGATCAGCGGACTCTGGGCATTGAGGCGCGCCAGGATTTCCAGGCAGACGCCGACCCGGGCCTTGGCACCGGCGTCGCGCCAGGCGGGCATGGCCGCCTGCATGGCATCGATCAGGGCCGCGGTCTCGGGCTGGTCATAGGTGATGCCCAGCTCGAAGCCGTAGGGGGAGACTTCGGCGCCGACGCGCTCGCTGGCGCCGGGGCTGACCAGCGAGAAGTGCTGCTTGCACAGCGCCTCGAAGTCTGCCGGCGCGCCCTTGACGGCCGCCTCGTCGTACTTCTTGAGGCTCTCGGGATAGGGGGTCCAGAACTCGCGGGAATTGATGGCCTGGACGGCGCCCTCGAGGGTGTCACGATGGCGCTCGAAGAACTGCTGGGCTTGCTGGGTCATGGGGGACTCCTGACTCAGGGAGGATATTTCGATACGTGATATATCCAAAGACTATCCATAGCGTAACGAAACATCAATCACCACGGGGCCAGGCGGCCCCATGCGCCTTTCCGAGCTTCACTACCATGTGACTGTTTTCCCGGGGTTTTACCGGCATATCGCTATGCACACCCCTCTCCTTCGACCATGGTATAAGAGCCGAAAAGCCAGCGACAAGCTCGACATTAAGAACCTGTTTTTTCAGGTTTTTTACCCCAGAACACAGGGAATGCGATACATGGATCTGGAAATCGCATCATTGATGCGTATCAAAAAATTCCTATACTCGTCGCTATCACCTCTCTTTATGTATCGCTTTCACGGCACCCGAGCCGAGTCGAGGAACCATGCCGAACCTGCTGCAACTCGAAGGCCCCCACCGCGGCGTCCTGCGTATCACCCTGCACCGCCCCGAGGCGCTCAACGCCCTGAATACCGCCCTGCTGGGCGAGCTGGCCGGGGTCCTGGCCGACGCCGGCCGGGATGACGCCATTCGCGCCGTGGTACTCACCGGCAGCCGTCGCGCCTTCGCCGCCGGCGCCGATATCAACGAAATGGCCGAACGCGACCTGGTGGGCATGCTCGACGACCCCCGTCAGCGTCACTGGGCCGCCATTGCTCGTTTCTCCAAGCCCATCGTCGCCGCCATCAACGGCTTCACCCTGGGCGGCGGCTGCGAACTGGCCATGCATGCCGATATCCGTATCGCCGGCGAAGACGCCAAGTTCGGCCAGCCGGAAATCAACCTGGGCATCATGCCCGGCGCCGGCGGCACCCAGCGACTGGTGCGGGCGGTGGGCCAGGCCCTGGCCACCCAGATGGTGCTGACCGGCGAGCCGATCTCCGCCCGCCGCGCCCTGGAAGCAGGGCTGATCAGCGAGATCACCCAGCCGGAGCTGACCGTGGAGCGCGCCACCGCCATCGCCGAGCGCATCGCCGAGAAGGCGCCGCTGGCGGTACGCCTGGCCAAGGAAGCCCTGCACAAGGCCCTGGACACCGACCTGGCCACCGGCCTGCGCTTCGAACGCCACGCCTTTACCGTGCTGGCCGGCACCGCCGATCGCGAGGAGGGCATCAAGGCCTTCCAGGAAAAACGCCGCGCCCAGTTTACCGGACGCTAACGCCCCCTTTGACGATAGAAGGACAGCGCCATGACCGATCAGCCTTTGCACTACTGCGTGGAAGCGGGCATCGCCCGCCTCACCCTCAACCGCCCCGACAGCCTCAATAGCTTCAACGGCGAGATGCACGCCGCCATGCGCGCGGCCCTCAAGGCGGTGCGCCAGGACAAGAGCGTGCGCGTGCTGCTGCTGACCGGCAACGGTCGCGGCTTCTGCGCCGGCCAGGACCTCTCCGACCGCAACGTGGCCCCCGGCGCCGAGGCGCCGGACCTGGGCGAGTCCCTGGAGAAGCGCTACAACCCCATGCTGCGCACCCTGCGTGACCTGCCCTTCCCCACCGTCTGTGCGGTAAACGGCGTGGCCGCCGGCGCCGGCGCCAATATCGCCCTGGCCTGCGACATCGTGCTGGCGGCGCGCTCCGCCAGCTTTATCCAGGCCTTCTGCAAGATCGGCCTGATCCCCGACTCCGGCGGCACCTGGAGCCTGCCGCGCCTGGTGGGCATGGCCCGCGCCAAGGGCCTGGCCATGCTGGGCGACAAGCTCGGCGCCGAGCAGGCCGAGCAGTGGGGCCTGATCTGGCGCTGCGTGGACGACGAGGCCCTGGCCGACGAGGCCCTGAGCCTGGCCCGCCACCTGGCCAGCCAGCCCACCCAGGGCCTGGCCTATATCAAGCGCGCCCTCCACGCCAGCGACGACAACGGCTTCGATGAACAGCTCGACCTGGAACGCGACCTGCAGCGCCTGGCCGGCCGCACCAGCGACTACCGGGAAGGCGTTAGCGCCTTTATGGAAAAGCGCAAGCCCGAGTTCAAGGGGGAGTAAGCATGGTCAAGCAGCAGCCGACTCTTCATAACACTCAGGGGAAATAAGATGCCTGCACTCGACACATCCATCGTCGTCGGCGTAGTCGGTGCCGGCGCCATGGGCGCCGGTATCGCCCAGGTGGCGGCCCAGGCCGGCCACCCGGTGCGCCTCTATGACACCCGCGATGGCGCCGCCGAGGCTGGGATCGCCGGCATCCGCAAGCAGCTCGAGAAGCGCGTCGCCAAGGGCAAGCTGACCCAGGAGGCGGTGGAGGCGGTGATCGAGCGCCTCGCGCCGGTGACCGGCCTCGACGACTTCGCCGGCTGCGGCCTGGTGGTGGAAGCCATCGTCGAGAAGCTGGAGGTCAAGCGCGAGCTGTTCGGCCGCCTCGAGGCGATCTGCGGCGAGGCGGCGATACTCGCCAGCAACACCTCCTCGCTCTCCATCACCTCCATTGCCGCGAACCTGGAACGCCCGGAGCGCCTGGCCGGCCTGCACTTCTTCAACCCGGCACCGGTGATGAAGCTGGTGGAGATCGTCTCCGGCCTGGCCACCGAGCCGACCGTCGCCGAGACCCTCTACGCCACCGCCGCGGCCTGGGGCAAGACCCCGGTGCACGCCAGCTCCACCCCGGGCTTTATCGTCAACCGGGTGGCGCGGCCCTTCTATGCCGAGGGCCTGCGCCTGCTGCAGGAAGGCGCCGCCGATGCCGCCACCCTGGACGCCCTGCTACGCCAGGCCGGCGGCTTCCGCATGGGCCCCTTCGAGCTGATGGACCTGATCGGCCATGACGTCAACTACGCCGTCACCCGCTCGGTATTTGACGCCTACTATGGCGACACCCGCTTCGAGCCCTCCCTGGTGCAGCTGGCCCTGGTCGAGGCCGGCCGCCTGGGGCGCAAGAGTGGTCAGGGCTTCTACGACTATCGCGAAGGCGCCGAGAAGCCGGTGCCGCGCTTCGCCGCCCCGGCCCATGCCGACCTTCCGCCGCTGGTGGTGGAGGGCGAGGCGGGCTTCCTGGCGCCGCTGGTCGAGCGCGCCGAGGCCGCCGGCCTCGAGCTGGTACGCCACCCGGCCCAGGGCGCCGAGGCCCTGCCGACCCTGCGCCTGGGCGAGCTGAACCTGGCACTCAGCGACGGTCGCTGCGCCACCGAACGCGCCGCCGATGAGCGCCGCGAGAGCCTGGTGCTCTTCGACCTCTGCCTCGACTACGCCGATGCCAGCGCCATCGCGCTGGCCGCCAGCGCCGCCACCTCTGAGGCCCAGCGCGCCGTCGCCGCGGCCTTCTTCCAGCGCCTGGGCCTGGCCGTGGCCTGGGTCGACGACACCCCGGGCCTGGTGGTGCTGCGCACCGTGGCGATGCTCGCCAACGAGGCCGCCGATGCCGTCCACCAGGGCGTCTGCAGTGCCGCCGATGGTGACCTGGCCATGCGCGCCGGGGTCAACTACCCCCGCGGCCCCCTGGTCTGGGCGGAGGCCCTGGGCCTTGGCTACGTGCACCGCACCCTGACCCATCTGCAGCAGAGCTACGGCCAGGATCGCTACCGCGCCGCCTTCCTGCTGCGCCGCAAGGCCATCGCCGAGGAGCGTTTCCATGAGTGAGTCCCTGACCCCGCAGCAGCTGGCCGAGGCCTGCGCCGAGGCGATGTTCGCCCGCGATACCGCAAGCCAGGCGCTGGGCATGGAAATCGTCTCGGTGGCCCCGGGCAAGGCGGTGATGCGCATGAGGGTGCGCGACACCATGGTCCAGGGCCACGGCAACTGCCACGGCGGCTACCTCTTCACCCTGGCCGATTCGGCCTTCGCCTTCGCCTGCAATACTTACGACGAGGCCACCGTGGCCTCGGGCTGCAGCATCGACTACCTGGGGCCGGCCTGGGAGGGCGATGAGCTGACCGCCACCGCCGAGGAGCAGAGTCGCCGCGGGCGCACCGGCGTCTACGACATCACCATCCGCAACCAGCACGGCGACGCCATCGCCCTGTTCCGGGGCCGCTCCTACAAGATCCGCGGCAGCGTACGCCGCCTCGAGGAATCCACCGCCGCAGAGGGCCAAGCATGAACGACGCCTATATCATCGACGCCATCCGCACCCCCATCGGCCGTTACGGCGGCGCCCTCGCCCCGGTGCGCGCCGACGACCTGGGCGCCATTCCCATGCGCGAGCTGATGGCGCGCAACCCCTCGGTGGACTGGTCGCAACTGGATGACGTGCTCTACGGCTGCGCCAACCAGGCCGGCGAGGACAACCGCAACGTGGCGCGCATGTCGGCGCTGCTGGCGGGCCTGCCGGTGGACGTGCCCGGCACCACCCTGAACCGCCTGTGCGGCTCCGGCATGGACGCGGTAGGCTACGCCGCCCGGGCCATCAAGGCCGGCGAGGCAGGGCTGATGCTGGCCGGCGGCGTGGAGTCCATGTCCCGGGCGCCCTTCGTGATGGGCAAGGCCGAGCAGGCCTTCTCGCGCAGCGCCGAAATCCATGACACCACCATCGGCTGGCGCTTCGTCAACCGCCAGATGAAGGCCCGGTTCGGCATCGACTCCATGCCGGAGACCGCCGAGAACGTGGCCGAGCAGTTCAATATCTCCCGGGAAGACCAGGACGCCTTCGCCCTGCGCAGTCAGCGGCGCACCGCCGCCGCCATGGAGCGCGGCCGCCTGGCCGAGGAGATCGTCCCGGTGGCGGTGCCGCGCCGCAAGCAGGAGCCGCTGATCGTCGATACCGACGAGCACCCCCGCGCCTCCACCACCGCCGAGCAACTGGCGGGGCTGCCCACCCCCTTCCGCGACGGCGGCAGCGTCACCGCCGGCAATGCCTCCGGGGTCAACGACGGCGCCTGCGCCCTGCTGCTGGCCTCCCAGCCCCAGGCCGAGCGCTTCGGCCTCAAGCCCCGCGCCCGGGTGGTCGGCATGGCCACCGCCGGCGTCGAGCCGCGCATCATGGGCTTCGGCCCGGCCCCGGCCAGCCGCAAGGTGCTGGCCCAGACCGGCCTGTCCCTCGACCAGATGGACGTGATCGAGCTCAACGAGGCCTTCGCCGCCCAGGCCCTGGCGGTGACCCGCGACCTGGGCCTTCCCGACGACGCCGAACACGTCAACCCCAACGGCGGCGCCATCGCCCTCGGCCACCCGCTGGGCATGAGCGGCGCCCGGCTGATTACCACCGCGCTGCATGAACTCGAGGCCCGCCAGGGACGCTACGCGCTGTGCACCATGTGCATCGGCGTGGGCCAGGGCATCGCCATCATCATCGAGCGCCTGTGACCCATAACGACAACGCCCGCTTGCCTGGAGACACCCTATGACGATTCACACCAAGGTCCGCCCCATCGCCAACCTCGACCCGCTGGAGACCGCCAGCCTCGACGAGCTGCGCGCCACTCAGCTGTCGCGCCTGCAGTGGAGCCTGAAGCACGCCTACGACAACGTACCCTTCTATCGCCAGGCCTTCGACCAGGCCGGCATCCACCCCGAGGACATTCGCTCCCTGGAGGATCTCGGCAAGCTGCCCTTCACCACCAAGGCGGACCTGCGCGACAACTACCCCTTCGGCATGTTCGCCACGCCGATGCGTGACGTGGTGCGGGTCCACGCCTCCAGCGGCACCACCGGCCAGCCCACCGTGGTGGGCTATACCCAGAACGACATCAACACCTGGGCCGACGTGGTGGCCCGCTCGATCCGCGCCGCCGGCGGCCGCCCCGAGGACAAGGTGCACGTGGCCTACGGCTATGGCCTCTTCACCGGCGGCCTGGGCGCCCACTATGGCGCCGAGCGCCTGGGCTGCACCGTGATCCCGATGTCCGGCGGCCAGACCGAGAAGCAGGTGCAGCTGATCCGCGACTTCGATCCGGACATCATCATGGTCACCCCCTCCTATATGCTCAATATCGCCGACGAGATGGAGCGCCAGGGCCTCGACCCACGCCAGCTGGCCCTGCGCGTCGGCATCTTCGGCGCCGAGCCCTGGACCAACGACATGCGCACCGCCCTGGAGCAGCGCCTGGGCATCGACGCCCTGGATATCTATGGCCTCTCCGAGGTGATGGGCCCGGGGGTGGGCATGGAGTGCCTGGAGACCAAGGACGGCCCGACTATCTGGGAAGACCACTTCTACCCGGAGATCATCGACCCGGTCACCGGCGAGGTGCTGCCGGACGGCGAGTATGGCGAACTGGTCTTCACCTCCCTGACCAAGGAGGCCCTGCCGATCATCCGCTACCGCACCCGGGATCTGACACGCCTTCTGCCTGGCACCGCCCGCCCGATGCGTCGTATCGACAAGATCACCGGGCGCAGCGATGACATGCTGATCATCCGCGGCGTCAATGTCTTCCCCACCCAGATCGAGGAGCAGATCCTCAAGGTGGAACGCCTCTCACCCCACTACGAGATCGAGGTGAGCCGCCAGGGCAACCTGGACATGGTGCGGGTGCGCGTCGAGGCGTGCAGCAACGAGGTGGCCAAGGACCTCGGCGCCTGCGAACAACTGGCCAAGGCCCTTCAGCACGGCATCAAGACCTATATCGGCATCAGCACCCAGGTGGAGGTATGCGGCGTCGAGGAGGTGATGCGCTCCGTCGGCAAGGCCAAACGCGTCAAGGATCTGCGCTAACCTCCCAGGGAGTTTTTCTGGCGCCGTCCGGCCTCGCCGGGCGGCGTTTTTCTATTCTTCTCCCGGCATCTCGCTAACTCATCTGAGCAACCCTAGCCGAAGGTCTAAAAGCGACACGCTTTCTATTTATTGATTTATTTTTTCGTGTCACTAAACTCTAGGTGAGATCCACAAGGTCAGATTCCCCGACCCGTTACCGGAGGTCACCCATGTACGCACAGCTGGTCGATACCGGCGCCAAGCGCCTCAAGGACCTGGAAGAGATGAGCGCCGAGGAGCGCGCCTTCCAGGAGCGCATCGACGCCGAGATCAAGATCGAGCCCAAGAACTGGATGCCGGACGGCTACCGCAAGACGCTGATCCGCCAGATTTCCCAGCACGCCCACTCGGAAGTGGTCGGCATGCTGCCGGAGGGCAACTGGCTGACCCGGGCGCCGACCCTGAAGCGCAAGCTGCAGCTGATGGCCAAGATCCAGGACGAGGCGGGCCACGGCCTCTACCTCTACAGCGCCATGGAGACCCTGGGCGCCGATCGCGACGAGGAGATCGACAAGCTCCACGCCGGCAAGGTGAAGTACTCCAGCATCTTCAACTACCCGACCCTGAGCTGGGCCGATATCGGCACCATCGGCTGGCTGGTGGATGGCGCCGCCATCGTCAATCAGGTGCCCCTGCAGCGCACCTCCTATGGCCCCTACTCCCGGGCCATGATCCGCGTCTGCAAGGAGGAGAGCTTCCACCAGCGCCAGGGCTACCAGATCCTGCTGGAGTTGATGCAGGGCGGTACCGACGAACAGAAGGCCATGGTGCAGGACTCCATCAACCGCTTCTGGTGGCCGGTGCTGATGATGTTCGGCCCCAGCGACGCCGACTCTCCCAACAGCGCCCAGTCCATGGCCTGGAAGATCAAGCGCCACAGCAACGACGAGCTGCGTCAGCGCTTCCTCGACCAGACCGTGCCGCAGCTGGAGCTGCTGGGCTGCAGCGCCCCGGACCCGGACCTGAAGTGGAACGAGGCGCGCGGTCACTACGACTTCGGCGAGATCGACTGGAGCGAATTCTTCGAGGTGCTCAAGGGCAATGGTCCCTGCAACCGCGAGCGCATCGAGACCCGCAAGCAGGCCATCGAGGATGGCGCCTGGGTGCGCGAGGCCGCCAAGGCCTATGCCGCCAAGCAGCGCGCCCGCCAGGCCGCCTGATAGCTACCCCCGAATTCAAGAGGATACGACCATGGCAGATTGGCCCCTTTACGAAGTCTTCGTGCGCAGCAAGCACGGCCTGAGCCACAAGCACGTGGGCAGCGTGCATGCCGCCGACAACCGCATGGCCATCGAGAACGCCCGGGAGCTCTACACCCGCCGCAACGAAGGCGTCAGCATCTGGGTGATCCCCGCCAAGGAGATCACCGCCTCCTCACCGGACGAGAAGGAGCCGCTGTTCGACCCGTCCCAGGACAAGGTCTACCGCCACGCCTCCTTCTATGAGCTGCCCGACGAAGTCGGCCATATGTAAGAGCCCGTTCACGACTTGCTTCGCTAGATCGTGAGCTGCCTCTAGGGGAATCAACATGCACAACGTTTCACAGACCTCCCAGGCGCCGCTGGTCGAGTACCTGCTGCGCCTCGGCGATAACGCCCTGATTCTGGGCCAGCGCCACGCCGAATGGTGTGGCCATGCGCCGGCCCTGGAGGAGGAACTGGGCCTGCTCAACGTGGGTCTCGACCTCTTCGGCCAGGCCCGCCACTGGTTGGGCTATGCCGCCGAGCTGATCTCCGCCGAGGGCGGCCAGGGCGAGATCGATGCCGACCACCTGGCCTTCCGCCGCGACGCCCAGGACTTCCGCAACCTGTTGCTCGTGGAACAGCCCAACGACGACTTCGCCGTGACCCTGGGCCGCCAGTTCCTGTTCGACGCCTGGCACTACCACCTGCTGAGCGCCCTGGTGGAGGCCAAGGATTCGCGCATCGCCGAGATCGCCGCCAAGTCCCTCAAGGAGGTGACCTACCACCTGCGGCGTTCCTCCGAATGGGTCACGCGCCTGGGCGACGGCACCGAAGAGAGCCATGCGCGCATGCAGCGGGCCATCGATCTGCTGTGGCGCTTCACCGGCGAGCTGACCGAGGCCGATGCCGTGGACGCGGCCATGCGCGAGGCGGGCATCGCCCCCGACGCCGAGGCCCTGGCCGCCGACTGGCGCGACACCGTGGCCCAGGTACTGACCCACGCCACCCTGACACTCCCGGACTTCGACGCCTGGACGTATCGCGGCGGCAAGCAGGGTCACCACACCGAGCACCTGGGCTTCCTGCTGGCGGAGATGCAGGCACTCCCCCGCGCCTATTCCGACGCCACCGTCTGGTAAGCCAGATGTCTGCGCTTTAGCGAGGAGCCCCACGATGTCCGATGCCATTCAACTGATCGATAGCGACCGCGGCGGCCTGCCCCAGGCCGGCGCCGAGGGCGATATGGCCGCCGTGATGGCGGTGCTGCAGGAGGTCCTCGACCCGGAGGTTCCCGCGGTCAGCGTGGTGGAGCTGGGCATCGTGCGCGAGGTGCGCTGGGTCGAGGGTCGCCTGAGCGTGGCCGTGACCCCCACCTACTCCGGCTGCCCGGCCACCGAGGTGATCGAGGCGGCGATCCATCGCGCCCTGGTCACCGCCGGCTACGCGGATCCGCATATCGAGCGCCGCCTGTCGCCGGCCTGGACCACCGACTGGATCACCGAGGAGGGGCGCGACAAGCTGCGTGCCTACGGCATCGCCCCGCCGGTGGGCAGCGCCAGCAAACGCAGCCTGCTGGGTCCGGAACCCCAGGTGCCCTGTCCCCAGTGCGGCAGCCTGGAGACCGAGCGGGTCAGCGAGTTCGGCTCCACCGCCTGCAAGGCGCTCTACCGCTGTTTGAGCTGCCTGGAGCCCTTCGATTACTTCAAGTGCCTATAGAAATGCCTGCGCGGGCGAATCGCTGCGTTGCGCTTCATCCCGCTCGGCGATTTCTTCAGCGTGTCCCAAGCGCCCGATCGACGAGAGATTACCATGAGCCGATTCCACGCCCTGACCGTCAAGGAAATCCGCAAGGAGACCCGTGACGCCGTCTCCATCACCTTCGCGGTGCCCGACGACCACCTGGATGCCTTCCAGTTCACCCAGGGCCAGTACCTGACCCTGCGCCGGGAGATCGCCGGCGAGGAAGTCCGCCGCTCCTACTCCATCTGCACCGGGGTCCACGAGGGCGAGCTGAGCGTCGCCGTCAAGCTGGTGCCCGGCGGCGCCTTCTCCACCTTCGCCAACCATGAGCTGGCGCCCGGCGATACCCTGGAGGTGATGCCGCCCCAGGGCAAGTTCTTCGTGCCCCTGGACCCCAGCCGCAAGGCGGACTACCTGGCCGTGGCCGTGGGCAGCGGCATCACCCCGGTGCTGTCGATCATCAGCACCACCCTGGAGGCCGAGCCGGAGAGCCGCTACACCCTGGTCTACGGTAACCGCGCCACCGCCAGCACCATGTTCCGCGAGAAGCTCCAGGACCTGAAGAACCGCCATATGGAGCGACTCAACCTGATCCATATCTTCAATCGCGAGGATCAGGACATCGACCTCTACAACGGCCGCATCGACGCCGAGAAGTGCCATGCCCTCTTCGATCGCTGGCTGGACGTGGCGAGCTTCGAGGCCATCTTCCTGTGCGGCCCGGAGGAGATGTCCACCACGGTGCGCGAGGTGCTCAAGGCGCACGGCGCCCCCGCCGAGCGTATCCATCTGGAGCTCTTCGGCACCCGCCCCAAGGCCAACACCCGACGCCAGGAGAAGGCCCAGGGCGTGGGCCAGGTGGATGTCGAGAGCTCCCATATCCAAGTGATGATCGACGGCCGCACCCTGGAGTTCGACCTGGCGAAGAACACCCAGAGCATCCTCGATGCCGGCAACGAACATGGCGCCGACCTGCCCTACTCCTGCAAGGCCGGGGTCTGCTCCACCTGCCTGGCCAAGGTCGAGGAAGGCGAGGTGGAGATGGACGCCAACTACGCCCTCGAGGACTACGAGATCGAGGCCGGCATGGTGCTGAGCTGCCAGTGCTTCCCGGTCAGCGACAAGGTGGTCCTGAACTTCGACCACTAAGCGCTCGCCTCTCCCCGCCCCGCTCCCGGGGCGGGGCTCCATACCGATAACGACACTCCCAACGCTGACGACACCCTATGCCTAGCCAACGCCCACACGGCGCCGTGCACCCGGGAATCCGGTGGGGCCGCTTCACCCTGCGCATTCCCGGCATTCACGTCGACCTGACCCCCAGTACCCAACTCCAGGGCGGCCTGCTGCTGCTGGCCACCGGCGGCGCCACCGCCCCGCTGCTGATGCAATATTTCGGCGTCTCCTTCGAGATCGCCTGGACGGTGATGCTGGTGATGTTCTTCTGGGTCTTCGCCCAGACCTTCCTGTTCGGGGACGTCTACTCCGCCGGCGGCATCGCCGCGGGCCTGCCCCTGACGATTATCTTCCTCAATGACTTCAGCCCCGGGCCCGAGGCGATACGCGCCATGATCGCGGTGACCCTGGTGGTCTCCTTCCTGTTCCTGTTCTTCGGTATCACGCGGCTCGGCGAGCGCTTCAACCGCCTGGTCCCCGCCACCCTCAAGGCGGGCATCATCATGGGCGCCGCCGTGGCCGCCTTCCAGTCGGAGCTGGATCGCCTGGAGAGCATGCCCTTGACCCTGGTCACCGCCTGGGTGGTGGTGCTGGCGCTGATGTTCTCGACGCCCTTCGCGCGGCTGCCCAATAGCCGCCTGAAGATGCTGGTGGGCGCCAATGCCCTGCTGGTGGCCTTTATGGCCGCCGGCGTCGTCGGCCTGATCAGCGGCGAGCTGCGCTTCGATATCCAGTGGGGCCTCTTCGTGCCGCCGCTGCGCGAGACCCTGGATACCCTGGCCCCCTGGTCGGTGGGCCTGCCCTCCTGGGGCGTGATCGTCAGCGCCCTCCCCATCGGCGTGATGATCTATGTCCTCGCCTTCGGCGACCTGCTGGTGGCGGACACCCTGCTCAAGGGGGCCGACAAGGCGCGCGGCGACGAGAAGCTCGATATCGACCACACCCGCAGCCACTATGTGCTGGCGATCCGCAACCTGGCCCAGCTGGTCACCGCCGGCCCGCTGGTGATGCTGCATGGTCCGATCTGGACCGGGGTGCAGGTGTTCCTGATCGAGCGCTACAAGCAGGGGCGCCACGTCATGGACTCCCTGTTCACCGGCACCACCAACTTCTACCTGCTGGCGATCCCCCTGGGACTCTTGATCCCGGTGCTGGGGCTGATCATGCCGATGCTGCCGGTGGCCCTGTCGGTGACCCTGGTGCTGACCGGCTTCGCCTGCGCCTATGTGGCCATGGCCATGGTGCAGGGCAATATCGAGCGCGGCCTGGTGCTGACCATCGGCATGCTGACCGCGGTGATGGGCCCGGCCTGGGGCATCGGCGCCGGTATCCTGCTCTACTTCCTGATGCTGGGCCGTGGCGGCGAGCAGGCCGCCGAGCCGGTGGCGGAAGAGGATGTCACCGAATCGCTGGAGAGCGAATCCACTTACCCCAGCGAAGAAGCGCGCGCCTAAGCTATCGTCGACGCCTCGCCGCCGCCATCAACTAACGAGGCCGCCCCTGGGGCGGCCTCGTTGGCAGGACGACGGGAAACGCTTAGGCGACGCCCTGCTCCTCCAGCACCTGGGGAATGGTCTGGCGCACATAGCGCCCCGGGGCCGGCTCGAGGATATCCAGCTCGCCCTCGCCGGGCCGGCGGGCGGGCACCCGCTTGGCGGCGTCCACGTAGCCGTTGTCGGTCATCCAGGCCTGCCAGTGGGGCCACCAGGAGCCCTCATTGAAGCTGGCGCCCTCCAGCCAGGCCTCCGCCGAGGCGGGCAGCTCGGCATTGGTCCAGTAGCCGTACTTGTTCTTGTGGGGCGGATTGACGATCCCGGCGATATGCCCGGAGCCCCCCAGCACGAAGGTGACCGGCCCCTTGGGCAGCTGGGTGCCGCCATAGGTGCTCTGCCACTTGGCGATATGGTCTTCCCGGGTGGAGACGAAGTAGCTGGGGGTGGAGATCTTGCGCAGGTCGATCTTGACCCCGTCCAGTTCGATGCCGCCGGGCTCGATCAGCCGGTTCTCCCTGTACATATGGCGCAGGTACCAGCCGTGGGTGGCCGCCGGCAGGTTGGTGCCGTCGGTGTTCCAGTAGAGCAGGTCGAAGGCCGCCGGCTGCTCCCCCTTCAGGTAATTGCTGACATAGAAGGACCAGAAGAGGTCGTTCTCCCGCAGCAGGTTGAAGGAGAAGGCCATCACCCGGCCATCCAGGTAGCCGTCCGCCTCCAGCTGACGCTCGATGCCGGAGAGCACGGTGTCGTTGAGGAAGACGCCGATCTCGCCGGGGTCGCCGAAGTCCTGCAGGGTGGCCATATAGGTCACCGACTTGACCTTGCGCCCACGGCGGGTGCTGGTCAGGTAGGCCACGGTGGAGGCGGTCAGGGTGCCGCCGATGCAGTAGCTGAGCAGGTTCACCGACTTCTCGCCGCAGGCCGACTCGATGGCCTCCATGGCGGCGATGGGGCCGAGCTGCATATAGTCGGCCCAGGTCAGCTCGCGCTGGGCCGGGCCCGGGTTACGCCAGGAGATCAGGAACACCGTATGGCCCTGATCCACCAGCCACTTGACCAGGGAGTTGTCCTCGCGCAGGTCGAGGATGTAGTACTTGTTGATCCAGGGCGGCACCACCAATAGCGGCGTCTTGAACACCGTCTCGGTGGTGGGCGTGTACTGGATCAGCTGAATCAGCTCGTTCTCGTAGACCACGGCCCCGGGGGACACCGCCACGTTTTCGCCGATGCGGAAGGCCTCGCGGTCGGTCATGGCCACGTTGATGCCTTCCGCCGAATTGGCCAGGTCCTCGCGCAGCCGCGCCAGCCCCTCCACCAGGTTCTCGCCCTGGGTCTCCAGGGTCAGGCGCATCACCTCGGGGTTGGTGGTGACGAAGTTGCTGGGGGCCACGGCGCTGACGTACTGACGGGCATAGAACTCCAGGTTGCGCTGCTGCTGGGGCGGCAGGCCGTCGAGGCCCTGTACCAGTTGCTCCACCTGACGGGAGAACAGCAGGTACTGCTCCATCAGCGTCCGATA
The DNA here is from genome assembly GCF_055388505.1 of Bisbaumannia salifodinae. Next base: position 2,757,125 of record NZ_AP043781.1, read on the forward strand.
GAAGGGCTCCGTCTGCCAGGCCTCGTCCTTGAAGCGGCGGTCGTGCCTGGCCGGGGCGACCAGCGGTTCGACCTCTTCGCCGGCCAGCAGGCGCAGGTTATGCTGCCAGAGCTGCCACTGATCCTGCATCAGCTGCCACTGGGCGCCGTAGAGGGCCTGGGGGTCGCGCATCAGCGCCTCCAGGCCGGCGCGGAAGGTCTCACGCATGTCTTCCTGGACCTGCTTGGCGGCCTCACTGGGGGCCGCCCGGGCCATCAGGTCCTGAAGCACCCCTTGGTACTCCTGGCCGATACGTTCGAGCTGTTCGCTCCAGCCGTCCCACGCTTGGGCATTGGCGTTCTGGTCTGACTGCATCCCCGACTCCTTGGTTAGTGTCTCGACGGATGTTACTTGGCGGCGCGGCTGGTGGCCCGGGCGGGGCCCTCGCCGGCCGGCCGCGGGGCCGGGGTCCGGGAGGCGCCCTCGCCCAGGGCATCGAACCAGGCCTGCTGCCACTGGCTTCCCCAGGCCCCTAGGGCCTGGGCGTCCTCGACCCACTGGTGTTGAAGGCGCTGCGCCAGTTGCCAGGGCCGGGCCGCCAGGGTCTCGGCGGAGTCGGCCTCGGTGAGGGCCTGGAACTGCTCATTGGCCAGCTGGCCATAGCGGGTCAAGGCGTCCCTCTGGAGGGTGCCCAGGGCGGCCAGGGACTCGGCCAAGGGGGCCGGGAGGGGGGACAGCGAATCCTGCATAACGAACTCCTTTCGCAACCGTGGGGCGACGCGAGCATGGCACTTGCTGCACTGCACAACAAGCCACTGATAGAGTAGTCCGAGGCGGATCGCCTTGCAACCGTGTCGCCCTACCCTTGGCGGCGACGGGCACTGGAGGCGCTGGCACTGCCCTTGGGCGCCTTGTCGTCACCACCCTGGGGGGCATCGTCATTCCCGGGCGGTGGTTCGGGCGACGGCTCCGACGGTGAAGGCCCGCTGCCGGCCTGGGTCGCGGCCTTGCGCAGCATCTCCATCAGCATCTGCTGGTAGTGACCGAAACCGGCCATCCCCTGCTCCCAGCCGCTACCCTGGGTGGTCCCCGCCTTCTGGCCCTGGAAGGCGTGCTTGAAGGCCTCGGGCATCAGCGGGTTATCGAGGAAGGGTTGCAGCAGGCTGAGTGGGTCATAGCCCTCGACCCCGGCCTCCATCTGCTGCTGGATGCGCTCCAGCACGGCCTGGTGATAGGCCTCCACATCGGGCAGGCCCAGGGCCTGGCGGAACTCGGCGGGGGTCAGGTCGAATTCGAGATGGATCTTCATGGCGTGCCTCACTGAGAGTGATCCTCTCAGTCTAGCGCCGCCATCACGCAAAAGGCGACCGTTGGACGGTCGCCTTTGCAGGGGGGCAGAGGTGGGGGTTAACGCAGCACCGGGGTCTCGACGCTGACCTCGGCGTTCTGGGCGCGATGACGCAGCAGGTGATCCATCAGGGTCAGCGCCATCATCGCCTCGGCGATGGGGGTGGCGCGAATGCCCACGCAGGGGTCGTGGCGGCCCTTGGTGACCACCTCCACCGGCTGGCCGTGGACATCGATGGAGCGCCCCGGGGTGGTGATGCTGGAGGTCGGCTTCAGCGCCAGGTGGGCGATCAGCGGCTGCCCCGAGGAGATGCCTCCCAGCACGCCGCCGGCGTGGTTGGAGAGGAAGCCCTGCGGGGTCATCTCGTCGCGGTGCTCGCTGCCCCGCTGGCTGACCGCGGCGAAGCCGTCGCCGATCTCCACCCCCTTGACCGCGTTGATGCTCATCAGGCCATGGGCCAGCTCGGCGTCCAGGCGATCGAAGACCGGTTCGCCGAGTCCCGGCGGCAGCCCCTCGGCCACCACGCTGATCTTCGCCCCCACCGAGTCCTGGTCGCGGCGCAGCTGATCCATATAGGCCTCGAGCTCGGCCACCCGGTCCGGGTCGGGGCAGAAGAAGGCGTTCTCCTCCACCGCTTCCCAGCTCTTGAAGTCGATGGCGATGGGGCCGAGCTGGCTCATATAGCCGCGCACGCTGATGCCCTGGGCGGCCAGGTACTGCTTGGCGATGGCCCCGGCGGCCACCCGCATGGCGGTCTCCCGGGCACTGGAGCGCCCGCCGCCGCGGTAGTCGCGGCGACCGTACTTGTGGTGGTAGCTGTAGTCGGCGTGGGCCGGGCGGAACTGATCCTTGATATCGGAGTAGTCCTTGGAGCGCTGGTCGGTGTTCTCGATCAGCAGGCCGATCGGGGTGCCGGTGGTCACGCCCTCGAAGACCCCGGAGAGGATCTTCACCCGGTCGGGCTCGCGACGCTGGGTGGTGTGCCGCGAGGTCCCCGGGCGGCGGCGGTCCAGGTCGCGCTGCAGGTCCGCCTCACAGAGCGGCAGCCCCGGCGGGCAGCCGTCGACGATGGCGCCCAGCGCCGGGCCATGGCTCTCGCCGAAGGTGGTCACGGTGAACAGCTTACCGAAGGTATTGCCGGACATGGGCTCTCCTCGCGATGACGGTCAGGCGAAGGACGCCGCATGGGCGTCGAGTTGTTGGGCGGTGAGGACGAAGACCCCGTGGCCCCCGCGCTCGAAATCGAGCCACAGGAAGGGCACCTCGGGGAAGGCGGCCTCCAGGTGGCGATCGGAGTTCCCCACCTCGACGATCAGCACCCCCGCGTCGCTGAGGTGGCTACGGGCCTCACGCAACAGGCGCCGCACGATATCCAGGCCATCACTGCCTGCCCCCAGGGCCAGGGCCGGTTCGTGCTGGAACTCGGCGGGCATGGTGGCCAGGTCCCGGGCATCCACATAGGGCGGGTTGGAGACGATCAGGTCATAGCGCCGGCCGACCAGGTTGGCGAAGAGGTCGGACTCCACCGCGCGCACCCGGTCTCCCACGTCGTGGCGACTGATGTTCTGCCGGGCCACCGCCAGGGCGTCGGCGCTGATATCCGCCAGATCCACCTCGCAGGTGGGCAGATGCAGGGCGGTGGCGATGCCGATGCAGCCGGAACCGGTGCACAGGTCGAGCACCCGGGCCGGGGGCAGGTCGCCGAACCAGGCGGCGAAGCCATCCTCGATCAGCTCGGCGATCGGCGAACGGGGGATCAGCACCCGCTCGTCCACGTCGAAGGGGTAACCGGCGAAGAAGGCCTCGCCGAGCAGGTAGGGCAAGGGGCGCCGGTCACTGATGCGCGAGCGCACCAGGGCCACGATGCGGGCGCGCTCCATGGGCAGCAGGCGCGCCTCCAGCACCGCCGGGTCCACGTCCCAGGGCAGGTGCAGGGCCCCCAGGGTCAGCGCCACCGCCTCGTCCCAGGGGGAGGCGGTGCCGTGCCCGAAATGCAGGCCATGGGCATGAAACTCGCTGGCGGCCCAGCGCAGGCAGTCGCGCAGGCTGACCAGACCCTCGGTGAGGGCCTCGTCGGAGAGGCTCAGGGTGGAATGGGCGGCGGGGCGTTGAGCGGCCACACGGACTCCTGTCTCGGCGAAATCGGTTGGGCGAAAGATTGTACCCGCAGCGCCGCCCGGTTCACAGTCACCGCCGAGTCGCTATACTGGGCGCCTGGTCAGCCATCCCCAACGAGAGTCCCCATGAGTCGACGCCAGGGTGAACCGCCCGAGGAGGAGATCTCCCTATTCCGCCAGGCCCTGGAAGAGGCCGGCGTGCGCCGCCTGCGGGCCAATCGCGCCGACCCCGGCCGCCCCCGGCGCCAGGCCGAGAGCCTCGCCGAGCGCCGCGCCGCGGCCACCGCCGCCGATCCCAGCCAGCAGGCCACCAGCCGCACCTCCGACGGCCGGGTGGAGCCGGTGCGCCCCTCGGAATACCTCGATTTCGCCCTGCCCGACCTGCCCTACCGCACCCAGGCCCAGCTCAAGCGCGGGCGCATCGGCTGGGAGGCGGGCCTCGACCTGCACGGCTACACCCTCGAGGAGGCGCGCCGCGAGCTGGAGAGTTTCCTCCACGACGCCCTGGCCCGGCGCAGCCGCTGCGTGCTGGTGGTGCATGGCAAGGCGCGCAGCCACAACGCCCTGGAGGACTATCCGGTGATCAAGAGCCATGTGAATGCCTGGCTGCGGGAGTGGCCCAGCGTGCTGGCCTTCTGCTCCGCCATCGAGGCGGACGGCGGCACCGGGGCGGTGTATATCCTGTTACGGCGCCGCGGCGAGGCGCTCTAGGAAGAGGCCATCCCCCGGTTCTCTCCCGAGGGGGCGTCCCGTGAGGCCTTCCCCTCCCCCGCCTTGGCGTCGGGCGTCTCGGGCCCCAGCGTTGCCGGGCTCTCGTCGGCTATCGCCTCTTCTCCCGCCACTACGGGGGCCGACTCGCCGGTCGGGGCGATGGTGGCCACCTTGGGCCCCACATGCACCGCCATCTGTATGCCCTCCGGGGTGGTCTCGTAGCTGTCCAGGGCCTGGTCGGCCAGGTGGCGGCCCAGGCGAATCAGTGCCTCGGCACGGTGAAACTCGTGGGCGCCGCAGACCGTCTTGGGAATCTCGATCAGTACGTCCGGGGGGTAGCCCGCCACCTTGTACTTGGCCAGCGTCGCTTGGGTGATATCGAAGGAGGCCAGGACCATCTCCAGGCGCCCCCAGGCGCGTTGACGGGCGGCCTTGGGCCCGCCGTTGTCGTTATCGTCCTCGGTGGAGGAGAACCAGCGCTGGGTACGTCGGCGCACCTCCTCGAACCAGCCGGCGATTCCCCCTTCGTCGTCACGGGCGGCCTCCTCGGCGGCCTCCTCCGGGGGCAGCAGGGCCTCCAGGCTCACCGGGTGGGGGCTGTGGGCGGTGACGTTGACCGCCATCACCAGATCGGCCTGGGCGGAGATGGTGGGCATGATCGGTAGCGGGTTGAGCAGGCCGCCATCCACCAGCACCTGCTCGCCGAGATGCACCGGGGTGATCACCCCGGGCACGGCGATGGAGGCGCGGATCGCCTGCAACAGCGAGCCGGACTGGAACCACACCTCCCGCTGGCGCACCAGGTCGGTGGCCACCGTGGTGACCGGAATCGCCAGGTCCTCGATCAGGGTCTCGCCGATCAGGCTCTCCAGCTTGGTCATCACCTTGTTGGCGCGCATGGCCCCCATGGGGCTCCAGCTCACGTCCACCAGGCGCAGCACATCCATATAGTCGAGCTTGCCCACCCAGTCGCGATAGGCGGCCAACTGGCCGGCGGCATAGACCCCGGCCACCAGGGCCCCCATGGAGCACCCCGACAGGGCCACGATCTCGTAACCGCGGGCCTCCAGGGCCTCGATCACGCCGATATGCGCATAGCCCCGCGCCCCGCCGCTGCCCAGCACCAGGGCCACTCGCTTCCCGGAGCCTGTCGCCTCGCTCATGGTGCCTCCTGAACTCTCTGTGATTCGTCTCGTGTCGCCCACCAGGCCAGGATCGCCTCGGCTACCGCGGCCACGGCATCCGGCTCCAGGTGCAGGTGGTGCCCGCCGGGCAGCACCCGCCGCTCGAGGCCCCGCAGTGCCCGGCGCGCCTGCTCGGCATGCGCGCGCCGGCCGAGGATCCCCGCCTCGCCCTCCACCAGCAGCGTCGGCGCCTCGATAGCGTTAAGCATGGCGCGGCTCTGCTCCGGAGACAATCGCACCAAGGAAGGACGCAACAGCCGCCCATCGGTCCGTAGCCTCACCCGGCCGTCCGTCGTGGGCTCCAGGTTGCGCGCCACCAGGGGCTCGGCGGTCGCGGCATCGATGGGCGTTACCCCACCGGCCACCCGCGCCGCCAGGGCGGTGGCCGCGTCCGGATAGCGGGGCGACAGCGACGAGGCACGACGATGCCCCAGCAGTCCCTTGCGTAACTGCTGGGCAACCGCCTCCGCCGGGGTGGTGAGGCTGCCGATGCCATCGATCAGCATCAGCCGCTCGACCCGCTCCGGCACGGCCGCCGCCACCAGGCAGGCCACCCCGGCGCCCATGGAGTGGCCCAGCAGCGGCGCCGCCGCCAGGCCCAGCTCGTCCAGGGCATCCAATACCGTATGGCAGTTGTCCCAGAGCGCATAGTCGGTGCCCGGCGGGTGCTGTGCCGAGCGCCCATGGCCGGGAAGGTCCAGGGCCACCAGGCGGATATGGCGCGCCGCCACCAGCCGGGGCGCCAGCCGCGAGAAGCTGGCGGCATTATCCAGCCAGCCGTGCAGGGCCAGCCAGGTGGGCGCCTTCGGATCGCCCCAGGCCAGGGCCGCCAGGCGGCCCTCGGCCAGGGTCAGGGATTGGGGCTCGTCGCGCATGGCGGCGTCTCCTCTAGCAATGCCGGCAGGGTGGATAGCAGCGCCCGGCGGGTCTCGTCCGGATGCTCCATGGGGAACATATGGGTGCCGGGCACGGCGGTCACCCGCATGCCATGGCGGCGCAGGCGCCGACGCCGCCGCGGGGTGATCAGGTCGGAGTCGCGGCCATAGAGCATGGCCAGGGGCACCCCGAGACGCCGTGGCAAGCGGCTCAGGTGATCCGGCAAGTGGCGGAAGATCTCCGCCTCGATCTCGGGATCGAAGGCGAGCCGTGCCCGGCCATCCTCGAGCAGATGGGTGGCGCCCTCCACATAGTCGCGCAGGGCGTCGTCGGTGAAACGCGAGAACAGCGGCCGCCGCTGCAGGGCACGACGCATGGCGTCCCGGTCGGGCCACTCGGCGCGGCGCCCTCGGGTGCGCCCGGCCGGAGTCAGGCGATCCATCATGCCCAGCCGCTTGGCGGCCTTCATCACCCAGGCATCGACGCCGAGCATCAGCGGCGAGTCGAGCACCACCACGCAGCGAAAGCGCTCCGGGGCCGCCTCGGCGGCCATGGCCATCAGCACCCCACCCATGGAGTGGCCCACGCCGATCACCGGTGACTCCTGGGCCGCCAGCCGTTCCAGCAACTCGTCGCGCAGCGCCAGCCAGTTGGGCCCCACCGGGTAGTCCGGGTGGTGGGCCAGGCGGTCGAGGGCCTCGACACGGAAACGCTCGCCCAGCGGCGCCAGCAGGCTGCGATAGCTGGCCCCGGTGAAGCCATTGGCATGGGCGAAGAGCAGGGTGTCGCGGGGAGGATGCGGCATAACGAGGGTGTCCCAACGTGGCGATAGCAGACTAACGGGTTTACCATCGAATGGATAGGTGAAGGGCCTTTATCAAACACTTGTTTTAACCCATTTCATGCCGATCCGCCAGGGAGCCCCCGTGACTCGACCCCGCGACACCCGCCTGCGTAACCGCATTTTCTTTACCACCGTACTCGTCGCCGTCGTCATCGGCCTGTGGCTGGCGCGCTGATGGAGCTCGGCGCCCTCTTCTTCCAGACCCTCGAGATCACCCTGCCCGTCTTCGCCATGGTCTTTATCGGTATCGCCCTGAAGCGGCTGGGCTGGATCGATCAGGGGTTTATCAATACCGCCTCGACGCTGGTGTTCAAGGCGACCCTGCCGACCCTGATCTTCCTGAGCATCATTCGTGCCGACCTGGATGCCACTTTCAATCCCGCTCTGCTCGGTTATTTCGCCCTGGCGACCCTGGTCAGCTTCGTCCTGACCTGGGGCTGGGCGGCCCTACGGGTGCCTCGGGCCGAGCGTGGCAGCTATATTCAGGGAGCCTTTCGCGGCAACTGCGGCATCGTCGGCCTGGCACTGGCCGCCGGCATGTACGGCGACTATGGCCTCTCGGCGGGCGGACTACTGCTGGGGGTGGTGATCCTCAGCTACAACAGCCTCTCGGTGGTGGCGCTGGCCACTTACCAGAGCGGACCGCGCACCGACTGGCGAAGCATCTTCGCCAGCATCGTCAAGAATCCGCTGATCCTCGGGGTGGTGGCAGCGCTCCCCGTCGCCCTGCTCGAGCTGCGCCTTCCCGGGTGGCTGATGACCTCGGGGGACTACTTCGCCTCGCTCTCGCTGCCCCTGGCGCTGATCTGCGTGGGAGCCACCCTGTCGTTGAATGCCCTCCTCGACTCCGGGCGCCTGGCCACCGGCGCCAGCCTGATCAAGATGGTGACCCTGCCGGCGCTGGCCACCGGCGGGGCCTGGCTAGCGGGCTTTCAGGGACGCGAGCTGGGGGTGCTCTTCCTGTTCTTCGCCAGTCCCACGGCGGCGGCGGCCTTCGTGATGGCCAAGGCGATGGGCGGCAATGCCGCACTCACCGCCAATATCATCGCCCTGACCACCCTGATGGCCAGCGTCACCGTCACCCTGGGTGCCTTTGCCCTTAAGGCCGCGGGATTGATCTAGGCCGCAGACCCCGCTCATATGGCTGCCATCGCCCTGATGGCCAGCGTCACCGTGGCCGTATTAAGGCCGAGGGGTTGATCTAAAGCAGCCGGGACTCTAGCTGCTGATCACCACCTCGAACTGCTCCAGGCCGCCGCCCTCGGCGGTGGCCTCGGGGGGCAGCGGGTTGGCGTGGGCGCGCTTGAAGTCGTCGCTGCCCACCCAGGCGCGGAAGGCCGCCTGGCTCTCCCACTCGGTCTCCACCACATAGGGGGCCTGGTTGCCCAGGGGGCGCAGCACCCGCATGGCGATAAAGCCGGGCTGCTTGTCGATCTCGCCGGCGCGGCGCTGGAAGCGCGCCTCGAACTCCGCCTCGAAGCCGGCATTCACGAAGACGCGGTTATTGACGATAAAGCTCATGGGATCTCCTTGGGGTTCGCGGCCGGGGCGGCGTCGCCCCTCCGCCCGGCCTGCTCTGCGATCAAACGGCCAGATCGGCGGGGGTCACGAAGCCGCGCAGCCGGGCGCAGCCCGCCGCCCAGGCCTCGGCCTCAAGCTCCGCCAAACCGGCGGTGGGAAAGCCCGGACCCGCGCCGCCGCGCCCCTCCACCAGCAGGCCGGTAAGGGCGCCGACCAAAGGCATATGACTGACCAGCACCAGGGGCCGGTCCTCGGCCTGGTGCAGCAACCAGTCGGCCACCGCGCGGGGGTCGTCGTCCGGGGTGATGCCGTCATGGGTCTCGAGCGCGACGCCCAGCGCCGCGGCGATCGGCTCGGCGCTCTGCCGGGCGCGGCGATAGGGGCTCGCCACCAGCCGGCAGGGGCCGATCCCGCGGGCCTTGAGCCACTCCGCCATGGCGGCCACCTCGCGCCGGCCCCGGGGGGTCAGCTCACGGGCGCTGTCCGGGGTGCCGGGCCCCGCCTCGCCGTGGCGCATGATCCATAGCCGCTCACTCATGGCCGGGCTCCAAGCGACGGGCCTGCTGGACGTCCTCCCGGGAGAGGATGAATTCCACGTCGCTGCTCTGCTCGCCCTGCATCAGCATCTTGGCCATCTGCCGCGCCGGCACCCCCTCGAAGAGCACCTGATAGAGCCCCTCGGCCAGCGGCATGTAGACGCCGTCCTCGCGGGCCTTGTCGCGCACCAGGCGCACGGTGTTGACCCCCTCGGCCACCTGGCCGAGGGCCGCCACCGCCTCGTCGAGCCCCTTGCCCTGCCCCAGGGCCTGGCCGACCCGGTAGTTGCGCGACAGGGTCGAGGAACAGGTGACGATCAGGTCGCCTACCCCGGCCAACCCCAGGAAGGTCATGGGGTTGGCGCCCTGATCCACGGCGAAGCGGCTCATCTCGGCCAGCGCCCGGGTCATCAGCATGCTGCGAGTGTTCTCGCCCATGCCCAGCGCCGCCGCCATGCCGGCGGCGATGGCGTAGATGTTCTTCAGCGCCCCACCCAGTTCGACGCCATAGCGGTCGTTGCTGGCATAGACCCGGAAGTAGTCGCAGCCGAGCGCGGTCTGCACCCGGGCCCGGGTCAGGGGGTCGTCGCTGGCGATCACCGTGGCGGTGAGCTGCTTGTCGGCCACCTCGGAGGCCAGGTTGGGGCCGGAGAGCACGCCGATATGGGCGAAGCCGGTCTCCTCCTCGAGGATCTGGCTCATCAGCTTGAAGCCCTCCTCCTGGATGCCCTTGGTGGTGCTGACCAGGATCTGCTCGGCATGCAGGTAGGGGCGCGCCTGGCGCACCACCTCGCGGAAGGCCTTGGAGGGGATGGCCACCAGCACCAGCTCGGCGCCCGCCAGCACCTCGGCCATGTCCCCCGAGGCGACCACCGCCGGATTGATGGCGTAGTCGGGCAGGTAGCGTCCGTTGCGATGCTCGGCGTTGATCTGGGCGACCAGCGCCGGATCGCGCAACCACTGGCGCACCCGGGCGCCGTTATCCGCGGCGATACTGGCCAGGGCGGTGCCGAAGCTACCGCCACCGAGTACCGCGACCGTTATCTGTTCCTCTGCCATAAGGGGCCCCGAAAGACTGAGTGAGGTCTCGATTGTAGCGAAAAAGACGCCCGAACCGGCAGCCGGTTCGGGCGTCTTCATGCATCGATGGTAATCGAGGCGGGACTAGTCGATCAGCGACAGCAGGCTGTCGATGCTCTCCCGGGCGTCACCGTAGAACATCCGGGTGTTGTCCTTGAAGAACAGCGGGTTCTCGATGCCGGAGTAGCCGGTACCCTGACCACGCTTGCTGACGAACACCTGCTTGGCCTTCCACACCTCCAGCACCGGCATGCCGGCGATGGGGCTGTTGGGATCCTCCTGGGCGGCCGGGTTGACGATGTCATTGGAGCCGATGACGATCACCGCGTCGGTGGAGGCGAAGTCGTCGTTGATCTCGTCCATCTCCAGCACGATGTCGTAGGGCACCTTGGCCTCGGCCAGCAGCACGTTCATATGCCCCGGCAGGCGCCCGGCCACCGGGTGGATGGCGAAGCGCACCTCCTTGCCGGCGGAGCGCAGCTTGCGCACCAGTTCGCTGACCGCGTTCTGGGCCTGGGCCACCGCCATGCCGTAGCCCGGCACGATGATCACGCTGTCGGCGTCGTTGAGGGCGCTGGCCACGCCCGCGGCGTCGGTGGCCACCTGCTCGCCCTCGATCTCCGCCGCCGGGCCCTGGGTACCGCCGAAGCCGCCCAGGATGACGCTGACGAAGTTGCGGTTCATCGCCTTGCACATGATGTACGAGAGGATGGCACCACTGGAACCCACCAGGGCACCGGTGACGATCAGCAGGTCATTGGAGAGGGTGAAGCCGATGGCCGCCGCCGCCCAGCCGGAGTAGCTGTTGAGCATGGAGACCACCACCGGCATATCGGCGCCGCCGATGCCCATGATCAGGTGCCAGCCGATGAAGAACGACAGCGCCGCCAGCACCAGCAGGGTCCAGAAGCCGGCGCCATTCAGGTAGGCCACCGCCAGCGCCAGACACAGCACCACGGCGCCGGCATTCAGGGCATGACCCCCGGGCAGCTTCTTGGGCTTGCCGTCGACCTTGCCGGCCAGCTTGCCGAAGGCGATCACCGAGCCGGTGAAGGTCACCGCGCCGATAAAGATGGCGAAGATCACCTCGACCTGCAGGAAGGTCAGCTCGGCGGGGGCCTTGGTGGCCACCAGGCCGGCGAAAGCGGAGAAGGCCTCGGTGGACTCCCCGGCGGCCTGGGCGGCCAGCACCCGGCGACGCTCCAGGTCGGCGCCCCAGGCGACGAAGACCGCCGCCAGGCCGACGAAGGAGTGCAGCGCCGCCACCAGCTGAGGCATCTCGGTCATGCCCACCCGCTTGGCCACCACCACGCCGATGGCGCCGCCGATGACGATCATCGGGATCATCAGCCAGTAGTGGCCGATGCCCGGGCCGAAAGCGGTGAAGAACACCGCCAGGGCCATGCCGACGATGCCATACCACACCGCCCGCTTGGCCTTCTCCTGGTTGCTCAAGCCCCCCAGGGAGAGGATGAACAATACACTCGCCGCGATCGAGGCGGCAGATACGAATCCTTGACTCAACATCTTTTCTCTCCGCCCCTCAGGATTTCTGGAACATGGCCAGCATGCGACGGGTGACCTGGAAGCCACCGACGATATTGATGCTGGCGATCAGCACCGAGATGGCCGCCATAAAGACCACCAGGCCATTCCCCGAGCCGATCTGCAGCACGGCGCCGAGGATGATGATCCCCGAGATGGCATTGGTCACCGCCATCAGCGGCGTATGCAGGGAATGGCTGACGTTCCAGATCACCTGGAAGCCCACGAAGCAGGCCAGCACGAAGACGATAAAGTGCTGCATAAAGGAGGCCGGGGCGATCTGCGCCAGCAGCAGCATCAGCACGCCGCCGGCCCCCAGCAGGCCCACCTGGCGCTTGGTCTGGGCCTTGAACTCGGCGTGCTCCGCGGCGCGCTTCTCCTCCGGGGTCGGCGCCTTCTCCTTGGGCTTGGGCTTGGCCGCGGCGATCGCCTTGACCTTGGGCGGCGGCGGCGGGAAGGTGATCTCGCCCTGGTAGGTGACGGTGGCGCCACGGATGACATCGTCTTCCATATCATGAACGATCGCCCCGTCTTTCGCCGGGGTCAGATCGGTCAGCATATGGCGGATATTGGTGGCATAGAGCAGCGAGGCCTGGGTGGCCATGCGCGACGGGAAGTCGGTATAGCCCACCACGATCACGCCGTTGTCGCTGACGATACGCTCGTCCGCCACGGTCAGGTCGCAGTTACCGCCCTTCTCGGCGGCCAGATCGACGATCACCGAGCCCGGCTTCATGGCCTTGACCATGCCCTCGAGCCACAGCTTGGGTGCCGGACGGCCGGGGATCAGCGCCGTGGTGATGACGATATCCACGTCCGGGGCCTGCTCACGGAACAGCGCCAGCTGCTTCTCGCGGAACTCGGGGCTCGAGGGCGCCGCATAGCCGCCGCTCTCGGAGCCGTCGGCGCTATCCTCGAAGTCGAGGAAGAGGAACTCGGCGCCCATGGATTCGATCTGCTCGGCCACCTCGGGACGCACGTCGAAGGCGCGCACCACGGCGCCCAGGCTGGTGGCGGTGCCGATGGCGGCGAGCCCGGCAACGCCGGCGCCAATCACCAGCACCTTGGCCGGCGGCACCTTGCCGGCGGCGGTCACCTGACCGGTGAAGAAGCGTCCGAACTGGTTGCCCGCCTCGATCACCGCGCGATAGCCGGCGATATTGGCGGTGGACGACAGGGCGTCCATCTTCTGGGCACGGGAGATCCGCGGCACCATGTCCATGGCGATGACGTTGGCGCCCTTGGCCTTGCAGGCCTCCAGCAGCGCCTCGTTCTGGGCCGGCCAGAAGAAGCTGATCAGGGTCTGGCCCGCGCGCAGATAACCGGCCTCGGCCTCACTGGGCTCGCGCACCTTGATCACCACCTCGGCCTCGCGCCATAGCGCCTCGGCATTCTCCACCACGCCGACTCCGGCCTCGCGGTAGGCGGCGTCGTCAAAGCCGGCGGCGGCGCCGGCGCCGCTCTCGATCAGGCACTCATGGCCCAGCTTCTGAAGCTGCTGGGCGCTCTCCGGGGTCAGGGCGACCCGCGCTTCACCGCGGGCGCTCTCCTTGGGGGCTCCGATCTTCATGCGCGTCCTCCTCGTCCCTGGGCGGTAATCCCATCGCAACAGGCCTCGTCGGGTCGGAACCCGCCGAGCCGAGAATCCATCAACGGATACATTGGCAGTCGCTCCTTGTGTCCAGATCCACCGCTCGACGGCGGGGCTTTATTGGGGGAATCAAGGGAAAATCCCTACTAGTCTCCTTAGTCCAAAAAGGCAAAAGCAAGCCTTTTCTGAAAACTTTAACTTATATAAAAAACTTATCCCGACCATAACCCACGACTTATCGTTAAAATAACAATAAATCACTGTTTTTAAACGATAAAATGATCCTTCCCAGGCCATGGGACGGCTTATGGATGCCATAACGAAAGGGTTATTCCTGAAAACTCAAAAATGCTGGACCACCTCATGAGTGGAGGTGATGGCGGCATAGCGCCCCGACAACAGCGCCAGGCTGGCCTGGTGCAGTGCCTCGCCGGACCAGGCCTGACCGGCGAGGTTATCGAGGGGAAAACAGGCGCAGGCATCCGCCACCACGCTGAGCGAGAACCCCAGGCAGGCGCCATGACGCACCGTGGTGGCGACGGCATGACCGGTGGTCACGCCGGCCACCACCAGGTGCCCCACGCCGTGACGTCGCAGCCAGGCTTCCAGGTCGGTGCCGACGAAGGCGCTGTCCACATACTTGGTGAGCACGCGCTCGCCCTGGGCGGGGGTGACGCAGGCCTTGAATTCGGCGCCGGGTTGCCCGGCACGACGCTGCGACCCCGGCGAGCGGGAGAAGTGACGCACATGGACGATATGGCCGCTGCCGCCCCGCCAGCAGGCCAGCAGTTCGGCGAGGTTGTCTTCCAGATGGGGATTGCTGGGCTCGCCCCAGCCATCGATGGCCCGCTGCATATCGATGATCATCAGGGCCGCGCTCTCGTCACGGGCATCACAGAGGCGCAGGCTGGCACTTCCGTACCGGGTGGTCATGGCATCCCTCTCGGCAAGGCCGCGGTGGCGGCATTCCCTCAGCATAGGTGCCAAGCGCCGCGCCTGCCGAGAGTGCCCTAAACGCGACACCCCGCCGAGAGGCGGGGTGTCGTCGGTCGTTATGCCTGAGGAGAGGCTTAGGCGGTCAGCAGGGTATTGAGGCGCTTGACGTAGGCGGCCGGGTCGTCGAGCTGCCCGCCCTCGGCGATGATCGCCTGGTCGAAGAGGATATGTGCCAGGTCGCCGAAGGCCTCGCCCTCGGCCCCCTCCAGGCGGCCGACCAGGGGGTGCTCGGGGTTGAGCTCGAGGATCGGCTTGACCTCGGGCAGCGTCTGGCCGGCGGCCTCCATGATGCGGCGCATCTGGAAGCCCATCTCGTGCTCCGGCAGCACCACACAGGCCGGCGAGTCGGTGAGGCGATGGGTCACCTTGACCTCCTGCACCGCCTCGCCCAGGGCCTCCTGGACCCGCTTGACCAGGGCTTCCTTGGCCTTGGCGGTCTCCTCCTGGGCCTGCTTCTCCTCCTCGTTCTCCACCTCGCCCAGGTCGAGCTCGCCCTTGGCCACGTCGACGAAGGCCTTGCCCTCGAACTCGCTGAGGTGACTCATCAGCCACTCGTCGATGCGGTCGGAGAGCAGCAGCACCTCGATGCCCTTCTTGCGGAAGATCTCCAGGTGCGGGCTGGACTTGGCCGCCTTGAAGCTGTCGGCGACGATGTAATAGATCTTCTCCTGGCCTTCCTTCATGCGCGACACATAGCCGGCCAGGGACTGATCCTGGGTGGCGCTGTCGGTATGGGTGGTGGCGAAGCGCAGCAGGCCGGCGATCTTCTCGCGGTTGGCGAAGTCCTCCGCGGGGCCCTCCTTGAGCACCGTGCCGAAGGTGTTCCAGAAGGTCTGGTAGGCCTCGGCGTCCTTGGCCAGCTTCTTGAGCATGTCCAGGCCACGCTTGGTCAGGGCGGACTTGATCTTGTCGACCTGGGGATCCTGCTGCAGCAGCTCCCGGGAGACATTCAGGGAGAGGTCCTTGGTGTCCACCACGCCCTTGATGAAACGCAGGTAGAGGGGCAGGAACTGCTCGGCGTCGTCCATGATAAAGACGCGCTGCACATAGAGCTTGACGCCCCGGGCGCCGTCACGCTCGTAGAGGTCGAAGGGCGCACGGCCCGGCACATAGAGCAGGCTGGTGTACTC
Organism: Bisbaumannia salifodinae; assembly: GCF_055388505.1. Next base: position 2,772,583 of record NZ_AP043781.1, read on the forward strand.
CAGCTTGCCTTCCACCTTGTTGTGGCTCCAGGTCAGCGGATCCGAGAAGTCGTGGGCCACGTGCTTGTAGAAGGCCTGGTACTCGTCGTCGCTGATCTCGCCCTTGGGCCGCGCCCAGAGGGCGGTGGCCTCGTTGACGGTCTCCCAGGTGGTGACCTCGCTGCCCTCGATCTCCTTGCCGTCGTCGTCCTTGGCGGTTTCCACCTTGGGCAGGCGCACCGGCACCTCGATATGGTCGGAGTACTTGCGCACCAGGCTGCGCAGGCGGAAGTCGTCGGCGAACTCCTGGGCATCGTCCTTGAGGTGCAGGACGATCTCGGTGCCATGGGCGGCGTAATCGATATCCGCCACGCTGAATTCGCCCTCGCCCTTGGAGCGCCACTCGACGCCCTCGGCCTGGTCGCTGCCCGCCTTGCGGGTGCGCACCGTGACCTCGTCGGCGACGATGAAACCGGAGTAGAAGCCGACCCCGAACTGGCCGATCAGCTTGGCGTCCTTCTGCTGCTCGCCGGAGAGCTGCTGCAGGAACTCGGCGGTGCCGGAGCGGGCGATGGTGCCCAGGTTCTGGATCACCTCGTCGCGGCTCATGCCGATGCCGTTATCACGCACGGTGACGGTGCCGGCCTCGGCATCGTGCTCGATCTCGATGCGCAGCTCGCTGTCGCCTTCATAGAGGGCGTCGTTGTCCAGCGCCGCATAGCGCAGCTTGTCGCAGGCATCGGCACCGTTGGAGATCAGCTCACGCAGGAAGATTTCCCGATTGGAGTAGAGGGAGTGGATCATCAGCTTGAGCAGCTGCTTGACCTCGGTCTGGAAGCCCAGGGTTTCTTCGTGGGTGGCAGTGGACATCTGGCAGGGTCCTCGTTACATCACGGAATGAGTGGCGCGGCGCGCCGAAGAATCGCAGTGGAGATTCATATGGGGCCCGCATCGCGCTTTTCAAGGCTCATCGCCACCACGGCGTGCCGCCGCCTCATGCCGCCAGCGTCGATAGGCCCCGAGCTCCGGCTCGATGCGCGCCATCAGCCAGCCGACGATCACCAGATCATCGATCAGGCCCAGCGCCAACAGGAAGTCGGGGACCAGGTCGAAGGGCAGCAGCAGATAGCCCAGGGCCAGGGCACCCAGCCCCAGGGCCCGCCAGGGTACCGGGCGATAGCGCCCGCCCAGGACGTCCCAGCACAGCCGGCACCAGTGCAGAGGCGCCATGCCCAGGCGCTTGAGTCGGGCCAGGCGCGAGAGGCGCCGAGTCGATCGAATCATGGTGACCTCCTGGTGATCCGTTTCCGGGGTTGGAACCTTGGCCCCGCGCGGAGTTTCCGTGCAATTGGCTTGTCGTCCCGGGGCGACACTACTCAGCCGCCGCCAGATGGGCGAGGATAAGGGCAGCGCGACGCCCAGGACCCCGTTTCAGGAAGCATGCCATGGCCTATCGACCCGTTCTCTCCTTTCGTCCCGGCCGGTTCAAGCACCGCCTCGCCACCCTGGTCACCGCCGCCGCCCTCTGCCTGGTCCAGGCACAAGCCCAGGCCGATGATCGGGCCCTTCGCGAGGCGCTGAGCGCGGCCCGCGATCAGCAGTGGAGCCGTATCGACGAGGCCGCCATCGACGGCCATGTGCTGGCCGGTTACGTGGAGTATCACCGCCTGCGGGCCCGGCTGCCCCAGGCGCAGCCCGCCGAGGTACTGGCCTATATCGAACGCCACCAGGACACGCCCCTGGCCGGCTGGATGCGCAACCAGGCCATCGGCCGCTACGGCCAGGCCGGCGACAGGGCCCGCCTGCTGGCGGTCAGCGCCGGTCCCCCCGAGGGCACCGAGCGGCAGTGCTACTACTATGAGGCGCTGCTCGACCGTGACCCCGAGGCGGCGGCCCGGGGCGGCCTGTCGCTATGGTTCGCGGGACGCTCCCAGCCGGATGCCTGCAACCCGCTCTTCTCGCAGTTGCGCCGCGACGGGGTGATCGGCGATGCCGAGACCTGGGAACGCCTGATCCTGGCCTGGAAGGCCGGCGAGACGGGGCTGGCGAGCTACCTGGGCCGCCAACTGGGCGGCGGCTGGCAGCCGGCCCTGGACGCCTATGAACGGGTGCGCGGCGACTACGCCGCCATCGCCGGGGCGGCTCCCCGTCTCGGCGATCATCCGGCGACGCCGGGCCTGGTCAGCGGCGCCCTGCATGGCCTGACCCGAGCCGATACCGCCGCCGCCCTGACCACCTGGCGCCGCCTGGCACCGCAACTGAGCCTCGGCGAGGAGCGCCGTCGGGCCATCGAGCGGGACCTGGCCTTCTACTCCATGGTGCGCGACGTCCCCGAGAATCGCGCCTGGGTGGACGAGGCACTGCCGCGGCTGGCCACCGGCGACCTGCTGGAGCTGCGGGTGCGTACCGCCCTCGGCGCCCGGGACTGGGCCGGGGTTCGCGACTGGATCTCGCGGATGCCCGATGACACTCGCCGCGATAACCGCTGGCAGTACTGGCTGGCCCGCGCCCTGGAGCAACTGGGCGATGCCCAGGGGGCTCAGGCCGCCTATGGGCGCGCCGCCGAGGGGCGCAGCTTCTTCGCCTTCGCCGCCGCCGACCGCCTCGGCCAGCCCTACGCCCTGGGCGACGAGCGCCACCGCTACAGCGAGGCGCAGCGCCGCGAGGTGGCCCAGTGGCCGGTGGTGCGCCGCACCGAGGCGCTGCGGCGCATCAATGAGCCGGGGCTGGCCAACAGCGAGTGGCTGGGGGCCGTGGCCCGGGCCAACAGCGAGACCGCGCGCCGGCTGGCCGACTACGCGGCGAGCCAGGGCTGGCACGCCGAGCTGGTGCAGACCACCATCGCCGGGCGCCTCTGGGACGCCCTGGAGTGGCGCTTCCCCGCCGCCTACCGCGACAGCTTCCGGCGCTGGGGCGGCGAGGCCGGGGTCGACCCCTACCTGCTGATGGCGATTGCCCGCCGCGAGAGCGCCTACAACGCCGCGGCCCTCTCCCCCGCTGGCGCCCGGGGCCTGATGCAGCTGATGCCGGGCACCGCGACCCTGGTCAGCCGCCAGTTGGGCCTCGCCGACCCGGGGCCCTACGGGATCCTGGAGCCGGAGCTCAATATCCGCCTGGGCAGCACCTACCTCGGCGATATGCTGGGCCGCTATCGCGGCAACCGCCTGGCGGCGGCGGCCGCCTACAATGCCGGCCCCGGCCGAGTCGATCGCTGGCTGCGCGACTCGCCCCGGGAGTTCGACCTCTTCGTGGAGAGCATTCCCTTCCGCGAGACCCGCGACTATGTGCAGGCCATCATGACCTACCGGGTGATCTTCGAGAGCCTGGCCAATGGCGGCGAGACCCGCGGCATCGCCCTGCTGAGCTCCAGTGAGGCCAACGGCAGCTATGACGCCTCCCTGCTGGCCCGCCAGTAGCGAAAAATCAAAGGGGGCGCCTTGGCGCCCCCTTATTTTCTTTTTGTCCCCACACCCGCTCAAGGGCGCTGGCTAAGCGCCAGCTTGATGCCGAAGGCCACCATCACCGCCCCGGTGACGCCATCCAGGCCGCGTGCCACCCAGCGCTTGGCCAGCCAGCGGCCGGCGCTGCCGACCATCAAGACGAGGGTGATCTGCCAGAGGTTGGCGATCACGAAGTGCACTCCGGCCAGGAACAGCGACTTGGCGAGGGCCGGGTCTCCGGGGGCAATAAACTGGGGCAGGAAGGCCATATAGAAGACCACCGTCTTCGGGTTGAGCACATTGGAGAGGAAGCCCTCCCGCAGCGGCTGCCAGGCCGGCACCGCCTGGGCCCGGGTCCCGCTGACCCCGGCCACCGGCAGGGCCCGCCCGCGCCGGGCGCTGAGCAGGCTCTGCAGGCCCAGCCAGATCAGGTAGCCGGCACCGGCCAGCTTGAGCAGCGAGAAGGCCCAGGCCGACTGCAGCAGGATCAGCGAGATCCCCAGCGCCGAGACGGCGGCATGCACGAAGAGGCCGCAGCAGATCGCCAGGCTGGTCAGCACGCCGTCGCGTACCCCGCCGCGGCTGGCGTTGCGGATCACCAGCAGGGTATCGACCCCGGGGCTCAGAGACAGCAGGGTGATGGCCACCAGGAAGGGCCAGAACTGGGCATCGATCAGCATGGCTCAGAGCACTCCCAGTTCGCGCAATCGCTCCTTGAGGTAGCTATCGGCGGTATGGCGCTCGGAGAGCACCACCTCGGGACGCGGGTGCAGGAACAGCGGCAGCGACACCCGCGACTGCTCCCGGGCCGGGCCACCGGGATTGACGACCCGGTGAGTGGTGGACGGAAAGTGACCCAGCGAGGCCTCCTGGAGCATGTCCCCCACATTGATCACCAATTGCCCCGGGTCGCAGGGCACCGCCAGCCACTCCCCCTCCCGGGTACGCACCTCGAGGCCCGGCTCGTTGGCCGCCGGCAGCACGGTGATCAGGTTGATGTCCTCATGGGCGGCGGCGCGCACCGCCCCGGGCAGCTCGTCGCCGCGCAGCGGCGGATAGTGCAGCACCCGCAGCAGGGTCTGCTGGCTGTCCTCGATCATCCGCGACAGGGGCTCCCGGTAATGCGCGGCGATCTCGGCCGGGGTCTCGGCCTCGATCCAGCCCAGCAGGGTCGCCGCCAGGGCCTCGGCGCGACGGTAGTAGTCGAGGATCTCGTCATGCAGCGCCGGGGGTATCCGCCCCCAGGGATAGACGTGGTAGTACTCCTTGAGGTCCTTGACGCTTTGCCCCTTGGCGGTCTCGGAGACCTCCGGCGGAAAGTAGCCGTCCTGGCGACGGGGGTCATAACGCCAGGCCACCGTCTCTTCGCTGCGAAAGAAGGCCAGCCAGTGGCGATAGATCGAGGTCAGCAGCTGCGGCGGCAGGGGGTGATTGCGCAGTACCGCGAAGCCGGTCTCGCGCAGCGAGGCGACGAAGCGTTGACGGGCGTCATCCTGGGTGAAATCGACATTCTGGACGTGCATGGGTTTTCCATCTACAGTGATTTCGGGGCATCCAAGCGGGGCTCATCTCGTCATCTTGACGCATCCCCGCCGCTGATGCACCATCGATTGCGTTGGTTTGCAAGATGAAAGTCGTCAGTTGTTGATCGATCCTTCGAGACTCCCAGTGCGCCTTCTTCTTCGCGTCAGCCACGCACTACGGGGCCGATTCCCCCGGGGAGCGGACCCCAGCAACATTATTTAGCTAGTAAGGAATTCGACGATGGCAACTGGCACTGTCAAGTGGTTCAACGACACCAAGGGCTACGGCTTCATCTCTCCGGATGATGGTGGCGACGACCTCTTTGCACACTTCTCCGAAATCCAGGCCGATGGCTTCAAGACTCTGCAGGACGGTCAGAAGGTCACCTTCGACGTCACTCAGGGCAAGAAGGGCCTCCAGGCCTCCAACATCCGCGTCGCCAACTAAGGCCAGACTCGGACGCCAGTTGTCGACCCCCGCGGTACGCAAATGGCACCAACAAGAAGGTCCGCCTCGGCGGACCTTCTTGCGTCTCGTCTCCCCTCGCCGTGCTCAGGGTTCCATTGCTTCCGGCTCGGCCGCCGGCGTCTCGTCGAAGGCGGCTTCGCCAGGCGCCTGACTCTCCGCCTCCTCGAACTGCTCATCGATACGGCGCTGGGCTTCCTCGAAGCGGCGCTCCGTCTCCTCCAGGAACTGATCGATATCGGAGTCGGTGGTCTCACCCGGCAAGGCACTCTGCTCGTCCAGGCTGCCGGGCTCCTCGGTCAGCCCCTGCTGCAGGCTCGGCTCGGGCACTTCGTCTCCGGGCGCCTCCTGCGCCGGCAGCGACTCGTCCGCGGCCGCCTCCGGGAGGGACTCGCCTGCCGCCGGGGCCTCTTCCTGGGTCGGAGCCTCTTCCTGGACCGGAGCCTCTTCCTGGACCGGAGCCTCCTCCTGGGCCGGAGCCTCCTCCTGGGCCGGGGCCTCCTCCTGGGCCGGGGCCTCCTGCTCCTCGCCGTTACCGCAGGCGGCCAGCAGCAGGGCCGAGGCGGCGACCAGGGGAATCCAGGGTTTCATGTTCATACGGGGTCTCCAACAAAGGAATGGCGAGAAATCATCGGGGGTCATATTCCAGCAAAGGCCCGGAATACAAGCAAGTCAAATACCCGCGGCCGCGGCGCGGCATGCCTTACTCGGCCAGGGGAGAGAGACGAAACTCCAGCAGGCCGGCCTCGGCGCGCAGCCGCTCCACCAGGCGCCCCAGGTTCTGGCGATCATGGGTCTGCAGGGTCATATGGTACTCGAAGACGCTGCCCCGCTGGGTCAAGCGGTAGCTCAGCGCCTTGATGCGAAAGCCCTGACCGCGAATCAGCCGACGCACCTCCGCCTCGCTGGGCGTCGTCTCCACCGGGAAGGCCAGCATATGATCGGCGAAGTGCTGCCCCGGCATACGCGCCTCCACCCAGCGAAACAGCGACAGGGTCACCAGGGTGATCAAAGTCACGCTGACCGCGGGGAACAGGAAGCCGATGCCATAGAGGATGCCGAGCGCCGCGGTCATCCAGATCGAGGCGGCGGTGGTCAGGCCGCGTACCGTCAGCCCCTCCTTGAAGATCACCCCGGCGCCCAGGAAGCCGATACCGGTCATGATGCCCTGGGCCATGCGGGTGGGGTCGGTGGTAATAGCCGTGGTCGGCAGCATGCCCCCCAACCAGTCGCCCTGGTGGGTGGTGACGATCATCAGCAGCGCCGAGGCCAGGCAGACCAGGGCATGGGTACGAAAGCCGGCGGGGCGGCCATGATAGCTGCGCTCCAGGCCGATCAGGCTGCCCGCCAGCCAGGCCGCCGCCAGGTAGACCAGGATCATCACTTGCTCGCTCGTCATCGATACCCCTCCCTCGGTCCCAGCATCCTTCCATCATGACAAGGAGTTGCCGACTCCGTCTCAACGCTGGCCGGAGCGCAACGAACGAGGGCCACTCCCAGGGGAGTGGCCCTCGTCGCGACGACCGGCGATCCGGATCAGGCCAGGGCCTTCTCCACCACCTCATAGACATTGGGCGAGAGCGCCTCGCCACGAATGCGCTCGAGCTGCGCCTTCATCAGCGCCTGGCGGGTCTCGTCGAAGCGCGCCCAGCGGGTCAGCGGGGTGATGATCCGCGCGGCGATCTCCGGGTTGAGGCGATTGAGCTCGATCACCACCTCCGCCAGCAGCTTATAGCCCTCGCCGTCGATGCGGTGGAAGTTGACCCGGTTCTGGCCGGCGAAGGCCCCGATCAGGGCGCGCACCTTGTTGGGGTTCTTCAGCGAGAAGGCCGGGTGCTGCATCAGGAACCTGACCCGATCGAGCACGTCCTCCTGGGGCCGGGTGACCTGGATGGTGAACCACTGATCCATCACCAGGGGGTCATGGGCCCACTGCTCGCCGAAGGCCTTGAGGGCGGGCTCCGCCAGGTCGCCGCGCGAGCTGTGGGTGAGCAGGGTCAGGGCGGAACGCACGTCGGTCATGTTGTGGCCGGCCTCGAACTGCCGCTGGGCCAGCTCGATGGCGCGCTCGTCCTCGATGCTCATCAGGTAGGAGAGCGCCACGTTCTTGAGGCCGCGGCGGGCGATCTGCTCCGGCTCCGGGGCATAGGGAGCCTCCGAGAGATTGGCCTCATAGATCGCCAGGAACTCATCGCGCAGCGCCATCGCCAGGCCCTGCTTGACGAAGCTGCGGGCGGCATGGATGGCGTCCACGTCGACCACCGGCTGCTGCTCGGCGATATAGGCCTCGGAGGGCAGGGTCAGCATCTCGGCGAGCACCGCCTTGTCGTCGCTCTCCTCGCCGAGCAGTACCCGGAAGGCCTCGATCACCCGCGGGTCCATGACCTTCTCGACGCCATTGCGGTGGGCGGCGATCAGGTCATCCAGGGCCAGCATGGCCAGGCGCTGGCCGGCATCCCAGCGGTTGAAGCCGTCGGAGTCGTTGGCCAGCAGGAAGGCCAGGTCCTCGCGGCCATAGGGGAAACGCAGCTTCACCGGCGCCGAGAAGCCGCGCAGCAGTGAAGGCACCGGCGCCTCGGCCACCTCGGTGAAGACGAAGTGCTGCTCCTCCTCGCGCAGGTGCAGCACGGTGTCGGTGCCCAGCGCCTCGCCATCCAGGGTCAGCGACAGGTCGTGGCCGCTCTTGGTGCCCACCAGGCCCAGGCGCACCGGGATATGCAGCGGCTGCTTGTCGGGCTGGCCCGGGGTGGCCGGGGTGCGCTGGCGCAGGGTCAGGTGGTACTCCCCCTTGGCGTAGTCGTAGTGACCGTTGGCGTCGATCTCCGGGGTGCCGGCCTGGGAATACCAGCGCATGAACTGGGAGAGGTCCTGCCCCGAGACCTCGGCCATGCAGCCGACGAAATCCTCGATGGTCACCGCCTGGCCGTCGAAGCGCGCGAAATAGAGGTCGCTGCCGCGGCGGAAGGCCTCCCAGCCCAGCAGGTTGCGCAGCATGCGCACCACCTCGGCGCCCTTCTCGTAGATGGTCAGGGTGTAGAAGTTGCCGATCTCGATATAGTGATCCGGGCGCACCGGGTGGGCGGTGGGGCCGGCATCCTCGGCGAACTGGGCGGTACGGAAGAAGGAGACGTCCTCGATGCGCTTGACCGGCGCCGAATTGGTGTCGGCGCTGAAGCACTGGTCGCGGAACACCGTGAAGCCTTCCTTGAGGGAGAGCTGGAACCAGTCGCGGCAGGTGACCCGGTTGCCGGACCAGTTATGGAAATACTCGTGGGCGACGATGCCCTCGACCCGCTGGAAGGCGGCGTCGGTGGCGGTCTGGGGATGGGTCAGCACCGCCGCCGAGTTGAAGATATTGAGGCCCTTGTTCTCCATGGCGCCCATATTGAAGTCGTTGACCGCCACGATCATGAACAGATCCAGGTCGTACTCGCGGCCATAGGTCTCCTCGTCCCAGCGCATGGCCCGCTTCAGCGAGGCCATGGCGTGGTCGGTCTTGCCCAGGTTCTCCTCCTCGACCCAGATCTGCAGGGCCACCTCCCGGCCGCTGGCGGTGGTGAAGCGGTCCTCGACCTTCTCGAGGTCGCCGGCCACCAGGGCGAAGAGATAGCTGGGCTTGGGGTGGGGATCCTCCCAGGTCACGAAGTGACGGCCCCCCGGCAGTTCGCCACGCTCCACCGGGTTGCCGCCCGCCAGCAGCACCGGCTCCCGCTCGGCGTCGCCGATCAGCGTGGTGGTAAAGGTGGCCATCACATCGGGGCGATCCGGGTAGAAGGTGATGCGCCGGAAGCCCTCGGCCTCGCACTGGGTGCAGAACATGCTGCCGGAGCGGTAGAGCCCTTCCAGGGCGGTGTTGGCGGCGGGGTCGATCACCACCTCGGTCTCCAGGGCGAAACGTTCCGGCACCCGGTGGATGGTCAGGCCACTGTCGCCCTGGGCGTACTCATCGGGATTGAGCGCCTGGCCGTCGATGGCGATACGCTCGAGCCGCAGGCCCTCGCCGTCCAGCTCCAGGGGCAGCGCTTCCTCGCCCCGCGCCGGGTTGCGCTCCAGCTGCAGCCGGGCGCTGACCTTGGTGGCCGAGGGCGCCAGGTCGAACTTCAGCTCGGTGTGGGTCACGCGGTAGGCGGGGGGCTGGTAGTCGTGCAGATAGGTGGGCTGGGGGTCTGACATCGAGTCTGGCTCCTGTTCGCGAATTGGCCCCATTGTACGGCCCCGGGGACGGAAGACTCAAAGGCTGCCCGAGCCACGCCCCGAGCTAACGCTCCAGGGGTGAGCGCGAGGCCAGGCCCCGTAGCGGGCAGCGCCCCATGCCCGGCTCGGGCCGGGTATGGATCCACACCCCCAGCAGCAGCAGGCCGCTGATGACCATCACCTTGAGCCACAGCAGGCCCAGGGTGAAGAGCAATACCAGGATGGAGGCGCCCAGCATCAGCACGGCGAGGCGCTTGGCCGGACGGGGAATGGCCCGCTCTCGTTCCCAGGCCACCACCGGCGGGCCGAAGCGCGGATGCTCGCGGATCCAGCGAGCGAAGCGCGGCGAGCCGCGGGAGGCCGCCCATACCGCCAGGAGCAGGAAACAGGTGGTGGGCATCAGCGGCACGAAGACGCCGACCATGCCCAGGGCGAAACTGATCCAGGCCAGCACCAGGTAACCGGGGCGCAGCCAGCCACTCACTTCCACGTCGTCTCGCATCGCCGCCCTCCCCGGCCGCCTCGATGATCTCCTTGCTACCTATTCAAGCCTAGCCGGCCACGGCGTTGAAATGGGTTTTTTCCATCGTCCGACTAGGCTAATCCAATAGTGGCGCCCTGTCGCGCTGCTGATACTTATGCCGCGCTCGAACCCCGGGAGGTCCTCCATGCGCGCGACCCGATGTCTCCTCGTCCTGCTACTCGTCGGCCTGTTGCTGCCCTTCGCCGGCCAGGCCGAGGAACGCCTGCACCTGGTGGCCACCACCGGCATGATCGGTGATGCCGTGACGATCATCGGCGGCGACCGGGTCGACGTAGAGACATTGATGGGCCCCGGGGTCGACCCCCACCTCTACCGCCAGACGCGCCGCGATATCGTCGCCCTGACCCGCGCCGATGCGGTCTTCTGGCATGGCCTGGCCCTGGAGCTGCAGCTCGAGGAATTCCTCGACCGCCTGAGTGGACACACCCCGGTCTATGCCGTGGGCGAGGCGGTGCCGGAGGAAGCTCGCCTGCCGGCCGGCGACTTCGCCGGCCAGTTCGATCCCCATGTGTGGATGGACCCCGGCCGCTGGCGCCACGTGGTGGAGGCGATCCGCGATGCCCTGAGCGAGCTGCACCCCGCGGCGCGGGACGCCTTCACCGCGCGCACCTCGCGCTATCTGGCCGAGCTCGAGGCCCTGGACGCCTACGCCCGGGAGGTGCTGGGCAGCCTGCCCGCGGGACGGCGCCTGCTGGTCACCGCCCACGATGCCTTCGGCTACCTAGGCGAGGCCTATGACCTGGAGGTGGTGGGCATCCAGGGCATCTCCACCGAGAGCGAGGCGGGACTGGCGCGCATCGAGTCGCTGGTCCGCCTGCTGGTGGAGCGCCGCGTCCCGGCGATCTTCGTCGAGTCCTCGGTGGCCGAGCGCAATGTGCGTGCCCTGGTGGAGGGGGCCGGTGCCCAGGGCTGGGCGGTGACCATCGGCGGCACCCTCTTCTCCGATGCCATGGGCGCCCCGGGCAGCTACGAGGGCACTTACCTGGGCATGCTCGATCATAACCTGACCACCATCGCCCGGGCCCTGGGGGGCCAGGCTCCCCCCGGGGGACGCCTGGGTCGCCTGGCGGAGACACGCCCATGAACGAGCCGCTCGACCCGACCACCAGCCCGCTGGCCATCCAGGGACTGACGGTCAGCTATGGCGAACGCCTGGCCCTGCTGGGCGTCGATTTCGTGACGCCGCCGGGCCGACTGAGCGCCATCGTCGGCCCCAACGGCGCCGGCAAGTCGACGCTGCTCAAGGCGGCCCTGGGCATCCTGCCCCGGGTCGCCGGGGACCTGCTGGTCCGGGGTCGCCCCCTGCCCCAGCCACCGCGCCATATCGCCTATGTGCCCCAGCGCTCCAGCATCGACTGGGACTTCCCCGCCACCGCCCTGGATCTGGTGCTGATGGGCCTCTACGGGCGACTGCGCTGGTGGCAACCCACCCGGCGCCGCCATCGCCACTGGGCTCGGGAGTGCCTCGCCCGGGTCGGCATGGAGGCCTTCGCCGGGACTCAGATCGGCCGCCTCTCCGGTGGCCAGCAACAGCGCATCTTCCTGGCCCGCGCCCTGGCCCAGCAGGCCGAACTGCTGCTCCTCGACGAGCCCTTCGCCGGCGTCGATGCGGCCACCGAGCGCGCCATCATCGAGCTCTTTCGCGCCTTCCGAACCCAGGGCGGTAGCGTGCTCTGCGTCCATCACGACCTGGCCACGGTACGCGACTATTTCGATCATCTACTGCTGCTGGACGTGGAGGTCGTCGCCGCCGGGCCGGTGGCCGAGGTCTTTACCGCCGCCAACCTTCAACAGACCTATGGGGGCCGACTGACGGCGGCCCAACTGGCGCGGCTACTGCCGGTGACGGAGGCGTTCCGGCCATGATGGACGCCTGGCTCGATGCCCTGACCCTTAGCGCGGGCTATAACACCCGGCTGGTCACCCTCGGCGCCCTGCTCCTGGGGGCGGCGGCGGGCATGGTGGGCAGCCATGTGCTGCTGCGCAAGCGCGCCCTGATCAGCGATGCGGTCAGCCACGCCACCCTGCCGGGGCTGGCGGCGGCCTTTATCCTGATCGCCCTGGTGCAGGGCGATGGCCGCTGGTTGCCGGGGCTCTTGCTGGGGGCGGCGGCCAGCGCCGCCCTGGGGCTGGCCGCCGTCCAGGCCATGAGTCGCCATACCCGGCTGGGCGAGGACAGCGCCATCGGCGCGGTGCTCTCGGTCTTCTTCGGCCTTGGGGTGGTGCTACTGACGGTGATCCAGGCCATGCCGGTCGCCGGCCAGGCCGGGCTCTCCGGCTACCTGGTGGGTGCCACCGCCGGCATGCTGGCCAGCGAGGCCTATCTGCTGGGGGCCATGGCCCTGGGCCTGCTGGTGGCCCTGGTGATCCTGCGCCGCACCCTGCTGCTACTCTGCTTCGATCCCGAGCATGCCTGGACCCAGGGGGTCGATCTCCGGCGGGCCGACGCCTGGCTGCTGGGCCTGCTGCTGGCGGTCACCGTGGTGGGGCTGCGCGTCACCGGCCTGATCCTGATCGTGGCCCTGACCATCATCCCGCCGGTCACCGCCCGCTTCTGGACCGACCGCCCCCATGCCCTGCTGATGATCGCCGCCGTCGCCGGCGCCCTGGCCGGTTACCTGGGGGTGACCCTCTCCAGCGTGCACCCGCGCCTGCCCAGCGGCGCCCTGGTGGTACTGGCCGCCTTCGCCCTCTTCCTGGCCTCGCTGCTGATCGCGCCCCGGCGCGGCCTGCTGGCCCACCTGATCGACCGCTACCGTTTCGTGCGTCGGGTGCACTGCCGCCAGGGACTGCTGGCCCTGGCCCGGGGCGAGGCGATCTTCGACCCCACCACCCTGCGGATCCTGCACCGACTCGGCCATATCCGTCGCGATGGCCTCGCCACCGCCCAGGGGCGCGCCGCGGCCCGGGATGCCCGCCACGAGGAGCGCCTGTGGACCCACTATCGCCACGCCTACCCGGAGGAGGCGGCACAACTCGGGGCACGCCGGCTAGAGCCCATCTCCCGGCTGTTGCCCCCCGACCTGATCGATGAGCTGGAGCGCCGGCTGCCACCGGAGGCACCCCATGAGTGAGCCGCTGATGCTAAGCCGGGTGCCCCCTGATCGAAAATGCCGGCCCTTCCCGATAAGGCCTTATGCCACCGGAGGCTATCGATGACTGAGTTCCTGATGCTAAGCCTGGTGCCCCTGCTGGTCGCCGGCCTGTGCAGCCTGAGCTGTGCCCTGCTGGGCAACTTCCTGGTGCTGCGCCGTCAGGCGCTGATCGGCGACGCCATCAGCCATGTCGCCCTGCCGGGCATCGTCGCCAGCTTCCTGCTGACCGGCACCCTGGCGCCCCCCGCCATGCTAGTGGGGGCCGGCGCCGCGGCCCTGATCACCCTGGCGCTGATCGAGCTGATCCGCCGCCTGGGCCGGGTGGAAGCGAGTGCCGCCATGGGGGTGGCCTTTACCGCCCTCTTCGCCCTGGGGGTGCTGATGCTGGAATGGAGCGGCGCCAGCGGCGTTCACTTGGACGTGGAGCACGCCCTCTACGGCAACCTGGAGAGCCTGGTGTGGTTCGAGGGTACCCGGCTGACGGCGCTCTGGGACCCTCAGGCCCTGGCGGGGCTGCCGCCGCAACTGAGCCGGGTGGCCTGGGTGGCCCTGCTGGTGAGCCTCTTCATGATGCTGGCCTGGCGGCCCCTGGTGCTGGGCAGCTTCGATGCCGCCTTCGCCGCCAGCCAGGGCGCCCGCCCCGGACTGACCCAGCTACTGCTGGTGGTGATGGTGGCGGTGGCCGCCATCGCCGCCTTCGAGGCGGTGGGCTCGATCCTGGTGATCGCCATGTTTATCTGCCCCCCGGCGGCGGCACGGCTGATGACCGATCGTCTGAGCCATCAGTTGGCCTGGAGCCAGGCCTTCGCCCTGGCCAGCGCCGTGCTGGGGGTGGTGCTGGCCGGCCATGGCCCCGGCTGGCTGGGTATCGATGCGGGCCTCAGCGCCGCCGGCATGGTCAGCGTGGTGGCCGGCCTGATCCTGCTGCTGGCCTGCCGCTTCGGTCCCCGCCGCCATCGCGCCGCGCCACCCCCGGGATAACGCCGGCGGGACTCTTGCCAGGCAGGAAAGAGTCCATTTAGCCGGATGAGCTTGGCGCCTCTTGCCGGCGGCGTATGCTGGAAGCCTCTCAAGGAGGTTCCCCTATGCGTCCCGTACTCTATCTCTCCCATGGCTCCCCGGACCTGGTGCTGCGCCAGCACCCGGCCCGGGATTTCCTCACCGAGCTGGGGCGGCGCCTGCCGGCCCCGCGTGGTGCCCTGGTGGTCTCGGCCCATTATGAAAGCCCGGAGATTCGCCTGGGCAGCGACCCGAGGCCGGAGACGCTCCACGACTTCTATGGTTTTCCCGAGGCCCTCTATCGCCTGCGTTACCCCGCGCCGGGGCTGCCCGAGGCGGCCAGCCGCCTGGCCGAACGCCTCCTGGACCGGGGCCTCGCGGCCCGCCTCGAGCCGAACCGCCCCCTCGATCATGGCGTCTGGTCGCCGCTTTCCCTGGTCTGGCCCGAGGCCCGGGTGCCGCTGATGCCGATCAGCGTCCCCATGGCGGCCAGCCGCGACGAGCTGCGCCGCTTCGCCAGGACCCTGGGCGAGTTCGCCGAGGCCGAGGAACTCTGGCTGATCGGCTCCGGGGCCGCCACCCATAACCTGGGCGATCGCAAGCCCTTCGCCGCCGCCCCGGACGCCTGGGCCCAGGCGTTCCATGACTGGGTTCGCGACCGCACCGCCGAGGGTGACCCGGAGGCGCTGCTGGCCTGGGCCGAGCGGGCCCCCGCCGGACGCCATGCCCATCCCACCCCGGAGCACCTGCTGCCGCTGCTGGTCTGCGCCGCCGCCCTGGAGGGCGAGCCACTGCGTGCCCTCCACGAGAGCTTTACCTTCGGCAACCTGAGCATGCTGATGCTGGCCAGCCAGCCCCTCGCCGAGGCCTGGGAGGCGGGGCGCGTGGCCTGAACGCCGCGGGCCCGCCGAATGGCGGGCCCGTGAGGCGTCACTGGATGGGAATCTGCCGGCGCCGGGAGGGGCGGCTGTCGTCCCGGGGTACGGTGATGGTCAGCACCCCCTTGGCGAAGCTCGCCTGGATCTCCTCCGCCTTGGCATCCTCGGGAAGATCCAGCACCCGGCAGAAGCTGCCATAGCTGCGCTCCACCCGGCGGTAGCGATCCTCCTCCTCGACCTGCTCCCGGCGCTTCTCGCCCTCGACGATCAAGCGTCCCTCGTCCAAGGTCAGCTTGATATCCTTCTCGTCGACCCCGGGCACCTCGATGGAGATGCGATAGGCCGCGTCACCCTCGCTGATATCGATGCTGGGACGCAGCAGGGTCGGCATCTCGGTGAAGCCGGATCCCAGGGAGGGCAGGCCGAAGCGCGAGAGGGTCTCGTCCATCCAGCGATCCAGCTCCTGGTGCAGCTGCATCGCCGGCAGCAGCGGGCGCTCCGGCGCCGGTGGCGCCACCGGCGCCTCGCCGCGAGACTCGCTCTTGAACCAGTTCCAGGGAGAGAATTTCTGCAGATTCATACCTCACCTCCTCGTCCCTTGCCGGGACTACGGGCTGAAGGATCTGCCTTGCGGCGTCTGTCTCAAGAACTGGTGGCGGCCAGCCACTTTTCAAGCCTCGACGGCGCCGTCCCCGACCTGGGTCGAGGGCCCCACCACTCAGTCGCGGAAGTTGTTGTACTGCAGGGCCAGCTCCGGCCCCTGCTCGCCCTTGAGCAGGGCGATAACGCCCTGCAGGTCGTCGCGCTTCTTGCCGGTGACGCGGACCTTGTCGCCCTGGATCTGCGCCTGCACCTTGAGCTTGGAGTCCTTGATCAGTTTGACGACCTGCTTGCACTCGGCGGCCTCCAGGCCCTGCTTGAGCTTGACCTCCTGGCGCGCCTTGACGCCGCCCAGCTGCGGCTCCTGGGGATCCATGCAGCGGGCATCGATGCCCCGGGCGATCAGCCGATTACGCAAGACGTCGAGCATCTGCTGCAGCTGAAAATCCGCCTCGGCCTCGATATGCACCACCTCGCCCTCGAGGCGGAAGCTGGCATCGACGCCGCGGAAATCGAAGCGGGTCTGGATCTCGCGGTTGGCCTGATCCACCGCGTTGGTGGCCTCGTGGCCGTCGAATTCGGAAACAATATCGAAGGAAGGCATGGGCAACTCCTGACAATGGGGGCGGCGATTCTAGTAGCCTGTCGGGCTTGACCGATCGTCGCGAGAAAAACGGATTTCGAGACAAGTTTATCGATCGGATGAGGCGAATAGCGAGCTATTTAACGAATCTGATCGAATGAAATTGGCCGAAAGCCCGGATTTCGCAGCAGATCAGCGTTATGCCTGACAGGCTGCTAACCCAGCCGCGCGGGCCTTTCATCCGCCGCCGGGTCCTCCGCGACCAGTGCCTTGCTCATCTGCCAGGCGGCACAGCCATCGACGTAGTAGTCGTCCAACCAGCGGGTCAGGCGAAAGCCCCGGCGACGATAGAGGGCCAGGGCCGCCCGATTATCGGCGCGCACCTCCAGGTGCAGGGAGTCACAGCCCCGGCCCCGGGCCTCCTCCTCCAGGCATTCCAGCAGGATCCGACCCAGGCCGCCGCCCCGGGCCTCGGGGGCCACGCAGAAGGAGTAGAGGCGGGCCCGGCGGCTATTGCGCCGCAACAGCAGGGTGCCATAGCCGAGAATGGCCTCGCCATCCACCAGCAACCAGGTCGCGGCATGGGCTGGCCCCAGCAGATGCGCCAACTGGCGACGGGTGAAGCGATCGCCGACGAAGCAACGCTGCTCGAGGGCATAGAGGGCGGCCAGGTCCTCGAGGTGACCGGGCCGCAGTTGGGCTGACATGAAGGCGTCCTCAACAAAGGTCCAAGGATATTGTGCGATGCACCCGAGACCCTGTCACCGCCCGTGATAATGAAATAAATCAATTATCCCTGCCTCCCCGCCCGTCCCATGCTGCGTCCATGGCCGCCACCCCGGCGCCCCGCCACCGAGGACACCCATGCACGCCCTGCGCATCGTCGTCGACAAGCTCAGCGACTGGTCCCCCTATTACCCCAGTGACGATCTGATCGCTGCCGAAGACTACCTCTCCCAGTCCCCCCTCGACGGCGAGTCCGGCACCACCCGGGTCCTCAACCTGTGCGGTGACCTGGAATATCTGGGCCGCGGCTACTATGTCTCGCTGCTGGCCCAGGCCCGTGGCCAGCGGGTACTCCCCACGGTAGAGACCCTCAACCAGTTGGCCCGCAAGCCCCTGATCGACCTGGAGCTGGAAGGCCTGGAACCGCTACTGAACACCCTGGCACGCCAGGGAGCCCTGGCCGGCGACGTCCTTCGCCTGCGGATCATGTTCGGCGAGTGCGAGCCGCCGGCCCTGGCACGCCTGGCCCGGCGGCTCTTCGAACGACTGCCCTGCCCATTGCTGGAGGCCCAGCTGACTTCCCGACAGGGCCAATGGCGGCTGACCCGACTCCGCCCCCTGCGCCTCACGGCCCTCAATGGTGACGAGCAGGATCGCTTCGCCGCGGCGCTCAATCGCCACTCGCGGCGCATCTGGCGCACGCCCCGGGCGCGACGTCGCTACCGCTTCGACCTGGCCATGCTGGTGGATCCCCAGGAGACCCTGCCGCCCAGCAACCGCGGCGCCCTGAAGCGCTTTATCCGCGCCGGCCGGCGCCTGGGCATCGACGTCTCGCTGATCACCCACCGCGACCGGGGGCGCCTGGCGGAGTTCGATGGGCTCTTTATCCGCGAGACCACCGCCCTGGACCATCCCAGCTATCAATTGGCGCGCCGCGCCGAGCACGAGGGGCTGGTGGTCATCGACGACAGCCGCTCCATCCTGCGCTGCACCAACAAGGTCTACCTGCACACCCTGCTCGAGGCCAAGGGCATCCCGGCCCCCCAGGGGCACCTCCTCCAGCGCAGCGGGCGTCATCGGCTGGCCGAGCTGGCCTCGACCCTTAGCTATCCGCGGGTGCTCAAGGTACCGGACGGCGCCTTCTCCCGTGGCATCGTCAAGATCGACGGCCCCGAGGCGCTGCAGCGGGAGGCGGCGCGCCTGTTCGAGAGCTCGGCCCTGTTGCTGTTGCAGGAGTGGCTACCCACCGACTTCGACTGGCGCATCGGCGTCCTCGATGGTCGACCGCTGTTCGCCAGTCGCTATTACATGGCGCGGGGGCACTGGCAGATCTACGATCACTCGGCGGCCAAGGTCCGCAGCGGCGGCTTCAGCACCCATGCCATCGAGGAGGTCCCGGCGGCGGTGGTGCGCACGGCACTGAAGGCCACACGGCTGATCGGCGACGGCCTCTATGGCGTCGACCTCAAGCAGATCGGCGAGCGGGTGGTGGTGATCGAGATCAACGACAACCCCAATATTGATGCCGGTATCGAGGACCGGGTCCTGGGGGACCGCCTCTACGAAACGCTGATGGGGGTCTTTCTGGCACGCATGGAGACACAGCGTCGCCGACTCGGTTAGCCGGGTCGGGGCAATAACAAGGCAGTGATCAGCAGAAAGTGGCGCGCTTGGCTCCCCGAGCAGGACTCGAACCTGCGACCCAATGATTAACAGTCATTTGCTCTACCAACTGAGCTATCGGGGAACAACGCCTTGCAGGATCTCAGACCAGGATAGGAGATGGCTCCTCGAGCAGGACTCGAACCTGCGACCCAGTGATTAACAGTCACTTGCTCTACCAACTGAGCTATCGAGGATCGGTCTGAGCGGTGTTCGTCGCGCTGCGGTTGGCTCCCCGAGCAGGACTCGAACCTGCGACCCAATGATTAACAGTCATTTGCTCTACCAACTGAGCTATCGGGGAACAGCGTCGAACACGGGGCGTAGTATAAGGATTATTGCTTCGGGGTCAAGGGGTAAGCTGGCTTTCCAGGCCAAAAAGCAAACCGCCGCCCGGAGGCGGCGGTCATGTCTGGCGGTGCAGCATCAGGTCATGGCCGGAGACGCATAAGAGATCGGGGCCCGGGCGCTCTTCTCTTCGAAGGTAACGATCTCGAAGGCCTCGGGACTCTCCAGCAGCACGCGACATAGCTGATTGTTCAGGGCATGCCCCGACTTCACGCCACGGAACTCGCCGATCAGACTATGGCCCAGCTGATAGAGGTCGCCGATGGCATCCAGCACCTTGTGCTTGACGAACTCGTCCTCATAGCGCAGGCCATCCTCGTTCATGATCCGGTAGTCGTCCACCACGATGGCATTGTCGAGGCTACCGCCGAGGGCCAGGTTGTGGGAGCGCAGGTACTCGAGGTCGCGCATAAAGCCGAAGGTGCGCGCCCGGGAGACCTCCTTGACGAAGGAGGTGGTGGAGAAATCCACCACGGCGCACTGATCGCGCAGCGCCATCACCGGATGATCGAAGTCGATGGAAAAAGCCACCTTGAAGCCATCATAGGGCAGGAAGGCGGCCTCCTTGTCGTCCTCACGCACCACTAGCTCGCGCTTGATGCGGATAAACTTCTTGGCGGCCTCCTGCTCCTCGATACCCGCGGACTGGATCAGGAACACGAAGGGGCCGGCACTGCCGTCCATGATCGGCACCTCGGGGGCACTGACCTCGACGATGGCATTGTCGATGCCCAGGCCGGCGAAGGCGGACATCAGGTGCTCGACGGTGGCCACCTTGACGCCATCCCGGGACAGGGCGGTGCACAGGGTGGTGTCGGTGACGTTGACCGCACGGGCGGGAATCTCCACCACCGGGTCGAGGTCGGTACGCACGAAGACGATACCGCTGTTGACCGGGGCCGGCCGCAGCGTCAGGTAGACCTTCTCGCCGGAGTGCAGGCCGACGCCGGTGGCGCGAATGGTGTTGCTGAGAGTGCGTTGTCGGATCATGGGTAACCGCCAGGCAAAAAGCTTGTTATCAAACGGTGTTCACTATAGCAGCGAACACCCGTTTTACCAAAAGATTCTCGCCCAACGGTCACTATGCATCCGATAGCCGCCATCAATCGGCCTGGCGGCGCAGGAAGGCCGGGATATCCAGGTAGTCATCCAGCTCCTGGGAAGAGCGACGCTTCTCGGCGCGGGCCTTGGACGACGCCTCCTGCTCCGCCTTGGCGGCCTGCTGGCGGGCCACCGCGGGCTGCTGCTGCAGCTTGCGGTAGTCCGGGGAAGGCTCGGAGCGACTCACCGTGGTGTCGCGCTGGGCCGGCTTCTGGACGCGGCCGTCGAGGCCGGCGGCCACCACGGTGACACGCAGCTCGTCGCTCATCTCCATGTCGATGGAGGTACCCACGACGATGGTGGCGTCCTGGGAGGCGAACTCCTGGACGGTGGCGCCCACGTCGTTGAACTCGCCGATGGAGAGGTCGGGGCCGGCGGTGATATTGACCAGAATCCCGCGGGCACCATGCAGGTCGATATCCTCCAGCAGGGGACTCCGGATCGCCTTCTCGGCGGCCTCCCGGGCGCGGTTCTCGCCGGTGGCGCCGCCGGTGCCCATCATCGCCATGCCCATCTCGGACATCACGGTGCGCACGTCGGCGAAGTCGACGTTGATGATGCCGGGGCTGGTAATCAGCTCGGCGATGCCCTGAACGGCGCCCAGCAGGACGTCATTGGCGGCACTGAAGGCGGTGAGCAGGCTGGCGCTCTTGCCCAGTACCGAGAGCAGCTTCTCGTTGGGGATGGTGATCAGGGAGTCGACGTGCTCGGAGAGCTCCTTCATGCCCTCCTCGGCGGCACGCATCCGCTTGGGCCCCTCGAAGGGGAAGGGGCGGGTCACCACCGCCACGGTGAGGATGCCCAGCTCCTTGGCCACCTGGGCCACCACCGGGGCACCACCGGTGCCGGTGCCACCCCCCATGCCGGCGGTGATAAACACCATATCGGCACCACTGAGCAGCTCGGCGATGCGCTCGCGATCCTCCATGGCGGCCTGGCGCCCCACCTCCGGGTTGGCACCGGCCCCGAGGCCCTTGGTGATTTCGCCACCCAGTTGGAGAACGGTCTTGGCGGCGACCCGCTTCAAGGCCTGGGCATCGGTATTGGCGCAGATGAACTCCACGCCCTCGATGCTGCTCTCCACCATATGGTTGACGGCATTGCCACCGCCGCCGCCCACGCCGATCACCTTGATGACCGCGCTGCTTGAGGGCGCGTTATCTACCAGCTCGAACATAAGCCCCGTCTCCTGGACCGCTCGCGGCCCTATCAGAAATTTCCTTTGAACCAGCTCTTCAGCTTGTTGAATGCCAGCATGCCATCCTTGAGCCCACCACGCGGGGTAGTCTCGCGCCTCGGCTGGGCCGGAACGGTGCGTCCATCCCCCTGACGACCATGCTCCTGTCGGGCTTCACGCATACCGTAATGTAGCAAACCCACCCCGGTGGAATAAATCGGGTTACGCACCACATCGGCGAGGCCGCGCACCTTCTGCGGGCAGGCGATGCGCACCGGCATATGGAAGATCTCCTCCGCCAGTTCCACCACCCCCTCCATGCGCGAAGTGCCACCGGTGAGCACCACCCCGGCGGCGACCAGGTCCTCGAAGCCACTGCGCCGCAGTTCGTCGCGAATCAGGGTGAAAAGTTCCTCGTAGCGAGGCTCCACCACCTCGGCCAGGGCCTGGCGGGAGAGGTCCCGGGCCGGCCGATCGCCGACGCTGGGCACCTTGATCATCTCGTCCCCGGAGGCCAGCTGAGTCAAGGCACAGGCATACTTGACCTTGATCTCCTCGGCGTACTGGGTCGGCGTGCGCAACGCCATGGCGATATCATTGGTGACCTGGTCGCCGGCGATGGGGATCACCGCGGTGTGGCGAATGGCGCCCTCGGTGAAGACCGCGATATCGGTGGTCCCACCGCCGATATCCACCATGCACACCCCCAGTTCCCGTTCGTCCTCGGTGAGCACCGCTAGGCTGGAGGCGAGCTGTTCGAGGATCACCGCGTCCACCTCGAGGCCGCAGCGCCGCACGCACTTCTCGATATTCTGCACCGCATTCAGCGCCGCCGTGACCAGATGGACCCGCGCCTCCAGGCGCACGCCGGACATGCCCAGCGGCTCGCGAATGCCCTCCTGGGTGTCGATGGCGAACTCCTGGGGCAACACGTGCAGCACCCGCTGCCCCTCGGAGATGGCCCGCGCCCGGGCCGAATCGATGACCCGATCGATATCCGAAAGCGTCACCTCGCGATCCTTGATGGCCACCACTCCATCGGAATTCATGGAGCTGATATGGCTACCCGCCACCCCCACATAGACCGAGTGGATATCGCAGCCGGCCATCAATTCGGCTTCCTCGACGGCGCGCTGGATCGACTGGACGGTGGATTCGATATTGATCACCACGCCCTTCTTCATACCGTGGGACGGATGAGAGCCGATGCCGGCGATTTCGATGCCGCCATCGTCGGTGGGTTGCCCCACGATCGCCACGACCTTGGATGTTCCGATATCCAGCCCGACTACCATATTGGAAGCATTGGGTTGTCCTGCCATGGGTCGTGATCACTCCTAGATTCTCGCCGAGGCACAGAGTCGTTTAAAACGACAATAAAGACATAGCGCCAATTATAGGAACAAGTGTGCACTCAGCACCAGTCTAACCAGAAAGCATAGGCCAGAATACGGAGAATTATCGTGAAAAGAAACTCCCCTGGCCCGGAAAAAACCGCCGTTTCATTCAGCCATTGTGCGCCGACTCGAGCCCTTCGCTATCGCTCTCGCCATGCCAGGCCACGGCGATCCCATTGGGATAACGCAGATCGATATAACGAATATGCTCCTCCAACTGCCCCAGTTCGCGCTCCCAGGCGGCGGCGAATCGCGCCAGCCGCGCCGGGCGATCGTTGCGCCCCAGCATCACCCAGATACTGTGATCGAGCTGCAGACGCCAGGCACCGCGGGCCTCGAGGCGCAACTGGGTGACCGCCACTCCCAGCTCCTCCAGCCGGGCCTGCAACTGGCGATAGTAGGCCAGCACCTCGGGGCCGCTGCCCGGCGGGCCGGCCAGATCCGGCAGCCCCGTGGGCAGCCCCTCGCCATCGAAGGCGAAGGGCTCGCCGGCGGCATTGAGCAGGAAGTCGTCGTGCCAGCGGGCCACCGGGCGCTGCTCCTCCAGCTCGAAGGCCAACACATCCGGCCACCGGCGACTGATCCGCACCTCCGCCAGCCAGCCGACCTCCCTGGCCCGCTCACGCAGTTCGCCGAGGTCCACCGATAGCCAGGTCTCCCCCACCACCAGGGGCGCCAGTTGGCTACGCAGGTAGCCGGGGCCGACATGGCGTACCTGGCCGTCGATCACCACCCGCTCGATGGGACGATCCAGCCATAGCCAGAGGGCACGGCCACCGGCCACCAGCACCAGGGCCATCAGCACCAGGCCAAACAGCGATCCTCGCCGCATGCGCATGGTCGCCTAGGACGCCGAGGCGGTAGCGAGGATCGCCAGTACCAGGGCATCGAAGTCGATGCCGGCATGGGCGGCGGCCTGGGGCACCAGGCTGTGATCGGTCATCCCCGGCACCGTATTGACCTCCAGCAGCCAGAAGCGTCCCTGACCGTCACGCATCACGTCGATGCGTCCCCAGCCGCGGCAACCAATGGCCTCGAAGGCGGCACGGCAGAGCTCGCCGAGCTCGGCTTCCTCCGTCGGGCTCAGGCCGCAGGGCAGGTGATACTGGGTGTCGTTGGAGACGTACTTGGCCTCGTAGTCGTAGAAGCCGCTGGGCACCTCGACGCGGATCGCCGGCAACACCCGGCCACCGAGCAGCGACACCGTGTACTCCTCGCCACGAATAAAGCGCTCGGCCATCACCTGGGCATCGAAACGCGCCGCCTCGCGATAGGCGGCGGCCAGGGACTCGGCATCCTCGACGATGGTGATGCCGAGCGTCGAGCCCTCGTGCACCGGCTTGACGATCAGCGGCAGGCCGAGGCGCCCACAGACCGCCTCCCAGTCCGCCCCGTCGTGGAGCAGCAGGCTCTGCGGCGTGGGCAGGTCCAGGGCCTGCCACACCTGCTTGGTACGCTGCTTGTCCATGCCCAGCGCCGAGGCCAGCACGCCGCTGCCGGTATAGGGGATCTTCAGCAGTTCCAGGGCGCCCTGCAGGGTGCCGTCCTCGCCGCCGCGGCCATGCAGGGCGATAAAGACCCGATCCGGGGCCAGGCGCTCCAGGCCCACCAGGCCGCCCTCGGCGGGATCATAGCCCTGGGCATCCACGCCGCTGCGGCGCAGGGCGTCGAGGACCGCCTTGCCGCTGACCAGGGAGACCTCCCGCTCGGCGGAGTCGCCGCCATAGAGCACCACCACGCGACCATAGTCGCCCTGCCTCGCCTCGGTCATAGACTCACCTCGTCCAGCTGCAGTTGGGCCTCGGCCAGGCGTTGGGCGATGCCGCCCACGTCGCCGGCCCCCTGGGTAATCAGGATATCGCCGGGGCGCAGCACCCGCGCCAGCAGCGCCGGCAGCTCCGCCTTGTCGGCCACGAAGAGGGGATCGACCGCGCCCCGCTGACGGATCGACCCGGCCAGGGTCTTGCCCTCGGCCCCGGGAATCGGCGCCTCGCCGGCGCTGTAGACGTCCAGCAGCAGCAGGGTGTCGACCCCGGAGAGCACCCGCACGAAGTCCTCATAGAGATCCCGGGTGCGGGTATAGCGATGGGGCTGATAGAGCATCACCAGGCGCCGCTCGGGCCAGCCGGCGCGCACCGCCCGGATCACCATCTCCACCTCTCGGGGATGGTGGCCATAATCGTCCACCAGCATCACCTCGCCGCCCCCCTCGGGGGCGGCGAAGTCGCCCTGCACCTGGAAGCGCCGCCCGACCCCGGCGAAGCCGGCCAGGCCACGCACGATGGCCTGGTCATCGACGCCGGCGTCGCTGGCCACGGCGATGGCCGCCAGGGCATTGAGGGCATTGTGCTCGCCGGGCATGGCCAGGCGCACCGCCAGCGGCGCCAGCCCATCGGGACGCAGGGCGGTGAAGCGGATCTCGCCGGCCTCCTGGACGAAGTCGGTGATGCGGTAGTCGGCGTCCTCGCTGAAACCATAGGTCACGAACTGGCGGTGCAGCCGCTCGCGCAGCTCCCGCACATTGGCGTCATCGATACACAGCACCGCCAGCCCATAGAAGGGCAGGTTGTGGAGAAACTCCACGAAGGTGGTCTTCAGCCGCTCGAAGTCGCCGCCATAGGTGCTCATATGGTCGGCATCGATATTGGTGACGATGGAGACCATGGGCTGCAGATGCAGGAAGGAGGCGTCGGACTCGTCGGCCTCCGCCACCAGGTAGTCGCCCTCCCCCAGCCGCGCATTGGTGCCGGCGCTGGTCAGCTTGCCGCCGATCACGAAGGTGGGATCGAGCCCGCCCTCGGCGAGCAGGGTGGCGGTCAGACTGGTGGTGGTGGTCTTGCCATGGGTGCCGGCCACGGCGATGCCGTGACGGAAGCGCATCAGCTCGGCGAGCATCTCGGCGCGGCGCACCACCGGCACCCGATGCGCCTGGGCCCAGGCGATCTCCGGGTTGCTGGCATCGATGGCGGTGGAGACCACCACCACGTCGGCGCCTTCCACATGGGCCTCGGCGTGGCCGATGGCCACCGGGATGCCGCAGCCACGCAGGTGACCGACCACCGCGGAGTCGCGAATATCCGAGCCGCTGACCCGGTAGCCCTGGTTGGCCAGTACCTCGGCGATGCCACACATGCCGGCACCACCGATGCCGATGAAATGAATGCGCCGGATGCGGCGCATGCCCAGGCCGAGGCCCGGGCGGGGGATGTTATTGCTCAAAACCTATCTCCATGCAGCCTGCCACCAGGCGATCGACGGCGTCCAGCTGGGCCTGGGCCCGGGCGCGGCTCGCCATGCTGGCAAGGGTGGGGGAATCCAAGAGGGCCGTCAGACGCTCGGCGAGATGCTCGGCGGTCAGCTGCGCCTGGGGCAGCAGCTCCGCCGCCCCGGCCTCGACCAGGGCCCGGGCATTGGCGGTCTGGTGGTCGTCCACGGCGTGGGGAAAGGGCACGAAGAGCGCCGGCTTGGCGGCGGCGGCCAGCTCGCTGACGGTCAGGGCGCCGGCCCGGCACACCACCAGGTCGGCCCAGTCGTAGGCCGCGGCCATCTCATCGATAAAATCACTCACCCGAGCCTCGACCCCGGCCGCCGCGTAGGCGGCCCGGGTCGCGTCCTGCTTGTCGCGGCCGGCCTGATGGCGCACCTCGGGACGATGCGCTTCGGGCAGCCGCGCCAGGGCTGGCGCCAGGGTCTCGTTGAGGGCCTGGGCGCCCAGGGAGCCCCCCACTACCAGCAGGCGCAGCCGGCGCCCGGCCATCGCCTCGGCGTCGCGGGGCCGCTCGCCCAGGGCGGCGATCTCGCCGCGCACCGGGTTGCCGACCCGCTCGGCACGCCCCGCCGGGAAGGCCTCGGGGAAGGCCGCATAGACCCGCCTGGCCAGCCGCGCCAGGGCCTTGTTGGTCAGCCCCGCCACGGCGTTCTGTTCGTGAATCACCAGGGGCCGGCGCATCAGCCAGGCGGCCAGGCCGCCGGGGCCGCTGGCGAAGCCGCCGAGGCCCACCACCAGCTGGGGGTCGACCTCGGCGATCACCCGCCGGGCCTGCCAGACGGCGCGCAGCAGCTTGAACGGGGCGAGCAGCCAGCCGGCCGCCCCCTTGCCGCGCAGCCCGGCCACTTGAATATGGTGCAGGGGAATCCCCGCCGCGGGGACCAAACGGTTCTCGATGCCCCGGGGACTGCCCAGCCAGGCCACCTCGATGCCCCGGGCCGCCAGGCCCCGGGCCAGGGACAGGGCGGGAATCACATGGCCGCCGGTACCGCCGGCCATGATCAGCACGCGGCGCTTGTTATCACTCACTACAGACTCCTCGCACGCTTTGCACTCCCGGTACGTCCCGCCGACTCCCGGGAAGTCGGCCGTGCCGGGCGCAGGCGCCGCTGAAAACGCCGGGTCTCGATATCGGCGCGCAACACCAGGGCCACCATGGCGCCGCACACCAGCAGGCTCGAGCCACCATAGCTGAGCAGCGGCAGGGTCAACCCCTTGGTGGGCAGCATGCCGCTGCTGACGGCGATATTGATAAAGGCCTGGGCGCCGATCACGAAGGCGATACCGTAACTCAGATAGGCGGCGAAGGGCAGCCGCGCCAGCTCCGCCCGGCGTCCCACGACCAGTGCCCGCACCACCAGCAGCAGGAAGAGGCCGATGACCGCGATCGCCCCCACCAGCCCCAGCTCCTCGGCCAGTACGGCGAAGACGAAGTCGGTATGCGCCTCCGGCAGGTAGAAGAGCTTCTGGATGCTGTTGCCGAGCCCCATCCCCAGCCAGTGGCCGCGCCCGAAGGCGATCAACGACTGGGTGAGCTGGTACCCGCTGGCGAACTGATCGGCCCAGGGATCGGCGAAGCTGGTCAGGCGCGCCACCCGATAGGGCTCGGCCACCGCCAGGTAGGCCCCGGCCAGGCCCACCAGCACCAGCAACAGGCCGAAGCGCCACAGCGGGGCGCCGGCCATCAGCAGCATGCCCATCATGCAGCCGCCGATCACCACCACGGCGCCGTAATCGGGCTCGAGGATCAGCAGGCCCGCCGCCACCAGCATGATCACCAGGGGGCGCAGGAAGGCCCCCCACTCGCGGCGCACCTGGGGCAGGAAACGCTCCAGGTAGCCCGCCAGGTAGATGATCAGGCACAGCTTGGCCACTTCCGAGGCCTGCAGGTTCAAGGGAAACCCGGGCAAGGCGATCCAGCGTCGGCTACCGTTGACCTCGCGCCCGACGAGCAGCACCAGCACCAGCAGGCCCAGTCCCACCACCAGTAGCAGGGGGCCATTGGCCCGCCACCAGGCCAGGGGCACGCAGGCCACCCCGGTCGCCACCACCAGGGTCAGCAGCACGAAGGCACCATGGCGCAGGCTGAAATAGTAGGGGTTACCGGTCAGGCTGGAGGCCACCCCGGTGGAGGCGGAAGTCACCATCACCCAGCCGATCAGCAGCAGCGACAACGCCGCCACCAGCAGCCAGGCATCGAAGGGCCCCTCCCCGCCCGGCGTCGCCGGGGACTGTCGCCGAGGGCTCATGAGGCGGCCTCCCGGTGCGCCAGCACCCAGCGCCGAAAGGCCTCGCCGCGTTCCTGATAGTCGGCGAACTGATCGAGGCTGGCGCAGGCCGGCGACAACAGCACGCAGTCGCCGGGCGCGGCGATGGCCGCCGCCCGCGCCAGGGCGCTCTCCAGGTCCGTCACCCGGGTCAGGGGCAGGCGGCCCGAGAGCGCCGCCTCGAGGCGCTCGGCATCGGCGCCGAAGAGGATCGCCTCGCGGCCATGGCGAGCCAGCGGCGCCGCCAGGGGGGCGAAGTCGGCGCCCTTGCCAACGCCGCCGGCCAGCAGGATCAGGCGGCCATCGAGGGTCGGGCCGAGCCCGGCGATGGCGGCCAGGGTCGCCCCCACATTGGTGCCCTTGGAGTCATTGATCCAGGCCACCCCGTTCCATTCCGCCACCAGCTCGCCGCGATGGGGCAGGCCGCGGAAGGCGCGCAGGGTGGCGAGCATGGCGTCCAGGGGCAGACCCAGGCGGTGCCCCATGGCCAGGGCCGCCAGGGCGTTGGCCTGGTTATGGCGGCCGCGCAGGCCCAGCTCGGCGCAGGGCAGCAGGGCCTCGGCACCATGCATCAGCCAGTCGCCGCCCTCATCCCGGGCGGCCAGGCCCCAGTCATCGCCCTCGGGGGCGGCGGTGGTAAACCGCGACAGATTCGGCGGCGGCGTCTCGGGCCAGGTGGCGGGATCCTCGGCGTTGATCACCCCATGGGCGGCGCCGCGGAAGATACGCTGCTTGGCGGCGCGATAGCCGGCCAGGTCGCCGTGGCGATCCAGGTGATCCTCGCAGAGGTTGAGGAAGGCCGCCGTCTCGGCGCCCAGCCACGGCGTGGTCTCGAGCTGGAAGCTGGAGAGCTCCAGCACGAAGAGCTCGGCGTCGGGCCGGTCGTGGAGCAGGTCCAGGGCCGGGGTGCCCAGGTTGCCGCCTACCGCCACCCGATGGCCGGCGGCCCGGGCCATCTCCCCCAGCAGGGTGGTCACCGTGGACTTGGCATTGGAGCCGGTGATGGCGGCGATGGGCGCCCTGGCGTCGCGCACGAAGAGGGCGATCTCGCCCACCAGCCGGGGTTCGCCGGTGGCCGGATCAAGGGCCTCGGCGAGGCCCTCCAGCCCCGGGGTGGCGGGGTCCACGCCGGGGCTCAGCACCACCTCGGCCACCCCGGAGAGGTCCAGGGCGGTGAGCGGCCCGCAATGGATCGGCACCCCCGGATGGGCGGTGCGAAAGTCGTCCAGCCCCGGCGGTGCCGGGCGGGTGTCCGCCATCATGAAAGGCACGCCGCGGCGGCTCAGATGGCGAGCGATGGCACGGCCGGAGATGCCCAGCCCCACCACCAGCGTGGTTCCCGGCGCCACTTCGATCATGCACTACTCCTCGGCATCTCGCGCCCTGGTGTTATCGGATCTTGAGGGTCGCCAGGCCCAGCAGCACCAGCACCACGGTGATGATCCAGAAGCGCACGATGACCCGCGGCTCGGGCCAGCCCTTGAGTTCGAAATGGTGATGCAGGGGCGCCATGCGGAAGATGCGTCGCCCGGTGAGCTTGTAGGAGCCCACCTGGAGGATCACCGAAATGGTCTCCATGACGAAGATACCGCCCATGATAAAGAGCACGATCTCCTGGCGCACGATCACCGCCACCACGCCGAGGGCCGCGCCCAGGGCCAGGGCCCCCACGTCGCCCATGAAGACCTGGGCCGGATAGGTGTTGAACCACAGGAAGCCGAGGCCGGCACCGGCGATGGTGGCGCAGAACACCGCCAGTTCCCCGGAGCCGGGAATCACCGGAATCTGCAGGTAGTCGGCGAACACCGTGTTGCCGCTGGCGTAGGCGAACACCGCCAGGCCCATGGCCACCATCACGGTGGGCATGATCGCCAGGCCGTCGAGGCCGTCGGTGAGGTTCACCGCATTGGAGCTGCCGACGATCACCAGGTAGGTGAGGACGATATAGAAGAGCCCCAGGGGCAGCACCACGTCCTTGAACAGCGGCACGATCAGGCTGGTCTCGACGGGGCTGGCGGCGGTGACATAGAGCACCACGGCGGCGGCCAGGCCGATCACCGACTGCCATAGGTACTTCCAGCGCGCCGGCAGGCCGCGGGGGTTCTTCTCCACCACCTTGCGGTAGTCATCGACCCAGCCGATGGCGCCGAAACCCAGGGTCACCGCCAGCACGATCCACACATAGTGGTTGCCGAGATCGGCCCACAGCAGGGTACTGACGGCGATGGCCATCAGGATCATGGCCCCGCCCATGGTGGGGGTGCCCGCCTTGGAGAGGTGCGACTGGGGGCCGTCGTCGCGCACCGCCTGTCCGATCTGGCGCTCCACCAGGCGGCGGATCATCCAGGGCCCCAGCCACAGGCACAGCAGCAGTGCCGTCAGGGTCCCCAGGATCATCCGCAGGGTCAGATAGTTGAAGACATTGAAGGCGCTGAACAGCGGCGCCAGAAGATCAGCCAGATATAGCAGCATGTGTCCTATTCACCTTGATGCCTTGCCGTGAGCGCATTCACCAGGCGCTCCATGCCGGCACTGCGCGACCCCTTCACCAGCACGCTGGCTCCCGGCGGCAGATGGGTTTGGGCATGGCGCGCCAGCGCCTGCCAATCGTCGAAATGCTCGCCCCCCGGTCCGAAAGCCTCGGCCGCCGGGCGGGCCCCCTCCCCCAGGGTCAAGAGGCGCTGGATGCCCAGGGCCCGGGCGTGGCGCCCGACCCGGGCATGCAGCGCCGGTGATGCCTCGCCCAGCTCGCCCATGGCGCCCAGCAGGCACCAACGGGGCTCGGGCAGCTCGGCCAGCAGCCCCAGGGCCGCCTCCACCGCCCCGGGGTTGGCATTGTAGCTGTCGTCCAGCACCCGGCTGCCACGAATCCCCGCCAGCGACGTCAGGCGCCCCGCCAGGGGTTGGGCCGCCGCCAGGCGCTCGAGCAGGGTCGCCTCGTCGAGGCCCAGGGCCAGGGCGGCGGCCGCCGCGGCCAGGGCATTGGCGACGTTATGGCGCCCCAGCAGGGCCAACTGAACCCGTCCCAGCTCGCGGCCGTCGCGAACCAGCGTGAAAGCATAGCGCCCGAGGGCATCACAGACCAGCGCCCGGGCCTGCAGCCGGGCCGGCGACTCGCCCTCCCCCACCACGGCGAAGTCGAGGACCTCCCGGGGCCGGGCCAGGGCGCGCCATACCGGGAAGAAGCGGTCGTCGCGGTTGAGCACCGCCACCCCGTCGGTGGGCAGAGCGGCGAGGATCTCGCCCTTGGCCTGGGCGATCTGCCCCAGGCCGCCGAACTCCCCCACATGGGCGCCGGTGACATTGGTGATCACCGCCACCCGGGGCGCGGCCAGGGCCGCGGTCCAGGCGATCTCGCCGAGGTGATTGGCGCCCAGCTCGACCACCGCCTGGCGGTGCGCCGGGGTCAGCTCGAGCAGGGTCAGGGGGGCACCGAAGTCGTTGTTGAGGTTGCCCCGGGTGGCCAGGGTGCCGGGGCCCAGCAGGGTCGCCAGCAGCTCCTTGACGGTGGTCTTGCCGCTGTTGCCGGTGATCGCCACCAGGGGCCCGCCCCAGGCCCGGCGCCGGGCCTGGCCCAGCAGGCCCAGGGCCAGCCGGGTATCGGCCACCGGCAGTTGAGCCAGGGGGTCGTCCACCGACCGGGAGACCACCGCCGCCACGGCCCCGGCCTCGCGCACCTGGGCCAGGAAGTCGTGGGCGTCGAAACGCTCGCCGACCAGGGCCACGAAGAGATCCCCCGGGGCCAGGCGACGGCTGTCGGTGACGATGCCTCTCACCGGCGTCTCGGGGGCCGTCACCGCCTCGATACCCAGCGCCTCGGCCACCTGCCCCAGGGTCGCCAGGCCGCAGCTCGGGAGTGTCTCGCTCATGGGCGTGCCTCCAGGACCGCCTCGGCGGCCTCCCGATCACAGAAATGGTGCTTGACGCCGGCGATCTCCTGATAGGTCTCGTGGCCCTTGCCAGCCAGCAGCACCACGTCCTCGGGGGCGGCCTGGGCGATCACCCAGGCGATCGCCTCAGCACGCCCGGCCACCTCATGAATGCGCCCGTCGGCAACCCCGGCGAGCCCCTCGCGGATGGCGGCACGAATCGCCGCCGGCGCCTCGCCGCGGGGGTTGTCGTCGGTAATCACCAGGTGATCGGCCCGGGCCGCCGCGGCGGCCCCCATCAGGGCCCGCTTGCCGGGATCGCGATCGCCGCCGCAGCCGAACAGGCACCACAGGCGCCCCTCGCTTCCCAGGTGATCGCGTAGGGCGCCCAGGGCGTTGTCCAGGGCATCCGGCGTATGGGCATAGTCCACCACCACCCCGGGCCGGCCCGGGCGGCGCAGCAGTTGCATGCGCCCCGGCACCGGGGTCAGACGCTGCGCCGCCTCGGTCAGGGCGGCCAGGGGCTCGCCCTGGCCGTAGAGCAGCGCCATGGCCAGTAGCACATTGTCGAGATTGAAGCGCCCCATCAACGGCAGCTCCAGGGCGAACTCTCCCTCGGGGCCCGCCACCAGGGCGCGCTGCCCCCGGGCATGGGGCCACCAGTCGAGCACCCTCAGGGTGGTGGCCGCGTCGCGCCCGATGGCCAGCACCCGCACCGCGCCCTGCCTGGGCACCCCCGCCAGCATCAGCCGCGCCAGGGGGTCGTCGCCATTGACCACCGCCAACTCGAGTTCCGGGCGCCGGAACAGCCGCGCCTTGGCGGCGGCGTAGGCGGCCATGCTGCCGTGATAGTCGAGGTGGTCGCGGCTCAGGTTGGTAAAGGCCGCGGCCTGCACCCGGGTGTCCTGGAGGCGGTCCTGATCCAGGGCATGGGAGGAGACCTCCATGGCCACCCGCTTCGCGCCCTGGGCGACCAGGGCCCCCAGTTGGGCCTGCAGGGCCAGGGGCCCGGGGGTGGTCTGCTCCCCCTCGACCAAGCGGTCGGGGCGCCCGAAGCCGAGGGTCCCGATCATCCCGCAGGGGGTGCCCAGGGCCTCGCTGAGCAGGGCCACATAGTGGGTCACCGAGCTCTTGCCGTTGGTGCCGGTGACGCCGATCAAGGGCAGCTCGGCGGGCACCCGGAACAGCGCCCGCCCCAGCTCGGCCTGGCGCGCCTTGAGCCCCGGCAGACACAGCACCCGGGGATCCTCGGGAGGCGTCATATCGGCGCCCGTTTCGAGCTGATGGCAGAGCACCAGGGCGGCGC
Source organism: Bisbaumannia salifodinae (assembly GCF_055388505.1). Next base: position 2,806,005 of record NZ_AP043781.1, read on the forward strand.
CGGCGACCAGGGCCGCGGTGATATGCTCGCGGCCGTCGCGCTGCACCCCGGGCAGGGCGACGAAGACATCGCCCGCGGCCAGGGTCCGGCTATCCAGCACCAGGCGGCGGGGCCCGGGGGCCAGGCTCACGGGGCACTCGGGCCAGAGGCGTGCCAGGCACGCCGTCAGGTGTTGGCTCTCCACCTGCATAGTCTCTCCTCGTCGCGGCGCGGGGCTCATCGGTCGGCATCCGGGGGCACGTCCAGCAGCCGCAGGGCGTTGCCGGTCACCCGGGAAAAGACCGGCGCGGCCACCGCGCCTCCATAGAACTCTCCGGCGCGGGGGTGATCGATCATCACCACGGTGACGATGCGTGGGTCGGAGATGGGCGCGATACCAGCGAAGACACTGCGGTAGGCGTTTTCCTGGTAGCCGTCGGCGCCGGTCTTGCGCACCGTGCCGGTCTTGCCGCCGACCCGATAGCCTTCCACCTGGGCCTGGCGCCCGCCGGTGTAGGCCCCCACCGAGGACTCCAGCAGCTCCAGCAGGGTGCGGGCCACTTCGGGGTCGATGGCGGGCTCGCCCCGGGGCGGCTCGTCCAGGCGCAGCAGCGAGGGCGGCAGGCGTACCCCCTCGTTGGCGATGGCGGTATAGGCGCTGGCCAGTTGCAGGGCGGAGGTCGAGAGGCCATAGCCATAGGCCAGCGCCGCCCGCTCGCTGCGCGACCAGCGCACCGGTGCCGGCAGGCTACCGGTGGCCTCGCCGGGGAAGCCGGTCTCGGTGCTCTGCCCCAGCCCCAGGCGGCGGTACTGGTCGGCGATAACGTTGGGCTCGAGCTCCAGGGCCAGCCGTGACATGCCGATATTGGAAGACTTCTCGAGGATACCGGAGAGGTCCAGCTCGCCATAGTTGCGGATATCGCGGATGGTGAAGCGGTCGATGCGCATCCAGCCCGGCGAGGTATCCACCACCGTGTCCCGAGTCACCTCGCCGCTGGAGAGTATGGCCGCCATGGCCAGGGGCTTCATCACCGAGCCCGGCTCGAAGACATCGACGATGGCCTGATTGCGCAGGCCGCGGGGGTCGAGGCCGGCACGATTGTTGGGGTTATAGGAGGGCTGATTGGCCATCGCCAGCACCTCGCCGGTGCGGGCATCCAGCATCACCACCACGCCACCCTCCGCCTCGTGCTCGGCCACCGCGGTCTTGAGCTCCCGATAGGCCATGTACTGCAGGCGCTGATCGATGGACAGGGTCAGGGTGCCGCCGGGCCGCGACTCGCGCAGCAGGGCCAGGTCGCGCACCAGGCGCCCGCGGCGGTCCTTGAGCACGCGCCGCTGCCCCGGGGTACCGGCCAGATAGGGCTGGAAGGCCAACTCCAGCCCCTCCTGCCCCTGGTCGTCCACGTTGGTGACGCCCACCAACTGGGCGGTCACCTCGCCGGCGGGGTAGTAGCGCTTGTACTCATCCTGGCCGTAGACCCCCGGCACCTCCAGGTCGAGGATGCGCTGGGCCTCGGCGGGGGTCACCTGGCGGCGCAGGTACATGAATTCACGCTCGGCGAAACGCTCGATACGGGTATTGAGGGCATCGAGCTCCAGGTCCAGGGCACGGGCCAGCATCAGGCGCTGAATATGGTCGTCGGGAAGTTCCTGGGGATTGGCCCAGAGGCTCACCACCGGAGTGGAGATGGCCAGGGGCTCGCCGTGGCGATCGGTGATCATGCCACGATGGGCGGGAATGGGGTCGACCCGCAGGGTGCGGGCATCGCCCTGCCCCTGGAGGAAGGGGCGCTCGATGACATGCAGGTAGACGATGCGCCCGGCCAGCAGCCCCATGGCCAACAGCACCAGCCCCAGCACCAGCAGGAAGCGCCCCCCGGCCAGGGGCTCGGACTGGGCGCGACGACGCCGGCTGGCGGCGTCCTGGGCGGCACTGCTCATGGCCGGATCACCTCCGCTTCATGCACATCGGGCAGGCGCATCTCCAGGCGTTCCACCGCCAACCGCTCGACGCGTGCCGGCGACGACCAGGCACTCTCCTCGAGCAACAACTGGCCCCACTCGGTCTGCAGTTGATTGTGCTCCCGCTCCAGGCGCTGCAGGCGGGCATACTGCTCCCGGGTCAGGTGGCTGGAGGCGACCACCGCCACCGCACTGACCAGGGTCCCGCCCACCAGCAGGGCCACCAGCAGCAGGCCGGTGCCGATCCTGAGGCGCCTGAGTGAGGCAAGGTCGATTCGTCCCTGAAACATGCCGCCCTACCCCAGCTTGCGCGCCACCCGCATCACCGCACTGCGGGCACGGGGGTTCTCGGCCACCTCCTCGTCCCCCGGGCGCCGTGCCTTGCCCAGCGCCTCCAGACGACGATTGAGCTGGTCCTCGCGCAGGGGGACCCCCCGCGGCAGATGGGTGTCGCCCCGGGCCTGGTCGCGAATAAAGCGCTTGACCCGGCGATCCTCCAGGGAGTGGAAGCTGATCACCACCAGATGACCGCCCGGGGCCAGGGCCTCCAGGGCCGCCTCGAGCGCCGCATCGAGCTGCTCCAGTTCGCCGTTGACCTGGATGCGCAGGGCCTGAAAGGCCCGGGTGGCGGGATGCTTACCCTTCTCCCAGGCGGGATGGGCGGTCTTGATCACCTCGGCCAGGTCCTGGGTGCGGGTAAAGGGGTGCTCGCCGCGACGGGCGACGATGGCCCGGGCCAGGCGCCGCGCATAGCGCTCCTCGCCATAGGTCTTGAACACCCGGGCGATCTCGTCCTCCTTGACCCGCGCCAGCCAGGACGCGGCGCTCTCGCCGTGGGTCGGGTCCATGCGCATGTCCAGGGGACCGTCGCGCAGGAAGCTGAAACCCCGCTCGGGATCGTCCAATTGAGGAGACGAGACGCCGATATCGAGCAGGATGCCGGAGAGGCGGCCGTGCAGGCCATGGGCCTCGGCGAACTCGCCCAGGCGGGAGAACTCGCCCTGTTCGATGCTGAAGCGGGGATCATCGATGCGCCCCGCCTCGGCGATCGCCTGGGGGTCGCGATCCACGGCCAGCAGCCGCCCCGCCGACGCCAGGCGCGCGAGGATGGCACGGGAATGGCCGCCACGGCCGAAGGTCCCATCCAGGTAGGTCCCTTCGGGATCATGCACCAGGGCCTCGACGGCGCCGTCGAGCAGGACGCTGGCGTGCTGGAAGGAGGGCGCGAGGGTCTCGGATGAGGACATGGGATTCCGCTAAGGTGCCTGGCCAAGGCCACGGCATGCCGTGGCGGGGGATAAATAGAGAGGGAGTCGGCCATTAAGCCGGGTTCTGTCGTGGACAGCCATTCATCTAGGAGACGCGTCGCCGCGCCCCTCAAGCAACCTACCCGAACCCAACGCGGGCCACGCCAACGGGTTCCTATTTGGTCTTGCTCCGGGTGGGGTTTACCGTGCCACGCACTGTTACCAGGCGCGCGGTGCGCTCTTACCGCACCCTTTCACCCTTACCGGCTTCCCGAGGGAAGCTTAGGCGGTCTACTCTCTGCTGCACTAGCCGTCGGCTCGCGCCGCCCAGGCGTTACCTGGCACCCTGCCCTATGGAGCCCGGACTTTCCTCCCCCGACCAAAGGCCGGCGGCGACTGTCTCGGCCGACTCCCAAGCGGGCAAGGATAACAGCGCGCCGCCGCCCCCACAACCGGCCCCGCGCCGAGGGCGACGGCATGGCAGTAAGTTATCACTCGCCTTGGGCGCCGCGCTGGATTATCGGGCATCCTTCAAGGCCTGGGCCTGGGCGTACCAGGGTTACCTGGCGCCCCCAACACCCGGGCGGCTAGCGCCGCACTCTGCTTGACGCCCACCCGGCCCCGCGCCGAGGGCGACGGCATGGCAGTAAGTTATCACTTCGCCTTGGGCGCCGCGCTGGACTATCGGGCATCCTTCAAGGCCTGGGCCTGGGCGTACCACTGCTTCTTGGTGCCACCGAGCACCCGGGTGGCCACCGCCGCGCTCTGCTTGACGCCCACCCCCTCGCTCAGCAGCGCCGCCAGCAGGGTCTCGCCCTCCAGGGTCACGGCATCGACTTCGCGAGGCGGCGCCCCGGCCACCATCACCACGAACTCGCCACGGGCCTGGTCCGGGTCCGCCGCCAGGACCTCGAGCAGCGTCGAGGCCGCCCCCTCCAGGAAGGTCTCGAAGGTCTTGGTCAGCTCCCGGGCCAGCACCAGATGGCGCTCGCCATAACAGACGGCGATATCCGCCAGGGTATCGCGGATGCGATGGGGCGACTCATAGAAGACCAGGGTCTCGTCGCGTTCCGCCAGGGCCTCGAGCCGCGCCCGCCGGGCGCCCCCCTTGGCGGGCAGGAAACCGCGAAACAGGAAGCGGTCGGTGGGCAACCCCGCCGCCGACAGGGCCGTCACCAGGGCGCAGGGGCCCGGCACCGGCACCACGCGATGCCCCAGGCGACGCAGCTCGCGCACCAGCACGAAGCCCGGATCGCAGATCAGGGGCGTACCGGCATCGCTGATCAGGGCCACGTCCTCGCCGGCCGCCAGGTGAGCGGCGATACGCGCCACCCGGCTCGCCTCGTTGTGCTCATGCAGCGACAACAGCGGCCGCTCGATCCCCAGGTGGCGCAACAAGCGTCCGCTATGGCGGGTATCCTCGGCGGCCACCAGCGCCGCCTCGGCGAGCACCCGGGCGGCCCGGGGGGAGAGATCCTCGAGGTTACCAATCGGCGTGGCGACCACGTACAATGCGCCGTAAGCTGGATCCATGGTTCGGCTTCCAAAAGTTCAGTGATCGGACAAGGAATAGGGTTCTATGCACACGTCGCGACGCGGCTGGCTGTTCGCCGCCCTTCTCGCCCTCTTGATGGCCGGCTGCGCGGCACCGCCGGCGATAATGGAGCGTCTCACCGAGCGGGAACCCGGCGAGCTGCTCGCCCGGGCCGAACAGCAGGCCCCCGCTGAAGCGGCCCGCTCCCGCCTCGAAGCGGCGGACATCCTAGCACGCCGCGGCGACGCGACCCAGGCGCTGGACGTGGCCTCGCGACTCGATGATCGCCGGCTCGACGGCGAGGCGCGAGTTCGCTGGGCGCTGCTGCTTTCCGCACTCGGCATCCAACTGGATGACGCCAACAGCGTGCTGCAGGCGGCCCAGACCCTGGACGACGACCTGCCCTTCACCTCCGACCAGCGCCTCACCCTGCGCCAGCGCCAGGGGCAGGCGCTGGCCGAGCTCGGCGAGCACGCCGCCGCCGCCGAGGCGCTGCTGGCGGTTCAGGCCGCGACCGGCGACGAGGGCCTCAATGACACCCTCTGGTCGCTGCTGAGCCGCCTCGACGAGCGCACCCTGGCGAGCCTGGGCGAGGATCGCCTGACCCAGGGCTGGCGGGAGCTGGTGGCGGTACAGCGCGGCAGCGGCGGCGACATCGAGCGTCTCTTCGAACGCCTCGACGCCTGGCGCGGCCGCCATGGCGGCCACCCGGCGGCGCGCAGCCTGCCCGGCGACCTGCTGGCCCTGCGCGACCTGCGCGGCCAGGAAGTTCGGCATATCGCCGTGCTGCTGCCGGAGTCCGGCCCCCTGGCCAACCTGGCCAAGGAGATCCGCCGCGGCCTGGAGGCGCGCCAGCGGGAGGCCGAACAGGAAGGCATTCGCGTGCCTCGCCTGAGCTTTATCGATGCCAGCCACGGCGACCTGGATGCCCTCTACGCCGCCGCCACCATGGCCGGCGCCCAGGCGGTGATCGGCCCCCTGGACAAGGATCAGGTGACCCGCCTGGAGGGTCGCGACAGCGTGCCGCTGCCGACCCTGGCGCTGAACTACGGCAACAATGCCGAGAACCGCGCCGCCAACCTCTTCCAGTATGGCCTCTCCGCCGAGGACGAGGCCCGCCAGGTGGCCCGCCGCGCCTATGCCGATGGCCATCGCCGCGCCGCCATGCTGATTCCCGGCAACGAGTGGGGCAACCGGGTCGGCCGCGCCTTCGAGCGCGAGTGGCAGGCCCAGGGCGGCGAGCTGACCCAGGCGGTGAACTACAACCCCAATGGCTCGGCCACCGACGGCGCCCGACGCGCCGCCGCCGGCCGCCCGGACATGCTGTTCCTGCTGGCCATCCCCAGCTATGCCCGCCAGGTCCCCCCCAATCTGGAGTTCATCGGCGTCGATCGCCTACCCATCTATGGCACCTCGCAGCTCTATGAGGGGCGTCCCCAGCCGCGGGTCGACCACGACCTCGATGGGGTGATGTTCGTGGAGATTCCCTGGCTGATTCCCGATGCCGCCGTGGGCGGCGAAGAGGTGCTGCCCTTCCTCGACAGCTACTACCGGCTACGCGAGAGCGAGGACCCGGGCCTGCTGAAGCTGGGCGCCATGGGGGTGGATGCCTTCGAGCTGGGACGCCGCCTGCTGCAGCTCCAGGTGCTCGGCGGCAGCGAGATTTCGGGCGCTACCGGCCGCCTGCGCCCGGCCGCCGATGGCCGCATCCAGCGCGAGCTGCCCTGGGCCCGCTTCGAGGCCGGCGTGCCCCAGCTCCCCCTGCTCAATCGCTTCGACGATGGCCGGGCCCGCTGACGCCCGCGCCCGCGGCTCGGCCGTCGAGACCGCCGCCGAGGCCTGGCTGGCCGAGCGCGGCCTGACTCGGGTCGCGCGCAACCAGCACGCCAAGGGCGGCGAGCTCGACCTGGTGATGCGCGACGGAGACACCCTGGTGTTCGTCGAGGTCAAGCATCGCGCCGACTGCCGCCACGGCCACCCCCTCGAGAGCGTCACCCCTACCAAGCAGCGCCGCCTGATCCGGGCGGCGCATTTTTATCTCCAACGCAACCGGCTATCATGTCCCTGCCGCTTCGACGTGGTGGCCGTGACCGGCCAGCCGCCGCACCTGGACTTCCACTGGGTGCGCGCCGCCTTCGAAGCGTTCTGACCGCCAAAGGACCCGGAAGATGGATTTGCAGACTCGCATTCTCGGCCACTTCAATGCCAGCATCGACACCAAGACCTACGCCAGCGAGGTGTTGCCGCCCTTTATCGAGGTGGCCAGCCAGATGATGGTGCAGTGCCTGGTCAACGAAGGAAAGATCCTGGCCTGTGGCAATGGCGGCAGCGCCGGCGACAGCCAGCACTTCTCCTCGGAACTGCTCAACCGCTTCGAGCGGGAGCGCCCCAGCCTGCCGGCCCTGGCCCTGACCACCGACACCTCGACCCTGACCTCCATCGCCAACGACTACAGCTACAACGAGGTCTTCTCCAAGCAGGTCCGCGCCCTGGGCCAGCCCGGCGACGTCCTGCTGGCGATCTCCACCAGCGGCAACTCCGCCAATGTGATCCAGGCGATCCAGGCCGCCCATGACCGGGACATGACGGTGGTCGCCCTGACCGGCCGCGACGGCGGCGACATGGCCTCCCTGCTCGGCCAGGACGACTGCGAGATTCGCGTCCCCGCCACCTCCACCGCACGCATCCAGGAAGTGCACCTGCTGGTGATCCACTGCCTGTGCGATCTGATCGACGAACAACTCTTCGGCAGCAGCGAGGCCTGACATGACCAAGCCCCTACTGACATCCCTCTTGATCGTCGCCGCCCTCGGCCTCTCCGGCTGCACCCTCAACTCGGGGGGCGAGAACTACGGCCAGCGCACCCTGGGCTCCCAGGTGGAAGACCAGAGCATCGAACTCAAGATCAAGGGCGACCTGGAGCGGGCCGACGCCCGCTTCCGCGATGCCCGGGTCAAGGTGGACAGCTACAACGGCATCGTGCTGCTGACCGGTCAGGTGCCCAGCCAGGAACTCCAGGAACGGGCCACCGCCATCGCCCGGGAGGTGCGCCATGTCCGCCAGGTACATAACGAGCTGGCGGTGGCCGCCAACCTGCCACTCTCCCAACGCGCCACCGACACCTGGCTGACCACCCGCATTCGCGCCCAACTGGTGGCCGACGAGTCCATCGATGGCGGCCGCATCCGGGTGATCACCGAGAACGCCAGCGTCTACCTGATGGGCATGGTGACCCGCGCCGAGGCGGAGCGAGTCGTGGCCGCGGCCTCCGGGGTGGGCGGCGTGCAGCGTATCGTCAAGGCCTTCGAGTACCTCGACTGAGTGTGCGGATGATGCCAAACGACAACGGCGGCCCACAGGCCGCCGTTGTCGTTTCATCCCTTGATCCCAGCGAGCGACTACTTGACCACACGCAGGCTGGGACGCCCCTTCTTGGGCGCCGGTCGCTCGCCGCCGGCGTCATCCGACACCTCGGTGTCGCTCTCTACGCTACTGAGCTCGGGCCCTTCGGCGGCCGCCTCGGGCTCCTCCACTTCCACGGCATCATCATAGCCCGGCATCACCGGCTCATGGCCGAACACCATGCCCACGCCATTTTCGCGGGCGTAGAGGGCCACCAGGGCCTCCCCGGGCACCACCACCTGCATGGGCTGACCACTGAAGCGGGCACCGAAGGTGATGGCTTCGTTGTCCATCGACAGGTCGCGCACCGCCGTGGGGGCGATGTTCAGCACGATCTGGCCGTTCTGCACGAATTGGGTGGGCACCACCACGCCGGGGCGCTCGGCATCCACCACGATATAGGGGGTCTGGTCGTTATCCAGCAGCCACTGATACAGGGCCCTGGCCAGATAGGGACGGCTCGACAGCATCTCTGCCCTCCTCGTCGTCTCGGTCGGACCGGCGGGATCACCCCCGGCCCGGAGAAAGTTGCGGTCTGGCGACGAGTCCGGCACCCGCGGCGCCGAGCCTCATCGGTGCGCCATCAGGGGCGCATCTCCTTCTCGGCCTCGGTCAGGGAGTCCTTGAAGGCATCACGCTCGAAGACCCGCTGCATGTAGCCCAGCAGCGGCTTGACCTGCTTCTCCGGCAGTTCGATCCCGAGTGCCGGAAGGCGCCACAGGATCGGGGCCAGACAGCAATCCACCAGCGAGAACTCCTCGCTCATGAAGTAGGCCATGTCCTCGAAGATGGGCGAGATGCCCACCAGGCTCTCGCGCAGCTCCTTGCGCGCCTTCTCGGCATCCTTCTTGGCGCCGCCGAGGATCTGCTCCACCAGCGGGCACCACTCCCGTTCGATGCGATGCATCCACAGGCGACTCTGGGCCCGGGCCACCGGATAGACCGGCAGCAGCGGCGGATGCGGGAAGCGCTCGTCCAGGTACTCCATCATTACCTTGGATTCGTAGAGCACCAGATCGCGATCCAGCAGGGTCGGCACACTATTGTAGGGGTTGAGATCCGCCAGCTCCTCGGGGTGATTCTCCTCGGAGACCTCCAGGATATCGACGGCCACCCCCTTCTCCGCCAGCACGATACGAACCCGATGACTGAAGTGATCATCGCTACCGGAATAGAAGGTCATCGACGACCGCTTGGCCACTACACCCATGAAACAATCCTCGCATCAGTTCGAGCCAAGATGATAACACGCCCGTTCGGACAGTAGTCGTACCTCAGGGGCAATCGATAGGGCAAGTGCCTATCGACCGGCCCCAGGCCTTCGACACAAAGGGGCGCATGACTCGGTCATGCGCCCCCGCACCGAACGGCATGCCGATCAGTGAATATCGCGCCAGTACTCGCGCTTGAGCAGGTAGGCGATGACGCCGAAGATGAAGATGAAGATCAGCACCTTCGGAGCCAGGGCCTGGGCCTGGAGCTTGGAGGGCTCGCCCACATAGGCGAGGAAGTTGGTCAGGTCATAGACCGCTTCCTCGAACTCCTCGGGCTCCATGGCCCCGGGACGAGTCACCTGCAGCACCTCACAGGACTGGTACTTGCCGGTCAGCGGATCGAGCTCGGCATGGCCGTGGGGACGATCGCTCTCGGCACAGACCATCTCCTGGACCCCCTGCAGCGGTTCCAGCACATTGGGCATGGCCACCAGCTCGAAGACCGCGTTGTTCACCCCGGTGGGGCGACTCGGGTCCTTGTAGAAGCTGAGCAGGTAGGAGTAGATCCAGTCGGTGCCGCGCAGGCGCGCCTCCAGGGTCAGGTCCGGCGCCGCGGAGCCGAACCAGGTCTCGGCATCCTCGGGGACCATGGCGTTATGCATCTGGTCGTTGAAGGCCAGGTCGGAGGAGAAGATCAGGTTCTCCTCGACCAGGTCCTGGGGCATGCCCAGGTCCTCGGCGGCGCGGGCGAAGCGCTGATGCTCCAGGCTGTGACAGCCCATGCAGTAGTTGGTGAACAGCTGCATGCCCCGCTGCAGGGAGGGCCGATCCTGGAGGTCGGGGGTCATCGAATAGGGCACGTCGGCGCCCCCCGCCGCCAGTGCCGTAAAGGGCACCAGCGCGAACAGCAGTGCGAAGAGTTGCTTTTTCATTAGCCAGTCACCCTCTCCGGAACGGGTTTGGTCTTCTCCAGCTTGGTGTAAAGCGGCATCAGCAGGAAGAAGGCAAAGTAGATCGCGGTACACACCTGGGACACCAGGGTACGCACCGGGGTCGCCGGCAGCACGCCGAGCACGCCGAGGATCACGAAGCTGATGGCGAACAGCACCAGCATCACCTTGGAGATCCAGCCCTTGTAGCGCATGGAGCGCACCGGGCTACGGTCGAGCCAGGGCAGCACGAAGAGGATCGCGATCGCGCCCCCCATGACCACCACGCCGAGGAACTTGGCATCCAGGCCGAACAGCGAGAAGGTAATGGCGCGCAGCATGGCGTAGAAGGGCGTGAAGTACCATACCGGGGCGATATGATCCGGCGTCTTCAGCGGGTTGGCCGGCTCGAAGTTGGGCTTCTCGATAAAGTAGCCGCCGCCCTCGGGGAAGTAGAAGATCACCATGCAGAAGACGAACAGGAAGACCGCCACGCCCACCAGGTCCTTGACGGTGTAGTAAGGGTGGAAGGGAATGCCGTCCAGCGGCTTGCCGGTCTCGTCCTTCTTTTCCTTGATATCGATGCCGTCGGGGTTGTTGGAACCCACCTCGTGCAGGGCGATCAGGTGCAGCACCACCAGCGCCAGGATCACGATGGGCAGGGCCACCACATGCAGGGCGAAGAAACGGTTCAGGGTAATGCCGGAGATCAGGAAGTCACCGCGCACCCACTGGGCCAGGTCGGGGCCGATCGCCGGAATCGCCGAGAACAGCGAGATGATCACCTGGGCGCCCCAGTAGGACATCTGCCCCCAGGGCAGCAGGTAACCCATGAAGGCTTCCGCCATCAGCAGCAGGTAGATGGTCATGCCGAAGATCCACACCAGCTCGCGGGGCGCCCGGTAGGAGCCGTAGAGCAGGCCACGGAACATATGCAGATAGACCACCACGAAGAAGGCCGAGGCCCCGGTGGAGTGCATATAGCGGATCAACCACCCCCACTCCACGTCGCGCATGATGTACTCGACGGAGGCGAAGGCCCCCTCGGCGGAGGGGTTGAAGCTCATGGTCAGCCAGACGCCGGTGAGGATCTGGTTGACCAGCACCAGCAGCGCCAGGGAACCGAAGAAGTACCAGAAGTTGAAGTTCTTCGGGGCGTAGTACTTGGAGAGGTGCTCCTGCCACATCTGGGTGGCCGGGAAGCGGTCATCGATCCAGCGCATGATGCCGCTGTCGGCCTTGACGCGATTCGGGTTACCCATCAGGCGGCCTCCTCATCTTCACCGATCACGACGATCTCGTCGCTATCGAAACGGTAGGGGGGCACCTCGAGGTTGATGGGTGCCGGCACATTGGCGAAGACCCGACCCGCCAGGTCGAAACGCGAGCCGTGGCAGGGGCAGAAGTAGCCGCCCGGCCAGCTATCGCCACCCAGGTCGGCGGCGCCGGGCTCGGGCCGGAAGGTCGGAGAGCAGCCCAGGTGGGTACAGATGCCCACCAGCACGCCGATCTCGGGACGCAGTGAACGCAGCTGCCCGCTGACATAGGCCGGCTGCTGCGGCACCGTCGACTCCGGATCGGAAAGGCGCGAGGGGTCGATGCCCTGGGTACGCTCGATCATCTCCGCGGTGCGATGCACGATCCATACCGGCTTACCCCGCCATTCGACGGTCATCTGCTGTCCCGGTTCGAGCTTGGAGATATCCGCACTCACCGGGGCACCCGCCGCCCTTGCCCTGGCACTGGGCTGCCAGGAAGCCACAAAGGGAACCGCAACCCCGACGGCGCCCACCGCACCCACTACGGTGGTGGCACCAACGAGGAAACGGCGCCGCCCTTTGTTTACGCCGTTATCTGCCATCTTCAGGTTTCTCCCATCAACTACCCGTTGTCGTTTCGCGGAACCGCGATCCGCAGCCACGGATACAAATGCGCACTATGGTAAAAAAATGCCTGCCGGAACACAAGATTAAGCAGACTCTGACCTAAGTGGCAGATGTATATAAGTTATTGTTTAGAAGACAAAAAAAACGCCCAGACCCACGAGGGTCTGAGCGCTTTCCGACAGTCTCGAAGCGAGATTAACGCTTGGAGAACTGCGGGCGACGACGCGCCTTGCGCAGGCCGACCTTCTTACGCTCGACCTGACGCGCATCGCGGGTCACGTAGCCGGCGGCACGCAGCGGGCTGCGGAACTCTTCGTTGTACTCGATCAGGGCGCGGGTGATGCCGTGACGAATGGCGCCCGCCTGAGCGGAACCACCGCCACCCTGAACGGTGACGTAGATGTCGAACTGGCCGGTGGTCTCGGTCAGTTCCAGGGGCTGACGCACCACCATACGACCGGTAACGCGGCCGAAATACTGGTCCAGATCACGATTGTTGACGGTGATCTTGCCGGTGCCCGGCTTGACGAAGACGCGCGCGGTAGAGGTCTTGCGGCGCCCGGTACCATAATACTGCTGTGACATGGCGAATTATCCCTCAGATGTTCAGTTCTTGCGGCTGCTGAGCGGCATGCGGATGCTCGGCACCGGCATAGACCTTGAGCTTGGTGTACATGGCGCGACCCAGCGGACCCTTGGGCAGCATACCCTTGACGGCCTTCTCGATGATGCGCTCGGGAGCGTGATCGATCAGCTTCTCGAAGCTCATGGAGCGCAGACCACCCGGGTAACCGGTGTGACGGTAGTAGGTCTTGTCCTGGGCCTTGTTGCCGGTCACCTTCACCTTCTCGGCGTTGATCACGACGATATAATCGCCGGTGTCGACGTGGGGGGTGTACTCGGGCTTGTGCTTGCCACGCAGGCGGCGAGCGATTTCGGTCGCCAGACGACCGAGCGTCTTGTCCGCGGCGTCGACGACATACCAGTCGCGCTGGACGGACTGCGGCTTAGCAGTAAACGTCTTCATGGATGAATCACCAAAAGTCGAAATTTGGGTCTTGCGGGCCGGGCCCACGCGACCATCCCTATTTTTCTTGGTTGCCAGGGCCTAAGCCATGGCAACGTTCGAGCGAGGGCGCATTCTACACGACCCGCCCCCACCGGGGCAATCACCCGCCCGCACAAGCGGGAGGCCAGCCGGGTCAGGGCTTATGGGGCAGCGCCAGATACTCGTGGGACTGCATCTCCTGGAGCCGCGACAGGGTGCGATCGAACTCGAAGGAGAGGCTGCCCTCGGTATAGAGCCGCTCCGCCGGCACCTCCGCCGACATCAACAGCTTGACGCCGCGGTCATAGAATTCGTCGACCATATTGATAAAGCGCCGCGCCTGGTCGTCGGTGCCCCGCCCCATCTGGGTCACGCTGGAGACCAGCACCGTATGATATTCCCGGGCCAACTCAATATAGTCGTTCTGGCTGCGCGGCCCATCGCAGAGCTCGCGGAACTCGAACCACACCACATCGTCATGGCATCGGCGCGCCTTGAGTACCCGGCGATTGATCTCGATGGGCACCTCGGCCTCCCCCTCCTGGCCGGCGATCTCGCGGAAGCTGCGGGAAAGCTCCGCCTCGGCGGCGGCATCCAGGGGCGAGTGGAAGATCTCCGCCCGCTCCAGGGCCCGCAACCGGTAGTCGATGCCCGAGTCGACGTTGACCACCTCGCAGTGGCGCTCCAGCAGGTCGATGGCCGGCAGGAAGCGGGCCCGCTGCAGGCCATCCTTGTAGAGTTCCGAGGGCACGATATTCGAGGTAGTGACCAGCACCACCCCCCGCTCGAAGAGCGCCTCGAGCAGATTGGCGAGGATCATCGCATCGGTGATGTCCTTGACGAAGAACTCGTCGAAGCAGATCACCCGCGCCTCGGCGGCAAACTTGGCGGCGATCAGGGTCAGGGGATTCTTCTCGCCCTTGTAGTGCTCCAGCTCGTTGTGCACCCGCTGCATGAAACGGTGGAAATGGGTGCGCATCTTCTCCGGGAAGGGCAGCGACTCATAGAAGGTATCCACCAGGTAGGTCTTGCCGCGACCGACGCCGCCCCAGAAGTAGAGGCCCATGATCGCCGGGGGACGGGGGGCCTCGCCGCCTTTCTTCTTGCCGAACAGGCCGGCCACCCGCGACTTCAGGCCCTTGCCGGGCACGCCCACCTTGGCCGGCGCCGGCCGCTTAACCAGGTCGTCGTAGAGTCGCTGCAGATGGGCCACCGCCTGCTCCTGGGCGGCGTCATACTGGAAGCCGTCGCGCTCCAGGTCGGCACGGTAGCGGGCCATGGGGCCCGCGGCGGCGGGGGCAGTGGAAGTCATTGTCGCGCACATCAGCGTCTTGGCTACCTCGGACTCGGGGCTTCGGGGCGCTATTATACGCAGGCGCTGACGGATTCCCATGCGTCGGCGGTCGCATTGACCCGGCCCTCGGAGTCCCTCGTATAATGGTGTGGGCGAGATGCCAACCGCCAGGAGCCGCCTGGCTGATAAAGAATTTCAAGGGGAACACCGTGTACGAGAGCAATATCGACTGGATCCTGGCCATCGCCAGCGGCCTTGCCGGCATCGGCATCGGCGCCCTCGGCTACCATCTGCTCAACGCCAACGTGGCCCGCAATCAGAAGGTGCGCCAGCGCCTGGCTGAAACCGAGCTGGAGCTGACTCAGGTCAAGGACTCGCTGAACGATCACTTCTCCCGGGCCGCCGACCTGCTGCAGGGCATTCAGCGCCAGAGCCAGGAGCTGCAGCAGCAGTTGGCCCAGAGCGCTGAGCGCTTCTGCGACGACGATCATCTCAAGCGTCGCCTGCATGCCAGCGACGCCGCCGAGCTCGCCACCGAAGGCGAGACCGAGGGCAGCGCCCCGCCCCGGGACTATGCCGACGGCACCCATGGCACGCTTTCCGAGGATTTCGGGCTGCGCCGCAGCCCCGAAGAGGCCGAAACGGCCTCCGCCACGACCCAGCCGCCGCGCTACTAGATACGCTCATCGGACATGGGTGCCTCGGCACCCTTTCCGAGCGTTTCCCGGCAGACTGCGCCGCAGCCCCGAGGAAGCCGAAACGGCCTCCGCCACGGCCCAGCCGCCGCGCTACTGAATCAGCCGCAATAAACACACACCAAACGCATGGGGCCAGGCAATATGCCTGGCCCCATGCGTTTGGGCCCTACCCTGGGTGCCTCTCAGGCAGGATTATCGATATCCACGAAGCGATGCTCGATAGCGAAGCGCTCGGCCAGCCAGTCGCCCAATGCCTGGACCCCATAGCGCTCGGTGGCATGGTGACCCGCCGCCAGGTAGCTGATGCCCAGCTCCCGGGCCAGATGGGTGGTGCGCTCGGAGATCTCCCCGGAGATAAAGGCCTGGGCACCGGCCTCGTGGGCCAGGGTGATCATGTCCTGGGCGCCGCCGGTGCACCAGGCGATGCGCTCGAGAGGGCCCTCATGCCCCGAGACCAGCAGCGGCTCGCGGCCCAGGCGCTCGGCGATCCGCGCGGCAAGGGCCGTATCGTCCAGGGACAGATCGGGCTCGCCCAGCCATACCAGCCCCTCCCCCAATTCGCCATCGGCGCAGCCGCTGGCACGCAGCCCCAGGCGCTCGCCGAGCCGAGCGTTGTTGCCCAGGGTGATATGGGCATCCAGCGGCAGGTGATAGGCCAGCAGGCTGATATCGTGACCCAGCAACGTCTTGAGCCGTCGTTGCTTGATGCCGGTGATCGGCACCGGTTCGTTCTTCCAGAAGTAGCCGTGGTGCACCAGCAGCAGATCGGCGTCCCAGGCCACCGCCTCGTCGAGCAGGGCCTGGCAAGCAGTGACTCCGCTCATTATCCGGGTCACCCGCTCCCGGCCCGCCACCTGCAAGCCATTGACGGTATAGTCCCTGAAGCCCTCGGCCCGAAGCTCGGCCTGGCAGGCCGCCACCAGCTCGTCGCGTCTGATCATTCCTGCTCCTCGATTGGGGCGATGTTACACTATCGGCCATTGTAACCACTGTGGCGGAGGCCCCGCCACGCCAGACCGGGAGCCCCGCATGGGTCGCAAGCTGATCTCCTGGCTATGGCCGGCCCTGGCGGGCCTGGTCATCGCCGCCCTCCTGCTACTGCTCTTTCCTCAACTGGGCGGGCGCGACCCGGCGCCGACCCCGGAACCCGACGCCCTCCCCGTCGCCAGCGAGGAGGCCCGACCCGCCTCCCGCCCCTCACCGGAGATCGAGCAGGCCCCGCCCCTGAACCGCGGCCAGGGGCCGGTCAGCTACGCCGAGGCGGTGGAGCGCGCCGCCCCGGCGGTGGTCAATATCTACTCGTCGCGGATCGTCGAGCGCGACGAGCACCCGCTGATGTCCGACCCCTTCTTCCGCCAGTTCTACGGCGACGACCTGCCCAGCCGGCAACGCATGCTCTCCAGCCTGGGCTCCGGCGTCATCGTCAGCCGCGACGGCTATGTGCTGACCAACCACCATGTGATCGGCGGCGCCGACCAGATCCAGGTGGCCCTGCGGGATGGTCGTGAGACCCTGGCCGAAGTCATCGGCACCGACCCGGAGAGCGACCTGGCGGTACTGCGCATCGAGCTGGACGAGCTGCCGGTGATCGCCCTCTCGGACTCCAGCCGGGTGGCGGTGGGCGACGTGGCCCTGGCCATCGGCAACCCCTTCGGGGTCGGCCAGACGGTGACCATGGGGATCATCAGCGCCACCGGTCGCAGCCACCTGGGCCTCAACGCCTATGAGGACTTTATCCAGACCGATGCGGCCATCAACCCGGGCAACTCCGGCGGCGCCCTGATCGACCCGGAGGGCGCCCTGGTGGGCATCAATACCGCCATCTTCTCCCGCTCCGGCGGCTCCCAGGGCATCGGCTTCGCGATTCCCGCCAACCTGGCCCGCAATATCCTCGAGGAGCTGGTCACTCAGGGCCGGGTGATCCGCGGCTGGCTGGGCATCGAGGCCCAGGAGATGACCCCGGAGCTGGCCCTCTCCTTCGGCCTGCAGACGCCCCGCGGCGTGGTGATCGCCGGGGTCATGGCCGACGGCCCCGCGGACCGCGCCGGCCTGCGCCCCGGCGACGTGTTGCTGGAGGTGGACGGACGCCCCATCCTCGACGCCCGGGTGGCGATGAGCGATATCGCCGCCATCGCCCCCGGCGCCGAGCTACCGCTGACGGTGATTCGCGGCGGCCAGCCCCTGGAACTGGTGCTGGAGGTGGGCGAGCGCCCGACGCCGTCCACCCCTAATGGCCCAGAGCAACGCCCCTAACTCCCGCGACCAGCGCCTGGAGCCGGCTCTCGACAGCGGCGAGCACCCGCCCCCGGAGCCGCGCCAGCGCTGATTCGCCTCTCCCTGAACGACAAGGGCCCCGCCTAGGCGGGGCCCTTGTCGTTGTTGGCATCGTCGTCGATACCCACCCGACCGACTCACGACTTGATGCGATATTCCGCCGAACGGGCATGCGCGGTCAGGGACTCGCCCCGGGCCAGGATCGAGGCGGTGGGCCCCAGGCTGGAGGCCCCGACCTCGGAACAGTGGATGATCGAGGAGCGCTTCTGGAAGTCGTAGACCCCCAGCGGCGAGGAGAAACGCGCGGTACCGGAGGTGGGCAGCACATGATTGGGGCCGGCGCAGTAGTCACCCAGGGCCTCGGCGGTATGACGCCCCATGAAGATGGCCCCGGCATGGCGCACCCGGGGCAGCCAGGCGTCCGGGTCGGCC